>NZ_JACVVI010000011.1:0-184918 GCF_016658625.1 Pantoea sp. S62 | reverse complement strand
CGCAAAAACCCGCCAGAGGCGGGTTCTTTAAAGATGGTGCCCGAACCCGGACTAAAATGCCGGGAGCATTTTTGCATCGCGCGTCAGCGCGACCCGAAGGGCGAGCCACAGGATGTGGCGAGTGTATCGAACCTTCGATAACGGGTTCGTGACAGAACGCAAAAACCCGCCAGAGGCGGGTTCTTTAAAGATGGTGCCCGAACCCGGAATCGAACCAGGGACACGGGGATTTTCAATCCCCTGCTCTACCGACTGAGCTATTCGGGCAACGGGGCGCATTAAACCAAAGCGGCCCGGCAGCGTCAAACGCTTTTCACCAAAATCACATCGACTGACGGCTTTTCCATCAACTCAAATATCGGGTTTGACCCGGCGCAAAAATCTCGCGTCTGGCCGGATAAATTTTAGTCAGCGGAGCGGTAAAGGCTCCATTGTGCCGCGATTTTGCCGATATAGGAGGCGAGACCAACACTAATAATAAGGATCGCCATGTTTTCCACCATTACATCAGGTATCACTTCACGCCACGGCTGGCAGAAGCGGGCTCACTCAGCGGCCACGCTGAGCTCGCTCAACGGCTCCATCGCCATGGTTGAGTTCTCCCCCGATGGCACCATTCTCAGCGCCAATGCGCTGTTTCTGGCGCGCATGGGCTACACGCTGGCGGAGATTGAAGGCCAGCACCACAGCCTTTTTTGCACGCCGGAACAGCTTCAGTCGCGGGACTATCAGGATTTCTGGCTGCGGCTGAACCGGGGCGAAAGCTTCAGCGATAAATTTCTGCGCATGGCGAAAAACAGCCGCCCGATCTGGCTGGAAGCCAACTATGTGCCGGTGCAGAACCGCCATGGCCGGGTGATTAAAATCGTCAAACTGGCCACCGACATTACGGGCCATATCAACGATGCCCAGGAGCAGCGCGCCATTACCACCGCCATTGAACGGTCGATGGCGGTCATCGCCTTTAACCTCAAAGGTGAAGTGCTGAAAGCCAACGACAATTTTCTGAAAACCATGGGCTACCGTCGTGAAGAGGTCGAAGGGATTCACCACAGTCGTTTCTGTTCGCAGGCTGTACGCGACAGCCGCGAATATAGCGAGTTCTGGCAGCAACTGAACCGGGGTGAATTTGTCTCGGGTCAGTTTCCCCGGGTGAATAAACGGGGTGAGACGGTCTGGCTGCGTGCCACCTATAACCCGGTTTTTGATGAACAGGGCCGGCTCTACAAAATCGTCAAATTCGCCACGGATGTGACCGCACAGGTGGAAAAGAATCAGCAGGAGCATGATGCGGCGCAGCGGGCTTATCACACCGCACTGCAAACGGATGAAAGCACAAAGCTGGGTGCCGATGTGATCGCCAGCAGCGTGGAAACCATGAATGCGCTGGCGGGTGAACTGCAGGGGATCTCCGGTGATATTACCGGCCTGAGTGAGTCTTCTGATCGTATCGGCGCGATTGTGGAAGGTATTCGCCGGATCGCCGATCAGACCAACCTGCTGGCGCTGAATGCCGCCATTGAAGCAGCGCGGGCGGGCACCCATGGCCGCAGCTTTGCTGTGGTGGCTAATGAAGTCCGCACGCTGGCAGCCAACATTAACCGCGCCACTACCGACATTGAAAACCGGATTCAGCAAAATCATCTACTGGCAAGCCGTGCGCTGAAAGGTATTGAGTCGAACCTGAAACGTGCCGATCAGGGTGTACAGCTGGCTCAGGAGGCGGGCGGCGTGATTGCAGAAATCCGTGAAGGCGCAACGGACGTGGTGCGTGCCATCGGACAGGTCACTAAAACGCTTAAAGTCTGATGCTCTGCGGGGGCCTTCGCCCCCCTTTTTTACGGTGTGGCCTGAGCGGGTGCTTCTGGCACCGGCGGGATAAAGATATGGTCCAGAATATCCCGCATCACGGGCGCAGCCGTTACCCCTTCCCCGCCACCATTCTCCAGAATTAACGCCACCGCCACTTTCGGGTCATTAAACGGTGCAAAGGCGGTGTAGAAGATATGGTCACGCAGCCGCACTGGGATCATCTTCGCGTTATAAGTCTGGTTCTGACGCAGGCTGAATACCTGTGACGTCCCGCTCTTCGCCGCGATGCCATAAGGAGCCGTATGGAAATATTTATAACCGGTGCCGTTGGGCGCGTTAGCCATGCCAAACATCGCGTGACGCACCAGCGACCAGTACGGTGAGTGAGGATCGCCAATTTGTGCCTCATGCTGTTGTGGATGGTAGTTTTCCACCAGCGTGCCGCGCTGGGTTTTCTCCAGCAGGTGCGGTGCGATGACCCGACCGTTATTGATCAGTGCGACCATCGCCTTCACCATCTGAATCGGCGTCGCAATCCAGTAGCCCTGACCAATGCCTACCGAAACCGTATCGCCCTGATACCAGGCCTTTTTATGCACCTTCTGCTTCCACTCACGGCTTGGTAATAAGCCGTTGTACTCTTCATTCAGGTCGATACCGGTCGATTTACCATAGCCAAACTGGCTGAGCATGGTGTGAATCCGGTCAATGCCCATCATGAAAGCCACCTGATAGAAGAAGGTGTCGGCAGACTCTTCTATCGCGCGAGTGACATCCAGCATGCCGTGCCCGGTTTTCTTCCAGTCGCGATAGCGCCGGTCCGTGCCCGGCAGCGTCCAGGTCGGCGCACCAAAGAACTGCGACTGTGGCGTAATCACATGGGTCAGCAGCGCCGACATCGCCATATAAGGCTTCACCGTGGAAGCGGGTGGATAGAGTCCCTGCGTGACGCGGTTGATCAGCGGCAGGTCTTTATCCTGCAGCAGCTTTTTGTAGGCCTGATAGCTGATGCCTTTCACAAACGGATTCGGGTCGTAGCTGGGACTGGAGACCATCGCCAGCACGGAGCCGTCGCGCGGATCTTCAATCAGCAGCGCCGCACGCTGTCCGGCCAGCAGGCTCTCCACATACTGTTGCAGATGCAGATCCAGCGTCAGCGTCAGGTTTTTACCCGCGACCGGCGGCACCTCTTTCAGCACCCGCACAATGCGGCCATGGTTATCCACTTCCACTTCCTGATAGCCCGGCTTGCCATGCAACAGCGCTTCGTAATAGCCCTCAATCCCCTGCTTGCCGATGTTGTGGTCAGCCGCATAGTTTTCGGCGATACCTTCCGCATTCAGCCGTTTGTAGTCGTTATCGTTGATTTTCGAGACATAACCGATCACATGGGCCAGATCGGCCCCATAGGGATATTCACGATCCTGGTAGGTCTCAATGCTGGCACCGGTAAAGCGGAACTGATTGACCGCAAAGCGGGCAACCTGCTCTTCGGTCAGCTCCTCCTTCAGCACGACCGGCTTGTAACGACTGGTCTGCTTCAGCGCACGGCGGAAAGTGTCGATCTCATCGGGTGTCAGATTTACGATCGGCGTCAGCGCCTGCAGTGTGGCGTTCATATCGTCAATTTTATAAGGCGTCAGCGTGATGGCGTACCAGCTGACGTTACGCACCAGCGGAATACCGTTGCGGTCATAAATCAGCCCGCGCGTCGGGGCGATGGGGATCATCTTGATGTCATTCTGGTTGGAGCGCGTCTGGTAGTAGGCATGGTCGCGCACCTGTAAGCGGAAAAGATTTACGCTAAGAATAGTGAAACAGAGACAGACCAGAGCAAAGGCGATTGCGGCGCGACGGGCAAACAGCTTCTCTTCAGCATCGAAGTTACGAAAGTTCATCAGGGGGCATTATCAGGCGACTAATTATTATCTGTTATTGCACACTATGATAAAGCGCGATCGCCGGCGTGCCAGCGCGAAGATGCACAAGCCTCGGCAAAAGTGTGTCATTTGATGTGAATGTTACCGGGAAAGCGAGGCGGGAAACTCAGATCCTCCGGTTAAGGAGGATCTGAACAGGCGATCGGGCAGCAGGCGGGAATCGTCACCCGCCGCGCGGATTAATCACCCAGCAGGACAGACTCCAGCGCAATCTTGATCATGTCGTTGAAAGTTGTCTGACGCTCAGCAGCAGTCGTCTGCTCGTGCGTACGGATATGGTCTGATACGGTACAGATGGTCAGCGCTTTCGCACCGAACTCTGCAGCCACACCGTAGATACCCGCAGCTTCCATCTCAACGCCGAGGATGCCATATTTTTCCATTACGTCGAACATCTGCGGATCCGGCGTGTAGAAGAGATCGGCAGAGAAGATGTTACCTACGCGCGCTTCAACACCCAGGTTTTTCGCCGCATCAACCGCGTTACGCACCATGTCGAAGTCAGCAATCGCCGCGAAGTCGTGATCTTTGAAACGCATACGGTTCACTTTGGAATCAGTGCAGGCACCCATACCAATCACGATATCACGCAGTTTTACATCAGGGCGTACAGCACCGCAGGAGCCGACACGGATGATCTTCTTAACGCCGAAGTCCGTGATCAGCTCTTTGGTGTAGATGGAGCAGGAAGGGATACCCATTCCGTGACCCATCACCGAGACTTTACGGCCTTTGTATGTGCCGGTGTAGCCCAGCATGCCGCGCACGTTGTTCACTTCAACCGCATTTTCCAGGAAGGTTTCTGCGATGTGTTTTGCGCGCAGCGGATCGCCAGGCATCAGTACGACGTCTGCGAAATCACCCATTTCAGCATTAATATGAGGGGTTGCCATTGTTTAATCCTTATTAAATTGCTGATTTACAGCATGTTCTTGCCATAGTCCATCTCGGACAGGCCAAAATAGTGTGCAATTGTCTGACCAATATCAGCGAAAGTCTCGCGGTATCCCAGTGAACCCGGCTCCACTTTCGGTCCGTAGATCAGAATCGGAATGTGCTCACGCGTATGCTCGGTGCCTTCCCAGGTCGGATCACAGCCGTGGTCAGCAGTCAGGATCAGGATGTCATCTTCGCCAACCAGCGCCATCAGCTCAGGCAGACGACGGTCAAACAGCTCCAGCCCGCCCGCATAACCGGCGACATCACGGCGATGTCCCCAGGTTGAATCGAAATCAACGAAGTTGGTGAACACAATCGCCTGATCCGGCGCGGTTTTCATCTCCTGAATCGTCGCGTCAAACAGCGCATCCAGACCGGTCGCTTTGACCTTTTTGGTAATGCCCTGCTCCGCATAGATATCGGCGATTTTACCCACGGAGATCACGTGACCGCCCTTCTCATCCACCAGCTTTTTCAGCATGGTGGCGGATGGTGGCTCAACAGCCAGATCGTGACGGTTGCCGGTACGCTCGAACTGACCCGCTTTATCACCCACAAACGGACGGGCGATCACGCGGCCAATGTTGTAGCCCCCTTCGGTCAGCTCTTCACGGGCGATTTCGCACAGCGCATAGAGCCGCTCAAGACCAAAGGTCTCTTCGTGACAGGCGATCTGGAATACGGAGTCCGCAGAGGTATAGAAAATCGGCTTGCCGGTTTTCATATGCTCTTCGCCCAGCTGGTCGAGGATCACCGTACCTGAAGAGTGGCAGTTACCGAGATAGCCCGGCAGGTCGGCGCGCGCAACCAGCTTGTCCAGCAGTTCCTGCGGGAAGCTGTTCTCTTTGTCGCTGAAGTAGCCCCAGTCAAACAGCACCGGCACACCGGCGATCTCCCAGTGGCCTGACGGCGTATCTTTACCTGACGAAAGCTCACTGGCGTAAGCATACGCGCCGGTGATTTTTGCCTCAGGATCCAGACCCGCCGGGAAGCGGCCGGTCGACAGCTCGGCGGCTTTACCCAGCCCCAGCGCGGTGAGATTAGGCAGATGCAATGGGCCTTTACGTCCCTTGTCTGCTTCACCGTTAAAACAGGCTTCGGCGATATGACCCAGGGTATCTGAACCTGCGTCGCCGAATTTATCGGCATCTTTACTGGAGCCAATTCCAAAGGAATCGAGAACCATAATAAAAGCACGTTTCATGCAAGTCTCCTGCGCATTAGCGCGTGACAAGTCAAAAAAAAGCGATCAGATCAGTATACCCGAATGCATCGCGGCTGGCACCGGTTACTGGTCAGTTAGCTGAGATCGCTCACACGGCGATAGACGACCGGCGTCTCAGCCGGGGCGGAATCCCCGAGCACCAGCGCAGCTTTAACCGCTGCGGCGGCCTGCTGCCATTTGTCTTCGCTGCTGGCGTGAATGACCGCCAGCGGACGATGCGCATCGGCACGTTCGCCCAGGGTGATCATTTCGCTGAAGCCGACGCTGTAATCGATGCTGTCGCTGGCGCGCTGACGTCCGCCGCCCATCGCCACCACCGCCAGACCCAGCGCACGGGTATCCATGCTGCTGACGATGCCTGGCTGGTCGGCATAGACCGGTTTGCTTAGCAATGGCGCGGGCAGATAAGCGTCGTAACGTTCGACGAAATCAGCCGGTCCCTGCTGGGCAGCGACCATGCGGCCAAACACCTCAGCCGCCTTACCGTTATCCAGCACTGTCATCAGCTTCTGACGCGCGTCGGCGTCGCTGGCGGCGAGTTTGCCGGAGGTGAGCATTTCGCTGCAGAGCGCCAGCGTCACTTCCAGCAGGCGCGGATTCCGCTGTTCACCGGTCAGGAAGCGCACCGCTTCGCGCACTTCCAGCGCGTTACCGGCTGAAGAAGCGAGAACCTGATTCATGTCCGTCAGCAGCGCGGTGGTCTGGCAGCCTGCGCCGTTGGCAACGCCAACAATCGACTGCGCCAGACTTTCTGAGGCTTCATAGGTTGGCATAAATGCGCCGGAACCCACTTTGACATCCATCACCAGCGCATCCAGCCCTTCTGCCAGCTTCTTGGCCAGAATCGAGGCGGTGATCAGCGGAATGGAATCGACGGTGGCGGTGATGTCACGCGTCGCGTAGAAGCGCTTATCCGCCGGGGCCAGCGAGCTGGTCTGGCCGATAATCGCCACACCGACCTGCTTAATGATGTCGCGGAAACGGTCATCACTGGGGAAAATATCGAAGCCCGGAATCGCTTCCAGTTTATCCAGCGTGCCGCCGGTATGACCCAGACCACGACCGGAAATCATCGGCACATATCCACCGCAGGCAGCGACCATCGGCCCTAACATCAGCGACGTCACATCGCCGACGCCGCCGGTCGAGTGCTTATCCACCACCGGCCCGTTAAGATTGAGTGATTTCCAGTTAAGTACCGTACCGGAATCACGCATCGCCATCGTCAGCGCGACCCGCTCTGGCAGCGTCATGTCGTGGAAATAAATGGTCATCGCCAGCGCGGCAATCTGACCTTCCGAGACGGTGTTATCACGCACGCCATTAATGAAGAAGCGAATCTCCTCTTCAGTCAGCGCCTGGCCGTCACGTTTTTTGCGAATAATTTCTTGTGGCAGAAACAAAGTAGCCCCCTGGTTCAGGGAAATCAGGATGGAGAACAGGCGGTCAGCGACCGCCTGAAAGATCAGTAACCCGCTTTGCTGGTGTCGCTGTCATGACCCAGGGTGTTGAGCAGGCTCGCCAGCAGGCTTGATGCACCAAAGCGGAAATGGCGTGCATCGGCCCAGTCGGCACCCAGCGTCTCTTCTGCCATCTGCAGATAGATCGCGGCATCTTCAGCAGTGCGCACGCCGCCCGCCGGTTTAAAGCCAACTTCCTTACTAACGCCTTTGTCATGGATCACATTCATCATGATCTGCGCCACTTCCGGCGTGGCGTTAACCGGCACTTTACCGGTGGAGGTTTTAATGAAGTCGGCACCCGCGTCGATAGCAATCTCAGAAGCCTGACGGATCAGCGCTTCTTCTTTAAGCTCACCGGTTTCGATGATGACTTTCAGCAGCACGTTCGCTTCAGCACAGGCGGTTTTACAGGCTTTCACCAGATCGAAACCAACCTGACTGTTACCGGCGATCAGCGCGCGGTACGGGAAGACCACATCCACTTCATCTGCACCGTAGGCGATGGCGGCGCGGGTCTCTGCCAGTGCAATATCGATGTCGTCATTGCCGTGCGGGAAGTTAGTTACCGTGGCGATGCGGATTTCCGGCGTACCCTGCTCGCGCAGCGTTTTACGCGCAATCGGAATAAAGCGCGGATAGATACAGATGGCGGCGGTGTTACCTGCCGGGGATTTAGCCTGATGACAGAGGGCGATCACTTTTGCGTCGGTGTCGTCGTCATTCAGGGTGGTTAAATCCATCAGTTTCAGGGCGCGCAGGGCAAGAGGTTTAATATCGGTCATGAGGCTCTCCAAAAGATCGGGGTGCAACCCACCGGCTTGCCGGCGGAATGTTATAATAATAACACTCAGAAGCGGCCTGATATGTGCCAGTAGTCACATAGGGATAAGAAATTAATGCAATTGCGTCACAATCACTGTGACTTAAATCGCAGATAACAGCGTTTAATGGCCATTATACGCCAGCCGGCCCAATGTTACTATTATCACATTTAAGCGCTGATGAGGCAGATCCGGTCAGTTACGCAGCGCCGGGAAAGCGGGATCGAGCCGGAACAGCTGCTGACTGTTGTGCCACAGCGCATCGGCAATCTCTTCGGGTGACTCCTCTCGCAGGCTGCAGAGTACTTCCCACACCTGACGCGCACGTTCCGGGCGGTTTGGCTGGCCCTGAAAGCCCTGCAGTGGCATATCAGGTGCATCGGTTTCCAGCAGCAGCGAAGAGAGCGGCAACTGTGCTACGGTCTGACGGGTTTTGCTGGCGCGCTCATAGGTAATGGTCCCGCCAATGCCAATCGCATAACCCAGCTTAATAAAGGCCTGCGCCTGCTGCAGGCTGCCCGCAAAACCGTGCACCACGCCACGGCGCGGCAGATCGAGACGCCGCAGAATCTGCGCCAGCTTGTCATGGGTGCGTCGCGAATGCAGGATCACCGGCAGCTGATACTGTTTCGCCAGCTTCAGCTGTGCTTCAAGAAAGCGTTGCTGCTTATCAAACTGCGGATTGTCGCGATAGAGATCCAGCCCGATCTCGCCGATCGCCACCAGCTTACGTGGCCGCTGTTGCAGTAAGGTTTCCAGCTGCTCAAGATGCGCCTCAAGGTGATTTTCAATGACGATAGGGTGCAGGCCCAGCGCCGCGTAAAGCGGCGGGTGTTCAGCAGCCAGTGCGCAGACGCGCTCAAACCGGCTGGCATCAATTGCCGGGATGATAATCTTCTCTACACCCGCCTCCGCGGCGCGCGTCAGGCTGGCGGCAACATCCCCTTCGAAAGGCGGAAAGTCGAAATGGCAGTGCGTATCGATAAACTTCATGCCAGCGATCCTTTGTCGTAATCCGCATCATTGTCCGCCAGCGGCGGCGTAATGATCCGTCGGGTATCCGGTGCATTGGCGACCGGCGCAGGCGGGGTGACGATGCGCGCTGAGACCATCGGTTCAGCATCGCTCAGCCACTGGCCCAGCGTGGCGAGGAAATAGCGACCACAGCGCCGCCCCAGATGATAATCCTGATTCAGCGCGGCAACCCGGCTGCCCAGGGCACTGCTGGCCAGCACGTGCGGTGGAAAAATTTCGATAATGCGCAAATCGTCGGGAGGATTCTCAATAAACTGCTGAATTTCCCGATAGCTCTGCTCATGCTTATTCAGCACGTTGATCATCGGCTGCAGCGCGCCAGTACTGAGCCAGCGCTCCATCCGTTTAAACCATTTTGGGGTGTAGAACATCTGCGATGGCACTGTGCGGATCACCACAATGGTATCCGCACCGCGACGTGCGGCCTCGCGCACCGGAATCGCATCGCTGATGCCACCATCGAGATAGCTTATCCCTTCCAGATTGACGCCCAGCCGGTAGAAACCGGGAATCGCACTGGAAGCTTTGATCAGATCCAGCCAGTTGTCGGCGGTGGGCGTAAAGTAGCCGGGCGAATAGTCGTCGCTGCGGCAGGCGCACATATAAAACTCGCGGCCGCTGGAGAACAGCTGCTCCGCACTGCTCATCGCCAGCGGAAATTCACTGCGGGTGATATCGATCAGCCAGTCGAGGTCGATCAGATTGCCTCCGCGCACAAAACGCAGCGGATCAAAAAAGAGTTTACTGGTGGTATAGCGGGTAATCACGCGACGGGCGTAGCCGGGCTGACCACAGACAAAGGCAGAGAGATTTTGTGCACCGGCAGAGGTGCCAAGCATCAGCTGAAAAGGATTGAATCGGGCGCGCTGAAATTCGTCCAGTACCCCTGCGGTGAAAATGCCGCGCTGACCGCCGCCTTCACAGACCAGGGCAATTTTCTGAGCTTTAAAGGGTGTCAGGGCCAGAGGTTCAATGGCGCCGAGTGTGACGGGAATGCGTATACCCACTGTACGAACCTCAAAAAAGGGTTCCGGGTATGCTGGAGGAGGGATCCGTTAAAGACAGCAGCATTCCGGAGAACCAGTCATCTATTCCTTTAACCGGCAGGCCAGCTGAACTGGCTTGCCATCGCAGCGATGTGAAGGTGTCCCTCTCTTCACGTCAGTCGCTACAGATGACTGGTCTCCGCTCTATGCTTTGCGTTGCATTACGCTGCAGGACTCATCGGCTAAAGCTTTTTACGGCCGGTAAACAGGCTGATGAGGAACAGGATAATACCAACGACGAAGACAACTTTAGCTGCCCATGCTGCTGTGCCCGCTAAACCGCCAAAACCTAACGCTGCAGCGATCAGTGCGATCACCAGAAAAATAATGCCCCAACGAAACATAAGCCTCTCCTTACCCTATTTAAAATCGAACTGCTTATTTAATCCCCGGATGGGTATCTTTTATCCATGCGGTCACCGAAGTGACCGCATGCAAGCTTAAGATTTAACCGTCAGGTCATTCTTAACGCTTTTCACGCCTTCAATGGCTTTAGCGATGCTTTCTGCACGATCTGACTGTGCCTGAGTAGCAACATGCCCTGAAAGCTGAACAACACCGTCGGTGGTCTCAACTTTTACGTTGCGCGACGGAACAATGTCGTCTGCTAATAGCTTAGCTTTAATTTCGCTGGTCGTAGCGGCATCGCCGGCATAACCTTTCACTGAAGATGATTTGCTGTCTCTGACGTGTAGTTTGTCGCTGACGGATTTAACACCTTCGATTTTCTGCACCACCGCCACAGCCTTTTCAGCCTGATCCTGTGAGGTGACGAAACCGCTTAAGGTCACGACGCCGCTATGCGTTTTTACCGAGATATCCGTGCTTTTAATGGCGTCGTCATCCACCAGTGCCGCTTTGGCTTTGGCGGTGATGCCGCTGTCATCCATATAACCATCGACTTTTTTCATAGAACTATCGATTTTCGAACCCGCGCTGTCGGCTGTCTGTGACGCTTTCTGCGACACTGATTCGTCAGCCAGTGCACTGCCGCTGATCAGTGCTGAGCCAATCATGGCGGCCATAAGGGTTTTAGCAATCTTAGTCTTGTTCATCGATATCTTCCTTCTATCAGTTAACTCACCCAAAACTGTGGGCGAAACAGAGGCACAGGTGCCGCTGCGTTACAGGACGTAAGGACAAGAGAAGTCTCTTCCGCCGTCCGATAGAATAATCATAGACGGCATTTTGCGATTTGCCTGGCTAACTGGTTGATCACACGTCAAAACAGAAAAAAAACGGGGTTTTTAGGAGGAGTCTGGAGTGGGGAAATCAGGGCCATTCCCTGCTGGAATGGCCCGGAAACAGGCGATTAGTGCTCGCGCGTTTTACGGAAGGTCACGTCGGGATAACGTTCCTGCGTAATATTAAGATTGACCATGGTTGGCGCAATATAAGTCAAATTATTGCCGCCATCGAGTGCCAGGTTAACTTCGTTTTTACGCTGGAAGTCCTCAAACTTTTTCGCGTCGCTGCATTCAACCCAGCGCGCCGTAGAGACGTTAATCGCTTCGTAGATCGCTTCGACGTTATATTCGCTTTTCAGACGTGCCACGACCACATCGAACTGCAGTACCCCGACCGCGCCAACGATAAGATCGTTGTTATGCACCGGACGGAACACCTGCACGGCACCCTCTTCCGACAGCTGAACCAGCCCTTTCAGCAGCTGTTTCTGCTTCAGCGGATCGCGCAGGCGAATACGACGGAACAGCTCTGGCGCAAAGTTCGGAATCCCGGTGAACTTCATGTTTTCACCCTGAGTAAAGGTGTCGCCAATCTGTATGGTGCCGTGGTTATGCAGACCGATGATATCGCCAGGATACGCTTCTTCAACGTGTGAACGGTCGCCCGCCATAAAGGTCAAGGCGTCGGAGATCACCACATCTTTGCCGGTGCGTACCTGACGCAGCTTCATCCCTTTTTCATATTTACCGGAGACCACACGCATAAAGGCCACGCGGTCACGGTGTTTCGGGTCCATGTTGGCCTGAATCTTAAACACGAAGCCGGTGAACTTCTCTTCTTTCGCTTCAACCGTACGGGTATCGGTCTCACGGGGCATCGGACGCGGCGCCCAGGAAACCAGGCCATCCAGCATGTGGTCAACGCCGAAGTTACCCAGCGCGGTGCCGAAGAAGACCGGCGACAGTTCGCCACTCAGGAAGGCCTCCTGCTCGAACTCGTGCGAGGCGCCCTGCACCAGCTCCAGCTCTTCACGCAGCTGTGCCGCCAGATCTTCACCGACCGCGGTGTCGAGATCCGGGTTGTTAAGCCCCTTCACGATGCGCACATCCTGAATGGTGTGGCCTTTACCGGTCTGGTAGAGATAGGTCTCATCTTTGTAGAGATGGTAAACCCCTTTGAACAGCTTGCCACAGCCGATAGGCCAGGTGATCGGTGCACAGGCGATTTTCAGCTCGCTTTCCACCTCATCCAGCAGCTCCATCGGATCGCGGATGTCACGGTCAAGTTTGTTCATAAAGGTCAGGATGGGCGTATCGCGCAGACGGGTCACTTCCATCAGCTTGCGGGTACGATCCTCGACGCCTTTGGCGGCATCGATCACCATCAGACAGCAGTCAACCGCAGTCAGCGTACGGTAGGTATCTTCCGAGAAGTCTTCGTGACCTGGGGTATCCAGCAGGTTCACCAGGCTATCGCGGTAAGGGAACTGCATCACCGAGGTGGTAATGGAGATACCACGCTGTTTCTCCATCTCCATCCAGTCCGACTTGGCGTGCTGGTTAGAGCCACGGCCTTTTACCGTACCGGCGGTCTGGATAGCCTGTCCGAACAACAACACTTTTTCGGTAATGGTGGTTTTACCGGCATCCGGGTGAGAAATGATCGCGAAGGTGCGGCGGCGTGCCACCTCTTCTAAAAAGGGATTAGACATGGAATTCTTCTCAATAGGCAGCGCAACGTACTGGCGCTGCTGATAAATCACGGTGGCCGGCAGAACCTTACCGGCGGGTAAACGGTGCCAAAACGATGTTTTATCGTTGGCGGGTCAGCGCGAAGTTACATTGGCGTGAAGTCCGGTTACCTGGTCAGCTTTAAGGCGGCATAGCATACAATATTTTGCGCGCGCGGCCTACAGGGAAGGGGGCGGGATTTCGCAGAGGGAGAATCGGAGAACAGCGGATGCGGCAACAGAATCAGGCGGGTCTGCACCCGCCCCACACTGTTATCCCAATACCCTTCTGACGCAGGCTTTGAAGATCTGCACACCAATCTCCAGCGAGCTGAGATCGAAACGCATGTCGGGATGATGCAGTCCTGGCGTCAGGTTAGTGCCCAGCCCCCAGAAGCCCGCCTTCACACCCGGACGCTTCACCGGATAGTAGAAAAAGTCCTCGCTGCCCGGCGTGGTTCGGGTCGGCAGTGCGCCCTCTTCACCCAGCACTTCAACGATGGCCGCGCGGATTACCGCCGTCGCCTCATCATCAATCTCGGCGGCGGGCATCTCTTTCAGCACGCGGACCTCGGCGGTGGCACCCAGTGCCGCCACGCTGTGAGTAATGGCACGCGTGACCTGCTCTTTCAGCTGCGTCATCGGCCCGTTTTCCTGCGAACGCAGATCCCACACCACGCGGGCTTCATCCGGCACCGAGTTGGTGACACCGGCATCACACAGGAAGCGGGTCGCCTTGACGCTCCAGGTCAGGCCGGGTGAAAGATGGAGGGCGTTGACGGCCTGAACCGCCTGCACGGCGGCATCCAGCGCGTTCACGCCAAGATGCGGTCGCGCCGCATGAGCGGGCTGACCTGTGATCGTCGCTTCCAGCGTGCTGCAGGCGGAGTAGAGCACCGCAGGCACCGCCTGACCAACCACGCACTCCTCCAGCGGACGCAGATGGAAGCCCAGAATCATCTCCACATCATCCAGTGCGCCACCTTCGATCATCGAGAGCGCACCCGCACCCAGCTCCTCGGCGGGCTGGAACAGAATCTTCAGCCGGCCACGTTTCACCGTGCCCTCCTGCAGCAGCGCCGATGCTGCCGTCAGCACCACCGACGAATGACCGTCGTGACCACAGGTGTGACGCGCGCACGGCACGCCATCAATGATGTGGCCCAGCGCATCCATATCCGCACGCAGCGCCAGCACCGGCCCCGGCACACCGCTGTCGATCTCCGCCACAATGCCGGTGGTGTTATTGATGTTGCGCGTCACCTTCAGGCCCGCTTTCTCGAGCTGATCGGCGATGTAGGCCGAAGTTTTCACCTCCTGAAAACCCAGCTCCGGAATTTCATGCAGATAGTGGTAATGCTCTAATACCTTAGACACAGCGTTACTCCTGAATAAACAGACGCATAACAGACATTGCGATCAGCGCGTTGATGATGCTCACCAGCATCAGCAGCGGCCAGTATTTTTTGGGCACATCGGCCACGCCCAGCAGCCGCCCCATATATTGCAGCTGCGATCCCATCAGGAAAATCGCCGGCGCCAGAATGGTGATATCCGCGCCGGTCAGCAGCCCTTTGGTCAGCAGGCTTACCGCGACGCCGGTGCCCGCCGACGAGGAGAGCCAGGCGGTGAGCAACACAGTAATCGCCTCGCCCGGCAGGCCAAACAGCCCCATCACCGGCGCAAACACATGCCCGAGAAACTGCATGATGCCGAGCAGATTCAGGACTTCTGCCAGCACATAGGCCATCACCACATTCGGCATCAGGTTGTGAATGGCGATATGAAAGCCTTTACGCGCACCGGTCACAAACACATCGAACGGATTACTGCTTGTCGCAATTTTATTTTCCATCGGCGAAATCCTTCTTATAAACACTGTTTAACACAGCGCGCGTTATCGCCGCACCGACAAATTTCAGCACGAACATTAATAACAGCGGAATAATGATCGGCAGCGTCATTGAGGCGAATAGCGCCGAACCGATGGCGAAGTAATTATTGATTAATCCGGCACCGGAATATTGCCAGGCACTCATCACCACCAGCTCTTTTTTGCCAATCTGTTTCTGGTCAGCCATCTCTTTGGTTAATGCCGCGCCCGCGTCGGTGCTTTGCAGGTCAGTGATTAACGCCAGACCGCAGCGACCCGGTAATCCCATCAGCGGTTTAAGCAGCGGCGTCAGTAAGCGATGTGCCGCGCGAATCGCGCCATAGTGGGTAAAGATTTCCAGCACGCCCAGCGCCAGCATTACCGTCGGCGTCAGCGACAGGGCAAACAGAAAACCCGCTTTGGCACTGAGTCCGCCTGCGCCGAGAAAGGTGTTGCTGGCGGGATCTTTCATGGTGCCGAAGCTGCCGCCCAGCGTGGTGAAGTCAAACGCCCCCAGCCATTTAAGGCCCTCGACGTTATAAAACAGCCCTGAGAAAAACAGAATGGCAAAAATTAAAGCGATATAACTGCCTTTGGTCGCCGTCATTTTTACCGGATTAACCACACTCTCATCTGACATTATTTTCTCCTGATAACATGGCCTGCCGCCCGTTCCCTGCCGTGGCAAGTTTCAATATATGGAACTCAGTTCTAAGCAGGATTTATGCCAGAGCCGCCAGGAGAAGGATTGTTAACGCCTTATTTGCCGACACAGGACGTTTAATCCACGCCATACCTCTTATCGCGCTCTGAAAATGATTATTCAGAACACAACGTTATATTTCCGGGACGGCATCAGAGGGTGGGTCTTTCGTCTGCCGCAGCGACCATTGCACCAGCAGAATAGCTATCGCCCGCACTATCATGGTGCTGATTCTCCTGACATTGTTGCCTGATGTTGCGCGATACAGAATGAGAATTGGTCGCATTCAATTTCCGAAATAATTCTATTTAAATCAATCAGATAAATTGACTTATTTTGCGGAAAAGGCTTCACTTTACTAACATGTATGATGCATAATTCACCGCATCCACCTGTTTATTTAACATCTTCTTAAAAGGACTCGGCCATGCTGACTGCTGAAATGACTGGGCGTTTAAACGACCAGCTGAACCTGGAATTTTTCTCTGCCAATCTTTATCTGCAAATGAGCGCCTGGTGCAGCGACAAAGGCTTTGAGGGTGCCGCTTCCTTCCTGAAGATGCATTCACGCGAAGAAATGCAGCACATGCAGCGTCTGTTTGACTACCTGAGCGATACCGGCGGCATGCCGGTGCTGGGCACCATCGCAGCGCCACCGGTTTCTTTCACCTCGCTGAATGAAATCCTGCAGCAGGCGCTGGAGCATGAGCAGCTGATCACCAGCAAAATCAATGAGCTGGCACACGCCGCTATGACGTCACAGGATTACTCTACCTTCAACTTCCTGCAGTGGTATGTTGCCGAGCAGCACGAAGAAGAGAAGCTGTTCAAAACCGTGCTGGATAAACTGGCGCTGGTCAGCAACAGCGGCAACGGTCTGTTCCTGGTCGATAAAGACCTGGGCCGCATGAGCACCGAGAACCACGCAGAATAATATCTTTCAGGTCGGTTCAGACTGCTGACAATTCCCTGGTACGCTTTCAGGAAGCAATGATAAAGCTTAAGTAGCAGGGAATACGGTCAGAGGAGGAAAGCGTCCCACGCCATGGACAAAAAATGCCGGGAGCGTTTTTGAACAACGCAACGCGTTGGCCCGGCCAGGGGCGCACCTCAGGGATGAGGTGCGTAATCGCGCGGGTCGAGCGTGTCATGGATGACGGCTTTTGCGTCTTTCCGATCTGACCGTATTTCCTGCTCAAGCACGATCTCACAGCGAAGCAGGTCCGATTTTGCTGTTGCCCTTAACGGCCCCCGCTTCGGGGCCGGACTTTTCTTCACTGCCTCCTCAACACCGCTATCCCAGCCGGTAACTCGCCGCTTTCTCGCCATTTACCCACAGCTCACGACGTTCACCCGCAGGCAGTAACAGCGCGATCTCCCGCCAGGCAGGTTGATAATCGCCGCGTTTTTCTACCGTCAGGTCGATTCGGCTGGCGCTGCTGCACAACGTCCAGCTCAGCCACAGCGCGTTGCCCTGCTGCCAGCCGTGACTCTCACCGTCATCGTCAAACATTTCGCCCTGAGTTGTTACGCCTTCCGGTGCCGGCCACAGCTGCCACTGCCGCACAGTATCGCGCCGCGCATCGGTGGTGGTTTCGCACTCACCCAGCGGGATCACCGCACCCGCCCGCACCAGCAGCGGCAGCCGATCCAGCGGCGCATCAAGGGTGATGGTCTCGCCGCCCGCAAACGCTTTGCCGCTGTGCCAGTCATACCAGCCGCCCTGGTTACGTGGCAGATAGACTTTCCGACTGCGCGCGCCCTGCTCCACGACGCTGGCGACCAGCAGATCGCGGCCCAGCATAAAGTCATCACACTCCTCATACGTCAGCGGATCCTGCTCATGGTCGAGGAAGGTCGGACGCAGCATTGGCTCATCTTCCACGCTCGCCTGCCATGCCAGGTTGTAGAGATAAGGCATCAGACGATAACGCAGGCGGATCGCTTCGCGGATCATCGGTGTCACGTCCGGGTACATCCACGGCTCGTTCACCGTGTGATCGTCATTCCACGAGTGGATGGTAAAGCGCGGATGCATCACGCCATTCTGAACCCAGCGCACAAACAATTCAGCGTCCGGCTTGTCGCCAGAGAAGCCGCCGACATCGTGTCCGACGTTAAACAGCCCGGAGAGACTCATTCCCAGCCCCATGCGGATGTTATAGCGCAGGGTCTGCCAGCTGGTACGGTTATCGCCGCTCCAGGTCTGCACATAGCGCTGCATCCCGGCACAGCCGGAACGGGAGATCAGATAGGGGCGTTTGTCTGGCGCAAACTGCTGCTGCGCTTCCATCGAGGCGCGCATCATCAGCAGCGGCATCACCGGCCGGATATGCTTGATGGCGATCGGCTGACCAAAACCGTGACAGCGCGCCTCACCATCCCACACTTCATATTCGTTGTTATCGTTCCAGGTGGAATCGATGCCTTTCTCCAGCAGCTGCTGCGTGACATTCTCCTGCCACCAGCGCACCGCTTGCGGATGGGTGAAATCAAGGTGCGATCCCTCATCATCCCAGAACACCGAACGCTCGGGACGATCGAACTCAGAGTCACGAATAAACAGCCCCTGCGTCGCCACTTCCTGGTAGCGCGGATGATCCTGCAGCAGACAGGGCTTGATGTTGGCCGCCAGCTTCATTCCGGCAGTGTGAAATGCGTCGCTCAGCGCGTTGGGGTTCGGGACTTTGTCGTAGTTCCAGTTGAAAACATAGCGCTTGTTATTGATCGAGGTATAACCGGAAGAGAGCTGGAACGAGTCGCAGGGGATTTCATGCTCGCGACACAGGCGGATAAAGGATTGCAGCTGCTGCTGTGCGTCGGGCGCGTCAGTGTAGTGCATGGTCGAACCGCTGTAGCCCAGGCTCCACTTCGGCTGAAACAGCGTACGCCCGGTCAGACGGACAAAAGCTTTGGTGACGTCGAGCAGCGTCGGGCCGAGCATCATATAGTAATCGAGATCGCCCGCCTCGGCACGGTAACGGCGATAAGGCAGATGGTAGTTATCCAGCTCGTTACCCAGATCGAGCCAGCTGCTGCTGAGGTTGTCATAAAACAGGCCGAAGCTGACGCCATCGCGCTGCGTCAGGGTAAACGGAATATGTTTATAGAGCGGATCGGTGCTGGCGGCGTTATAGCCCATCGCGTCGAGATTACGCATTTCGAAACGCCGGTTAACGCGGTTCAGGTCGCCGCTCTTCTCGCCCAGACCATACACCCGATCCTGCGGCTGACGACGCTGATAGTGCTCGACGCCATCGCCGTGGGCATTGAGCAGATAGGCACCGGTGTGACGATCGGCGGTCAGCGGCTGCCAGCTCTCACCATCAAACTGCTCCCAGCTCAGGCAGAGCGGCTGATGCACGGTGACCCGCAGCTGTCGGGTGCTGATGCGCAGTTGCTGCGCATCATGCTCCACCTGAAACGCGGGCAGCGTAAAGCCATCCAGCGCCTCACGGTCACGTCCCTGCCAGGGCACATCGTGCTCTGGCGCAATGCTCCAGGTGCGGTTCAGCGCCAGCTCGCCGTCGCGCTTCAGCAGCACGCGCACCAGCTTCTCTTCCAGCACGTAAAGTCGCAGGAAATGTCGAGCGTCGACCTTGAGTTCAACAAAGTGATCGGCCTGCTGATGCAGCGTCCAGTTCTTCAGGGTTTTCATCGCGATATCCTTATGGGTTAGCAGGGCGCTGGCGGCGTTCGGCGATCAGCATCACCAGGAAAACGGCACCAATCAGGTCAAAGAAGCCCATCGCCACAAACAGCGGATTAAAGCCGATGGTATCGGCGGTAACACCGATAATCAGCGAGAAGATAAAGCTGGCGATCCAGGCGCAGGAGCCGCGCATGCCGTTAACGGTGGCCATCTGCCGGCGATCAAAGCGCTCCACCACCAGCGCACTCAGCATGCAGGAGATCACCTGATGACCGAAGCCGCCGACGGAGATCAGGGCGATAGCCAGCCAGGGATCTTTCACCAGCGTCATCAGCGCCAGCGACACCATCAGCAGCGCACCGGTGACGGAACTGGCGACAATGGAATTCACGCGGGTCATACCAAACCAGCGCACATAGATTCTGGTGAGATAGCCGCTGGCGACGCTGCCGAGGTCGGCGGCCAGAAACGGCAGCCAGGCGAACATGACGATCTGCTTAAGATCCATGCCGCGCTCGTTGGCAAGATAGAGTGGCACCCAGAAGCTCAGCACCGCCCAGGCGGGTTCAGCCAGAAAGGCTGGAATGGCGATGCCGTAGAATTTCTTCTCTTTACCAATCACTTTCAGCGCGGTGAAGAACGGCAGCTTTTCACCCATCGCCTCGTTGTCCTGGTTAATAAAGGCGCGTTCATCATCGGAAAGACGGGGATGGCTCTCCGGCGAGTGATAGCCCCACCACCAGAGTCCCACCCACAGCAGGCCCAGGCCGCCGGTCAGCAGAAATGCGCCCTGCCAGCCAAAGGTAATGTGGGCAACATAGATAATCGGTGGTGCCAGCATCGCACCAATCGAAAAGCCGACACCCGCCCAGCCCGCCGCAACCGGACGCTCCTTTTTCGGAAACCAGTCACCGATCGCTTTGGCGTTAGCGGGCGTGGCCGCCGCTTCGGAAGCGCCCATGACAAAACGCAGCAGCGCCAGATGCAGCCAGCTTCCCGCACCGGCATGCAGCAGACA
Source organism: Pantoea sp. S62 (assembly GCF_016658625.1). NCBI lineage: Bacteria > Pseudomonadati > Pseudomonadota > Gammaproteobacteria > Enterobacterales > Erwiniaceae > Pantoea > Pantoea sp. S62. The sequence goes on along the minus strand of NZ_JACVVI010000011.1, from coordinate 164,474 downwards.
GGTTACCGACCAGATCAGCGCGCAGATCAGGAAGCCCATCTTCAGTCCGATTACATCGATCAGCCAGCCGCAAATCGGCTGAAACAGGGTATAGGCGAGCTGAAATGCGGCTACGACCCACGAATACTGTTCGGTGGTCATGTTCAGACTGGTTTTCAGTTCCGGTGCCAGAATGCCGAGGGAGTTACGGGTGATGTAGTTGACGGTTACACCCAGCAAAAACATTCCCAGCATCCACCAGCGCAAATTTTTAATCACGCGCACCGTGCGTGATGCACTGATGGGTTTCGTTGTTGATTCGAGGCTCATTGTGCCACTCCTGATTGCCATTGATGACGCACACCGCCTGCTGGCGTACCGCGTGTCCTTTTATCGAACTTAGAAAAGTGCGAAACGTGGGTACAGCCACTTTTTTGCAACGCTTTTCATGGCAGGCTTGATACCGACAGAAAATGGCTCTGAAACGCTTATCTGACGCGATTCAGCAGGCTATGAAAAATTTTTCATTGGCAGATTTGAAGGCGATCACAGAATGAAACAAAGGCTGAAAATCGGTGAGATTGCGGCGCTGAGCGGGGTCTCTATCAGCACGGTATCGCGGGTGCTGGCGGGGAAAGCGAACACCCGGCCCGCGACGCGGGACAAAGTGCTGGCCGTGGCGCAGCAGCAGGGCGTGCTGGATAACCTGCACAGCGGTCGCCTGCTGCTGAATAACCTGATGGTCTTTGCCCCGCCGCGCGCCTTTGACGTACGCAGCGACATTTTCTACTACAAGGTGATTCAGGGGATCAGCCAGGCGGTGGAGCCACATGAGGTGCGGCTGCGCTACTGCCCGCTGGAAGAGGTGGAGAGTAATGCCGCGCTGTTTATCGATAAGATGCAGCAGACCGAAGCCGCCCTGCTGATCGGCATTGATGATGAGCATATTCATCAGCTGGCGGCGGAGATGAACAAACCCTGCGTACTGATTAACGCCCGCGATCGCCGTATGCGCCTGCCCTCGGTCTCACCACATCATCAGCTGATTGGGGAATTCTCCGCGCGCTATCTGTTTGAGCAGGGACACCGGCAGATCCTGTCGCTGCACTGCCTGCGCCGCTACACCATGGAGCAGCGCTTACAGGGCGTACGTGACGCCTGGCACGCCATGAATCTGCGCTTTGACAGCCGCCAGCATCTGCTGACCCTGAACAGCTTCAGCAGCAATGAGGCGGCGGAACGGCTGGGGGAATATCTGCGCCACTGTCCTGACGCGCTGCGCCCGACCGCGATTCTCGCCAGCGGGGATTACATCGCCGCAGGTGCCGTCACCGCGCTGGAGCAGGCCGGGTTGCGGGTGCCGCAGGATATCTCAGTAATGAGCATGGACGGGTTTAACCTGGCCGCTATCCACGACATTCCGCTGACCTCGGTGCAGGTGCCACGTGATGAGCTGGGCGCCGCAGCAGTCAGAATGCTGCAGGAGATGCGGCTGAATCCCGGCACACCCAATGGCAGCCTGCTGCTGAATGGCAGGCTGGTGGTGCGCGAGTCGGTGCGCCGCATCCGCGATAATCTCAGCCATGCGCCGGTTCAGCAGCATGGCCTTTATGATTAACCCGGTGCTGATTAATCCAGCGTTTTCAGTCGCAATTCCGACGGCTGAGGCCGTCCGAACAGGAAGCCCTGGAACAGCGTACAGCCCTCATCGCGCAGCTTCGCGAACTGCTCATCGCTCTCCACGCCTTCAGCGGTAATCTGGATATCCAGACTGCGGCTCATGCCGGTAATCGCGCGGATAATCGCCAGCGCCTCGCGGCTGTCGCCCATATCGTTGATAAACGATTTGTCGATTTTGATTTTGTCGAACGGGAAGGATCGCAGATAGCTCAGCGACGAATAGCCGGTGCCGAAATCATCCAGCGCAATCTGTACGCCCAGCGCCTTGAGATTCTGCAGGGTACGGATATTCCCCAGTGAGTCATCCAGCAGCACCGATTCGGTGATCTCGACTTCCAGTCGCGCCGGATCGAGACCCGACTCTTTCAGCGCGCCTTCGACCACCGGCACCAGCGAGCTGTTTTTAAACTGCAGCGGTGAGAGGTTGACCGAGACCGACTGCTCCCCTTCCCAGCTCGCCGCTTCACGACAGGCTTCATAGAGCGCAAAAGCTCCCAGCATATGAATCAGGCCGGTCTCTTCTGCAATCGGGATGAAGTCGTTGGGCATGATCAGCCCGCGGATCGGATGATGCCAGCGCATCAGCGCCTCATAGCCAATAATCGTGCGATGATCGCCATTGGTGATGGGCTGATAGTAGAGCCGCAGATGCCCGCCGCTGATTGCATCGCGCAGATCGTTTTCAATCAGGCGGCGGCTGCGCGCCACATCATCCATCTCCAGCGTAAAGTGCTCATAGCGGTTGCGGCCATTACGCTTGGCTTCATACAGCGCCATATCCGCACAGCGCAGCAGCTGCTCCGGCGTATTGGTGATGGTGGTGCTGAGCGCAATGCCTACGCTGAGCCCGACCGACAGATTATGCCCCTCAACGTTAACCGGCGGACGAATCGCCTCGATCAGACGCTGCGCCACAATGCTCGCCTCCTCACTGTTCGCGACCGAGGGCAGCACGATAGCGAACTCATCGCCACCGATGCGCGCCAGCGTATCCTGATCGCGCAGCGTGTTACGCAGACGTTTAGCCACGCTGCGCAGCAGCTCATCGCCAATCTGATGGCCCAGCGCATCGTTCACATTTTTGAAGTTATCCAGATCAAGGCACAGCGCGGCGGTCTGGCGCTGCGTCTGATTCGCGGTGCGCAACGCCTCACTCAGACGCTGGCGGAACAGAATGCGGTTCGGCAGGCTGGTCAGGTTGTCGTGGTGCGCCATATGGTGAATACGGGCATCGGCGGCACGCTGGTCGGTGACATCTTCCACCAGCAGCATCAGGTAGTTGCGGCGTGCATCCTGGCCATTAATCGCGGTGGCGCGGGTATGCAGAATGCGTTCGCCGCTGGCGGTCATCAGTAACTGCTCACGCTCATGCATGCCCTCACTACGCAGTGCAACGTCCGCCAGATTGTTAAAATAGTCACTGAGTTCAGGCGACATGCATTCGTGCGGACGCTTGTTGACGATCAGTGCTTTCGACAGGCCAAACAGTTGCTGAGTACGGTCATTCACCAGCAGGATCTCGCGGGTGATCGCATCTTCAACAATCACGCAGGAGGGAATATTAGCAATGATATTGTCCAGGAATTTAGATAAGGCGGTTTTCTGCGTGCTCTGGGCTTCGGCCAGATCCCGGGCGCGCAGGATCTGCTGCTCCTGCTCACGGCCTTCCGTGCGGTCGCGGGTGATCTTGGCGAAACCGATCAGCTTACCGTCATCATCATGGATCGCGTCGATGACCACATGCGCCCAGAACGCGCTGCCATCTTTACGGTAGCGCCAGCCTTCATCCTCAAAGCGGCCGGTTTTCAGCGCGATACCGAGGTTGGCTTCCGGCGTGCGGTTCAGTCGCTCCTGAGCGCTGTAAAACAGCGAGAAGTGCTGACCCACTACTTCTTCCGCTTTATACCCTTTGGCGCGCTGGGCACCGGCATTCCAGTTGACCACCACGCCGTCGACATCGAGCATATAGATGGCGTAATCGGTAACGCCCTCTACCAGCAGGCGAAAACGCTGCTCCTGTTCCCGTTGCTCGCTGCGGACACGCTGCTGTTCGGTGCAGTCACGGGTGATTTTGGCGTAGCCCAGCAATTTACCCTGATCGTCACGGATCGTGTCGATCACCACATGGGCCCAGAACGCGCTGCCATCTTTGCGGTAGCGCCAGCCCTCATCTTCAAAACGGCCGGTACGATACGCAGTTTGCAGATTCTGGCTGGGGATATGATTGAGTCGATCCTGCGCGCTGTAGAAACGGGAAAAATGCTGGCCAACAATCTCTTCCGCCACATAGCCTTTGGCCCGCTGTGCGCCGGCGTTCCAGTTCACTACGTTTCCGTCCTGATCGAGCATGTAGATGGCGTAATCGGTGACGCCCTCCACCAGCAGGCGGAAGCGCATCTCCTGCTCCCGCTCTTTGCGCTGCTGCTCCTGCTGCCGGGTGCAGTCACGGCAGACAGCAGCAAATCCTATCAGCTGAGCGGTCTCGTCGCGGATCGGATAGATGACCACGTGTGCCCAGAAGCTGCTGCCATCTTTGCGGCAGCGCCAGCCTTCGTTTTCATAACGTCCGGTGGTGACGGCGATATCGAGTTCGCGCTGCGGCTGACCGCGACGGCGATCCTCGTCGTTGTAAAACAGGGCGGCGTGCTGTCCAATAATTTCGTCTGGCCTGTAACCAAGGACGTGCAGACCCCCGCCGTTCCAGCTGGCGACAGTTCCGTCCGGTTTAAGCATGGTGATCGCGTAGTCGATCACGCTTTGTACCAGCATGCGATACATGACATCAGAGTTATTATCCATTGTTATTTGCCTGCTGATCGGTAGCCCGGTAAAGGCTTAGGAATGTTCTTAATCGCGAGCCGAGACTAAAGCGGAAAAGGTCTGCGAAGACAAGCGTATTAAGAAGAATAACTAATCTTAACAGGGGAGTTATCGGCAGCGGCGAGCAAATGTTCAATGATGTGATGATCGGGATAAGCGCCTGAGGTCAGGCGTTAAGGCAGGTTTTACAGCGAGCCAGGTCAGAGCGCGAGACTGGCTCGCGCTTAATCATTTCGCGGCAGAAACGACGTTTACAGGTCCATCTGTTGCTGTAAATGCATCGAGGCAATCGGCTGCCAGATCTCGGTTAACGCGCCCTCTTTACCGGTGAACGGATCCTGTGTCGGCAACGGCACTTTTTTCACCTGCTCCTGCGCCATTTTCAGCTGCGCGGGTTCGTCGCGCAGCGTCTCAGGCGACATGCCGTGCGGATAGGCACCAATTACCATAAAATCTTCGCTGGCGCTGACCTGGCGATGACCGACACCCGCCGGGATGAGCACCGCATCGCCTGCGCGCAGGGTGACCATCCGGCCACTGTCGCCGCCAAACAGCACTTCCGCCCAGCCTTCCGCAACCCCGAGCATTTCATGGGTGTTGGGATGGAAGTGGGTATAGGGGAAAATCGGATAGCGCCAGGCGGGTGGCCAGCCGTTTTCGTCGAAAGTTTTCTCAAACCACGCTGCGATCTCCTCCTCTTCCGGCACCACGCGCGGCCAGATAATCAGAGGTAACGGGTTATTAGGTACGCCGCCCGACGGGATGGCGAGCATCAGATGCTGAGGATTATCAGAGGCCCCGGCCGAAAAAGTACCCGCGGCAAAGGACATCATTAATAACAGACTGGAGGATGAGGCACGCATACAGGTTCTCCGGTTTTTTTCTAAGTGTGGCAAACCCGCAGCACAATGCAATGTGCGCCGGACGACACAATTGAGATAATCGACTGATATTGCTGACTAAAGCCAAATGTGTCGTTAACAATAGGGCCAGATAGTGCCTGTACGCCTGCAGATAGCGGTTCTTACTGCGGCAAAGTGTTGCAAAATGTCAGGCGGCCCGGCACGCAGATACGGCAGCCTGATGTCCGGACACTCTTTTGATAAACTGTTATACAAAAATCGCACAGATCTGTTTCTGATATGCTTGACTGTTATTTGTTGTAATAGCTAACAGATGACAGTGAGGTAACAAATGGACGCTATTAAACAAATCCTGATTGACGAGATCGCCACGCTTAACCGCGAAGAACGTCGCGACAATTTGCCGCGCTTTAGCCTCTCGTTTCTGAAGAACCATCCCGGCCTCTGGGCAGTTATGTATCTCTGCTACGGCCTGTGCGTGGCGCTGATCTTCACCACCGAGATGCTCGGCTGGCCCGCCTTCTGGTTTGCCACCGCATTTGTGCTGGTGATGAGCGTGCTGATGCTGCTTGATATCAACCCGAAATATCGCTTTGAAGATATCGATGCGCTCGATCTGCGTGTCTGCTACAACGGTGAGTGGTATTACGTTCAGCCGGTGCGCGAACAGGCTATCTCACGCATTCTGTCGCTGCCTGAAACGCCGGAGCGGGTGAAAAGTGGTATCCAGCGTCTGCTGACGCAAAAAGGGGAAGTGGACTTTTATGATGTCTACTACCTGACCTGGGGCCACCAGGAAGCGGCACGCGTCTAATGCGCCTGCGGTTGCGCCATTAACTGACCCAGCGTTGCTATTGCCGCCTCGGCCCGGCTATCCCACGGCCAGGCGGTATTCAGTCTGAAGCAGTGACTGAACTGCTCACCTGCCGAAAACAACTGCCCCGGTGCAATACTGATCCCCTGCGCCAGCGCCTGCTGGTAGAGCCGGGTAGTATTGATGCTGTCCGGCAACGTCACCCAGAGAAAATAGCCGCCGCGCGCTTCGCTGACCGTCGCCTGCGGCGGCAGCACCTTCAGCAGCGCCTGACGCACCATCTGCTGTCGCTTCGCCAGTATCTGTCGCAGCCGCTTCAGATGGGTGTCGTAACGCCGCGTGGCAAGAAAGTCGGCCAGCGCCAGCTGCATCGGTGCGCTGGTCGAGAGCGTGCTCATCAGCTGCAGGCGCTGAATGCGCTGCGCATGCTGTCCCGCTGCCACCCAGCCGACGCGGAAACCCGCCACCAGCGACTTGGAAAACGAGCCACAGTGCAGCACGTTTCCCTGGCGATCCCAGGCCTTCGCGGGCAGCGGCGCAGCCTCACCCGCCCAGAGTTCGGCATAGACATCATCTTCAATCATCGGCACCTGATAACGCGCCAGCAGCGTCACCAGTTGCTGTTTGCGCTCCGGCGTTAACGTTACGCTCAGCGGATTCTGCAGCGTCGTCATCAGCCAGCAGGCTTTTACCGGCCAGCGTTGCAGCGCCTCCTCCAGCTGGATGAGATCGATGCCCTGCTTTGCATCGACCGGGATCGCCAGCGCCTTGAGCTTGAGCCGCTCAATCGCCTGCAGCGCGCCATAAAAACTCGGTTGCTCAATCACCACATAGTCGCCAGGCTCGGTCAGAGATTGCAGGCTGAGGTTCAGCGCCTCCAGTGCCCCGCTGGTGATGACAATTTCATCCGGCGACAGGGTGATGCCCTGACGCGCATAGCGCTGCGCCAGCAGCTGTCGCAGCGTAGCGTTGCCGGGTGGCAGATTGTGCAGCGCATCGGTTGGGGTCAGATGATGAGAGACGTTCGCCAGCGAGCGCATCAGCTGACGCTGCGGAAAGAGTGCCGGATCGGGGAACGCAGAGCCAAACGGCACGATGGCGGGATCGCGCGTGGCCTGCAGTACATCAAACACAAAGTCGTTGATATCGACCTGCTCGCTGATCGCCACACTCAGCGGTGCAGCCGCTAAGGCACGCGGTGCCACGTAGTAACCCGACTGTGGACGCGAGACGATCCAGCCCTGACTTTCCAGCAGTTCATAGGCATGCAGTACCGTCATCAGGCTGACCCCCTGCTGCGCGACCTGCTGACGCAGCGACGGTAATCGGGTGCCCGGCAGCCAGATGCCGGCCTCTATCTGCTGCTGAATCTCATCCATCAAGCGCTGGTATTTCGCCACGGGTCGCCTCTCCTTGTTTACCGCGAGTCGTCTGACCGCGAGACTTTACCACGCACGGCGACCAATGACAGGCGGCGCGCATCGCTTATCGTCTCCGATTACGCTGATTCGGCGCTGCTCAGGCGCGTCAGATCACCGCCACCTGTGGCGTCAGGGGCTGATCGGCCTCAGTCATCGGGCTCACATTTGCCATCGCCGCTTCCGTTTCTGGCACCACAAAATTAGCCAGATCCGGCACCCGCTCAGGAGGAACCGGCTTGCCCAGCAGATAGCCCTGCAGCGTATTGCAGCCCAGGCTGGTCAGAAAGGCCTGCTGCTCAGCGGTTTCAACGCCTTCAGCCACCACTTTCAGCTGCAGCGACTGCGCCAGCGCCACAATCGCCGACACGATGGTGGCATCTTCTTTCTGATGCTGCAGCTCATTCACAAAGGCCCGGTCGATCTTAAGCTCGCTGGCCGGCAGCCGTTTCAGATAGAGCAGGCTGGAGTAGCCGGTACCAAAGTCATCAATCGAGGCTTTTACGCCGAGCTGGGTCAGCTCGGTGAGAATACGCACGCTCTCATCGGGATCGCGCATCGCAGTGGTCTCCGTCACTTCCAGCGTCAGCAGTTCGGCCGGAATCTGATGTTTTGCCAGCGCATCCACCACCGTCTCTACCAGATTCGATTGTTCAAACTGCAGCGCCGACAGGTTCACCGCCACCGACCAGTCCGGATGGCCCTGCAGATGCCACTGCCGCAGCTGACGACAGGCTTCATGGATCACCCAGTTGCCGATGCTGACAATCATGCCGGTTTTTTCCGCCATCGGCAGGAATTTATCGGGTGACAGCAGGCCACGCTTCGGATGCTGCCAGCGCAGCAACGCCTCAAAACCGAGGATCGGGCCGCGCGGCGCACAATATTTTGGCTGATAGAACAGGCGCAGTTCGTGGTTCTCCAGCGCATGCCAGAGATCGTTATTCAGCTGAAGCTGGCTCTGCGCCTGAATGTTCATTGAGGGCTGGAAGAAGGTGTAGCCGTTGCGGCCATTATTTTTGGTGTGGTACATCGCCGCATCGGCGTTGAACATCAGTTCCCGCTCATCCACGCCATCACCGGGATAGACGGCGATACCCAGACTCAGTGAGACCACCAGTTCATAGCGTGAGATATCAAACGGGCGATCCACCGCTTTAACCAGTTTATCGGCGATGGCAGCTGCATCATTGGGATCGTCTATCTCAACCAGCAGCACAAACTCATCACCACCGAGCCGCGCCAGGGTGTAGTAGCCGGTCATCTGCTGACTCATCCGCTCGGTCACACCGACCAGCAGACTGTCGCCAATGTGATGTCCGAAGGCGTCGTTAACCGCCTTAAACCCATCGAGATCCATAAACATCAGGGCAAACTGCGTCTGCTCACGGTTCGCTTTGTTGATCGCCTGCTCCAGTCGATCCTCCAGCAGGATACGGTTCGGCAGCCGGGTCAGGTTATCGTGCAGCGCCAGCTGAGCCAGCTCGCGATTCGCTTCAGCCAGCGAACTGGCGAGAATCGAGGTACGCGCCTGCATCCGCGCATCCAGCATCGAGACCAGCAGGGTAATGCCCAGAATCGAAATGGTGACCACCGTGACCAGAATCGCCAGCCAGTTGCTGTTAACGCCCTGCCCGACCGAATGACTGTGGGTGGGAAACTCTGCTGCCATCATGCCGGTATAGTGCATGCCTGCAATCGCACAGCCCATCACCACCGAAGCGCCAATGCGCAGCAGTGTGACCCGGCCGGTCTGACCCTCACGCAGGTTAAACGCCAGCCACAGCGCCGCGCCCGAAGCGGCCAGAGCAATCGCCACCGACAGCGCTACCCAGCCCCATTGCCAGACGATACCGGGCGAGAACATCAGCGCCGCCATGCCGGTGTAGTGCATCGCCGCGACACCACTGCCGAGGATCAGCGCGCCGCCCGCCAGGCGCGGCAAAGGCAGATCGCCACTGCTGCAGACCAGCCACAGTGCAAATATCGACGCGCAGACGGCAATGGCGGCGGAGAGGGCGGTAAGTCCGGCGTTGTAGCTCATGACCATCTCCATGCTCATCGACAGCATGCCGATAAAGTGCATCGCCCAGATGCCAATACCCATGGAGAAACCGCCGCCGAACAGCCAGACCAGCGCCACTTTGCCGGTAGAATGTACCACCCGTCCCGCCATATCTAAGGCGGTAAACGAAGCCAGCATCGCGACAAGAACTGAGACGATGACGATAAAAGAGTCGTATGAGGTTGCTAACATAGTGCATTCCCGCGAAAGCCGTGCTGGTGGTTGGGCAGAGGTTTTTTTAAATTTGTATGAGTTATCGGCATAGCCCGGCGGTTAATGAGCCGCGAACCCTGCATCCTTTCCACTCATTCTGAGTGATGAAATCTATCGTCAGCTTCAGCCAGAAACCGACGACACCGGCTGCCGCAGTGCGGGAAAACTGAACGCGTCAACCCGATCCGGAGGCGTTGGCTTGCCCAGCAGATATCCCTGCAATGCATCAAAGCCTAAGCTGGTGAGCAGATGCTGCTGCTCTTCCGTCTCAACGCCTTCCGCTACCATGCGCAGGTTGAGACTCTGCGCCAGCGTCAGCATGGCGCTGACCACGGTCGCATCTTCGCTGCCAGGTCGCAGGCAGTTGATAAAGCTGCGATCAATTTTAAGTTCACTGGCATCCAGATGCTTAAGATGCAACAGGTTGGCATAGCCGATACCGAAGTTATCAATGGCGACGCTGACGCCTGCCTGCTGCAACTCCCGAATCCGCTGCTGGCTGAAAACAGGGTCGCGCATGGCAATCGTTTCGGTGATCTCCAGCATCAGCGCGCTCCCTGACAGCTGGTAACGCGCCAGCGTCCCGGTCAGCGTGCTGAGGAGATCACGCTGGTGAAACTGCAATGCCGAGAGATTCACCGAGACCGTCCAGTCGCTGTGTCCCTGGCTGTGCCAGATCCTTAACTGACGGCACGCCTCCTCAATCACCCAGTTGCCCAGCGCCACAATCTGACCGGTTTTTTCGGCGCGCGGCAAAAACAGCTCAGGCGTCAGCAGACCACGCTGCGGATGCTGCCAGCGCAGCAGCGCTTCAAATCCCATTAATCGTGTGCCGCCGGAACGGAATTTGGGCTGATAGAATAGCCGCATCTGCTGGCGATCGATCGCTTCCCACAGATCGTTGGCCAGCTCCAGCTGATGCTGCGTTGCCGCGCTCATGGCGGGCTCAAACAGGCACCAGCCGTTTCGCCCACTGTGTTTGGTGTGGTACATCGCCGCGTCGGCATTAAACAACAGCTCCTGCCGGCTGCGGCCATGCAGTGGAAAGATCGCAATACCGGCACTGAGTGAAACGTGCAGTACATAGCGGTCAAGTTCAAACGGCGAACCGATTACTTTCACCAGTTTTTGCGCCAGCTGCCGGGCCGGGCTGATATCACACTCCGCCATCAGCACAAACTCATCCCCGCCCAGCCGCACCAGCAGCATGGTGTTACTGAGCTGACTGCGTAGCCGTTCCGCCACTGCCACCAGTAGCCGGTCACCGACGTGATGTCCCCAGGTGTCATTGACCGCCTTGAAGCCGTCCAGATCCATATAGATCACGGCAAAGCGATCTTCATTCAGCGTCGCCTGTTTGATGGCGAGATCAAGCTGCTGCTCCAGCATCACCCGGTTGGGCAGCGCCGTCAGGTTGTCATGCATCGCCAGCTGACGCAGCTCCTGGTTAGCGCGATTGAGCCGGGTTGCCAGCCGCGCGGCGCGCACCTGAGCGTCCAGCATCGAACTCAGCAGGGTGATCCCCAGAATACTCAGCGTAATCAGCGAGACCCATACCGCCAGTCCCGGATTACTGACGCCGTGCGGTAGCATTGTGCTGTCGTGGCTGAACGCCGCCGCCGCCATGCCCACATAGTGCATGCCTGCAATCGCGATCCCCATCACTATTGAGGCCAGCCCACGCATCAGCAGCAGATGATGGTCACCCTGCCGCAGATGAAACGCCAGCCACAGCGCCACGCCCGAGGCGACGAACGCAATCAGCACCGAGAGCGCCACCAGCAGCGTATTCCACTCAGGTTGCGGATCAATCAGCAGGGCCGACATACCAAAATAGTGCATCACCACCACGCCCGCGCCCAGGATCAGCGTGCCGCGCAGCAGCCGCTGACGGGTGAGATGCAGGCCGCCAACCGTCTGGCCGAAGGCGAATATTGACGCCAGGATCGCCACCAGCAGCGAGAGGATCGTCAGCCGCGTGTCATAGCGCATCGTCATCGGCATCATCATTGCCAGCATCCCGATAAAATGCATGGCCCAGATGCCAATCCCCATTGCCGTGCCGCCCACCAGCAGCCAGAACCGCGCGCTCCAGCCATGGGAGACCGCCACCCGTCCGGCAGTGTCCAGCGCTGTAAAAGAGGCAATAAACGCCACGAGCAGCGAAACGCAGATCAGCACGCTATCCCAGGTGACAAGCAACATGTACAACTCCTCACCACCCGCAGAAAAGCAGGTGCTGTGTAAAGTCAGAAAAGTAATTTTAAAAACACCCAATGGGTGAAAGTTAATTAACTTCAGTATTTACTGGCCCTGAAGACCGGGCAAAACAGGCCCATAAACGCAGGGCCATTTGTGACCTGCATCTTATTAACCGCCTGCTGTCTCTGGCGGTAAATCGTTATTATGTCTGATTGGTACAGGAACATATCACCGAAGCAGAAAGCATACCAGAGGCCGAAAAAACAAGGGATTTTGTTTTGCCGTCTCGCTTTTACGCCTTGCTGTAACTGGGTTATCGGCCAGAAAGACCATTTGATTAACGAAAAATAAACAGCCGCACTTCGCGTAACGCTTTAACTGATCTATAGTAAATAAAACTGATATAAATCATCATTCTTAAGTCTGAGATTTTTCTTAGGACTACGGCGCTGCCGGACTTGTTATTTTTATTTCCTTACTTTGGGTTGAATCGTTAATAAACACCGGGTGAAAAAGCACTGACTCTCGATAATCCGTAAGGAAATATTATGAAACTCAAGCTTTTTCTGTTTGCCGCTGCAGGATTAACTGTTGCTGTTCCATCATTAACCCAGGCGGCTACGACCTCAGGAACCATCAATGCCACGTTAACACTGACCACCGGTTGTCTGGTAAACGGACAGTCAGCCACGGCGGGCGTTAACTTTGGTACCCTGAACTTTGGTAGCAGCGCCGCCACCTTTGATACCCTGAACGCCACCCTGGTCGGTGCAGCCGGTAACGGTATTTTTGTGCGCTGCACCACCGGTCAGGATTACAACGTGGTGGTGACCAGCAGCAATGCTGCGCCAGCTACTATCTATGGCACTGCCTCTACCTCGCCGCGTTATCTGATTCTGGGATCGAATAATGCGCAGGGTATCGCCTATACCCTCTACAGTGACGCCTCCTTCACCACGGCTATCGCCAACAATACGCCGATCGCCTCCAGTGGTACGACGGATCCGACGCGGGGAACCAACTACGCCATTTATGGCCGGGTGGTCGGCGGCGGCTTTAACCCCCTGATCCCTGCCGGAACCTATACCGATACGATCAACGTTGCCGTGAACTATTAACTGCTCTCGCAGGTAAATAAAGGTGGTTCTCTGGCGAGCCTGCCTGACGATCGCACGCGGTCTGCCTCTGCTGATAGGGAGCGTTAACGCCTGGAGTCTGCCTACCAGCACTTTCCAGGTTACGGCGTCGATTGTGGCAGGCTGCGTGATATCCGGTACCAATACCGGCGTTTTCGGCACGCTTGATTTCGGCACGCAGTCTGGTGTGGCGACCAGCACCGTCAACGCCAGCTTCGTGCAGAGCACTTCCATTAACCTTGCCTGTACGCCAGGCACCACGCTGAGCATGAGCATCAATCAGGGCAGCAACTTCACGACGACCCGTAATCTGAAGCTGCCCAATTTCACCAATACCGTTCCCTATACGCTCTTTAGCAACGCCAGCCGCACCACGGTCATCCCGGTAAACCAGGCGGTGTCGCTGAGCTATAGCAATGCCAATAACATTACGCTGCCGATCTATGGCCAGCTACAACTGCCCGGCACTGCGCGCGCCGGCGTCTATACCGACACGCTGACCGTCACCCTGAGCTGGTGAGGCGATAGAAAACAAGGATATGATCATGAAGCCACTGCGCGCCCTGCTGCTGCTGAGTCCCACCCTGCTCTCTCCGGCCTTCGCCGCTAACTCGGTGATGATCTGGCCTATCGACCCCGCCATTAACCCTGAAGAGAAAGCCAGCGAACTCTGGCTGGAGAATCGCGGTAACAGTACGACCATGATGCAGATCCGGGTTTTCAGCTGGCAGCAGATTAACAGTCAGGAGCAGTATCAGACCCAGCAGCAGGTGGTCGCCAGCCCGCCGATGGTACGAATGGAGCCGGGCCAGAAACAGCTGGTCAGGCTGATTAAACAGACGCCCCCGGCGGCCGGTAAAGAGCTGGCCTATCGGGTGGTGCTGGATGAGATCCCGACGCCGAACAATCCTGGCGAGAATCAGGCCGGGCTGACCTTTCAGATGCGCTATTCGGTGCCGCTGTTTGTGTATGGTACCGGGCTCTCCACCGACAGCGCCCGCCCTGCTCTGCGCTGGCAACAGATCAGCGAGGGCGGCAAGCGCTGGCTTCAGCTGACCAACAGCGGCAACGGCCACGCCCGGCTCAGCAATGTGGCGATTGGCGGTCGCAAACTGGGCGAAGGCTTATACGGCTATGTGCTGGCAGACAGCACGCATCGCTGGCCGCTCACCTCGCCAGTGGGGGGCGAACTTACCGCTGACGTGAACAAAAGCCAGTGGCGCAGCGCTGCTCAGAAGTAAGCGCTGAATGAGACCCTTTTCCCTGCATCCCTGCGCGCTGGCGGTGGCCAGCGTGATTTACACGCTTACGCCGGATCCGGTACTGGCGGAGACTTACTCATCCCTGCCCCCGCCGCCCAGCCTGCAGAGCACCGGCAGCGGTCAGCGTTATATGCTGGAGCTGGTGATTAACCAGCAGGCGAATGGCAACATTGTGGCGGTGGAGCAGCGCAACGGTCATTTCTGGCTGCGCAGCGGCGATCTGCGGCGTGCCGGTCTGCCACCGGCTAAGCTGGGCCAGCAGCCAGAGATTGATGTCAGCAGCCTGCCATCCATCAGCGTGGAGTATGACGCTGCGCGGCAGCGCCTGCTGCTGACCGTGCCGCCTGACTGGCTGCCCGGTCAGGTCATTGGTGAGGCAAAGAACGGACCGCGTTATCCAGGCCGCACCAGCAGCGGTGCGCTGATTAACTACGATCTTTACGCCAGCCGCACCGATAACAGCGGCACCCGCCTTGCCGCCGGACATGAACTGCGGATGTTTGGTGAGACCGGACACGTCTCCACTAACGGTGTCTGGCAGCAACAGCTGGAGGGCAGCAAGACTTATCAGAACGATGGCTACATCCGCTACGACAGCTGGTGGAGCAATGAAGATGAGAACACGGCGGTAAGCTGGCGGGTTGGCGATCTGGTCACCGATTCGCTGGCGTGGAGCAGCAGCGTGCGGCTTGGCGGCATCCGCGTCGGCCGCGACTTCAGCGTCCGTCCCGATCTGGTGACCTATCCGCTGCCCGCTTTTTCCGGCCAGGCAGCTGTTCCCTCCACCGTTGATCTCTTTATCAACGGCTATCGTTCCAGCCAGGAAAATGTGCAGCCAGGCCCCTGGTCGATGACCAATGTGCCGTTTGTTAACGGCGCGGGTGACGCGGTGATCACCACCACCGATGCGGTGGGCCGTCGCGTCACTACCACCATGCCGTTTTACGTCTCCAGTAATCTGCTGAAGTCGGGCCTGTCGGATTATGCCTTTTCCGCTGGCGCGATCCGCGAGAACTACGGCATAAAAAACTTCGATTATGGGCAGGCCGCCGCCAGCGGTTCTTACCGATATGGCATGACCGACTGGCTGACGCTGGAGAGTCACGCTGAAGGCAGCGAAAGCCTGGCGATGGGCGGGCTGGGCGGTCAGCTGCGCGTCGGCAGCTGGGGCGTGGTCAACGGCGCGGTAGCGCAGAGTCAGCTTGAGGGCGAGAGCGGCAGGCAATACAGCTGGGGTTATCAGTACAACAATAGCTGGTTCAACATCGGCACGCAGCAGACCCAGCGCAGCAGCGACTTCGGCAATCTGGCGCTGGTCGGCAGCCGAGCCGGAAGCCAGGCGGATAGCCGTTACGCGCTGTCGCGCCGGAGTGCGCAGTACAGCGCCAGCGTCTCGCTGAACCAGTTTGGCAGCGTCGGTGCCGCTTTCATCGATATCACCGACGGCCAGGGCGACCGCACCCGCCTGTGGAACCTCTCATGGAGTAAAAACCTGTGGGGTAACAGCAGCCTCTATGTCTCTGCCAGCCGCGATCAGCAGGAGAAGAGCTGGACCGGTGCCCTCTCGCTGGTGATCCCGTTTGGTGAACAGGGTAGCGCGGCCATCAGCACCGAACGCGATCAGCGCGGTCGCGACAGCCAGCGTATCTACGCCTCCAGCGCCATGCCCAGCGACGGCGGGTTCGCCTGGGATGCCTCATGGGCGAATCAGAGCGGTGACAGCGGCGATTATCGTCAGGGCAGTCTGCGCTATCGCAATAACCAGATTGATACCTCCGGCGGTTTTTATGGCGATGATGACAACCTCACGCAATGGGCCGATCTCTCCGGTGCGCTGGTATTAATGGATAACAGCGTCTTTGCCGCTAACGCCATCAACGACGCCTTTGTGCTGGTGAAAACAAGCTATCCCGACGTGAACGTGCGCTACGAAAATCAGTCGATGGGACGCACCAATCAACAGGGCTATCTGCTGGTGCCCGCCATCAGCAGCTACTATCCGGCCAAATATGATATCGACACCCTCGACCTGCCCGCCGATATGACCACGCCGCAGGTTGAGCAGCGCTTCGCGGTAAAACGTCAGAGCGGCTACCTGCTCAACTTCCCGGTGGAGAAACTGCGCGCCGCCAGCGTGATCCTGGTCGATGCGCAGGGCCAGCCGCTGCCGGTCTCAAGCCTGGTGCAGCGTCCTGACCATCCCACCGGATATGTCGGCTGGGATGGCATCGTCTGGATGGAAGATCTTACCGCCAGCAATCCGATCGAGGTAGTGACGCCAGATGGTCGACGCTGCGAAACCGAATTGCATATCGCCAGCGGTCAGCCGCAGGCGCTGAAAACCTATGGCCCTCTGACCTGCGCGCTGCCGGCTCCTGTTGCAGGCAGCGCCGCCGCGCCTGCTGAACCTTTTACGTCCGGAAATCCACTATGATGAGATCGCTGTTACTGGCTGGCCTGTTGCTGCTACTGCCGTCACTGAGCTACGCCGCCTGTACCCTGCCCGCCTCCACGGCAAGCTTTGGTTCGGTCACCACCTTTGTGGCGAATACCACCGTCAGCTCGGTCACCACCAACGCCAACGTCAACTGTGGCTCCGGCTCGTCGCTGTCGCTGCTCGGCAATAACCAGATAACCTTTCAGCTGACCGGCGCAACCACTGTCAGCGGTACGCGCGGTATCCTCAAGCGTAGCGGTGACACCGGCAGCGATAATGTGCCGGTGCAACTCTGCACCGATAGTGCCTGCGCCACCGAACTGACCATCGGTGGCACGCCCTTTGTCTATGGCTCACAAACGCTGATTAACCTGGCGGGATTGCTGGGCAGCCTTAACTTCGCCATTCCGGTCTATCTGCGCACCGTTCCCGGTCAGGTGGTTGCCGCCGGAACCTATCAGGTGACGCTGAACATGGCGGTGACTTATCGCATCTGCACCAGCGTCGGCGTGGGCAACCTTTGCTTAAGTGAGCAGACCGGCAGCGGCGTAATCCCGATTAACATCACCGCTATCCTGACCAATGACTGCACGACGATTACCTCGCCCAATATCAGCTTTGGCAGCGCGCCGCTGGTGGGCAGCTTTTCCGCCGTCTCGCAGACCATCAATGTATTGTGCAGTAAAGGCAGCACCTATACCGTCGGACTGAGCAATGGCAGCTATGCGGTGAGCAGCGTCAGGAATATGGCGAGCGGGACGAATCGGCTGAGCTATGAGATTTATAAGAGTACCACCAGCAATCGCTGGGGCCCGGCAGGTACGGAACGCTGGAGCAGTACCACCTCGACGGCGGTATCTACGGATGGACTGACGCGCGGCTTTAACTACACCGCGCGCATCCTGACCACGCAGAACACGCCGCCTGCCGGTAACTACAGCGACAGCGTGGTGGTCGATTTGTCTTTTTAAAGGGAAGCGCTGGCCGGCGTCGCGCTGTGGCGCAACTGATACTGTTTCACCATCCGGCCAATCAACAGTGTACCGATCAGCCCGCAGACGGCAGCAAAGGTCAGCCAGACGCCCGGCATCGCCTTATCACCGGTGGCGTGGATCAGATAGCTGGAGATGGCAGGCGTGAAGCCGCCAAACAGCGCCGTCGCCAGACTGTAGGCCATAGAGAAACCGGCGGCGCGCACCTCAGCAGGCATAATCTCCGCCAGATACACCACCATTGCCCCGTTGTAACTGGCATAAAGAAACGACAGCCACAGTTCCGCTTCCAGCAGATGAGCAAAGCTGGCCGATCCCACCAGCCAGTGCAACACCGGCCAGGTGGTCACAATCATCAGCAGGGTAAAAATGATCAGCAGCGGACGGCGACCGACGCGGTCCGACAGCGCGCCCATCAGCGGCAGCCAGAACAGGTTTGAGACACCCACGCAGAGGGTGACCAGAAACGCCTGCTTATCGCTCATCATCAGCACGGTTTTACCAAAGGTCGGGGTAAAGGCAGTGATCATGTAGAACATCACCGTAGTGGTGACCACCATCAGCATACCCGCCAGCACCAGTGCCCAGTTGCTGGCAACTGACCGCATAATTTCCGTCATGCTCGGATGATGTTTACGTTTGCTGAACGCTTCGGTCTCTTCCAGCATCCGGCGAATGTAGAACAGGAACGGCACAATCAGGCAGCCGACCACAAACGGGATACGCCAGCCCCACTCCGTCACCGCCTCTTTCGCCAGCAGATGATTGAGCATCAGGCCCAGCAGGGCGGCAAAAATCACCGCAATCTGCTGACTGCCTGATTGCCAGCTGACGAAAAAGCCTTTGCGACCTTTCGGCGCGACTTCCGCCAGATAGACCGATACGCCACCCAGCTCGACGCCTGCAGAAAAGCCCTGCAACAGGCGTCCCAGCAGAATCAGAATCGGTGCCGCCGCGCCCAGCGTGGCGTAGCCTGGCACCAGCGCAATGGTCAGGGTACCTATCGCCATTAAGCCCAGCGTCAGTAATAAGCCTTTACGACGACCATGATGGTCGATGTAGGCACCCAGAATGATCGCCCCCAGCGGGCGCATCAGGAAGCCGGCACCAAAGGTCATCAGGGTGAGCATCAGGGAAGCAAACGGGTCATCACCGGGAAAGAAGGTTTTGGCGATGGCGGTGGCGTAATAGCCAAACACCATAAAATCGTACATCTCCAGAAAGTTACCACTGGTGACGTTAAAGATGGTTCGGGCAGCACTTTTCGGCGGCTTTTGTAAAGACGAGGTGTGACTCATAACGGCTTCCTGTTGTTTTTTAGCCGTTTTAGCCTGCCTGAGGCGAGATTAATGTGACCTGGCTCACCATTGCACTTTACAATTCTGTGTACATAAGTAACAACCAATTAACAATTCAGATCAGCCAGCATAAGTGATCCGCCAGGCGGCTGATCTGCCTGATTTTATCTGGCTGAAGAGTCGCCATAAAAAAAGGCGACCTTAACAGTCGCCTTTTCATGTTGCCGGATAACCCGCTATTTCTTCACGGTTTCCATGCCCATCAGGCCGATTTTCAGATAGCCCGCCGTGCGCAGCTTATCCATGACGCTCATCAGCGTTTCATAATCTACCGACTTGTCAGCCTGGAAGAAAATGGTGGTCTCTTTGTTGCCCTGCGTCTGGCTGGTCAGCACGTTAACCAGCGAGTCCGGGGTGACCTGATCGTTACCCACGTAAAGCTGTTTATCTGCTTTAATCGACAGATAGACCGGCTTTTCCGGACGCGGTTGCGGCGCGCTGGTGGAAGCAGGCAGATTAACGCGCACATCGACCGTAGCCAGTGGCGCGGCCACCATAAAGATGATTAGCAGCACCAGCATGACGTCGATAAACGGCGTCACGTTGATCTCATGCATTTCACCATCGGTTTCCAGATCGTCGTTTAATCGCATGGCCATAACAACTTACCCTAAGCGCAGTTTCTGGGCGGTCGCAGGACGCGGAACCTCTGTGGCGACGGTGCCCAGATCGATATCACGACTCTGCAGCAGCATCACCTGCGCGGCGACATCACCCAGCGAGGCTTTGTAGTTGGCAATCATGCGGGCAAAAACGTTATAGATGACGACGGCCGGGATCGCAGCAACCAGACCAATCGCGGTCGCCAGCAGCGCTTCGGCAATACCCGGTGCCACCACCGCAAGGTTGGTGGTCTGGGTTTTCGCGATGCCGATAAAGCTGTTCATGATGCCCCAGACGGTGCCGAACAGGCCGATAAACGGAGCGACAGACCCGATGGTCGCCAGGAAACCGTTGCCACGACCCGCATGACGGCTGAAGGCGGCTACGCGGCGCTCAAGGCGGAAACTGGTGCGATCTTTAATGCCGTTGGTATCTTCCACGCCAGCCGACAGTTCAAGTTCATTCTGCGCATCGTTCAACAGCACCACAGAGTGGCTGTGCCCGGTAAAGACTTTGGCAATGCGAGCGGCGTCATTCAGATTGCGGGCTTCGCCCAGTGCCAGTTGCTCACGCTTCAGGCGACGCTTAGCCGCGCTGAGTTCGGCATATTTGCCGAAGAAGATCGCCCAGGTCACCACTGAGGCCAATAACAGGCCAATCATGACCACCTTTACCACGATATCGGCATGTTGATACATGCCCCAAACGGAGAGGTCCGTTTGCATCAAATCACTGGCTACCACGCTGCTTCTCCAACTTCTGATTCAGGGATGCGAAACAAGCGCAAATAATAGCAAAATGGCGGCGAATTGATAGTCGTTCTCATTACTATTTACAAAGCTGATCCGCGCTATTGACCTGATGTTGAGCAGGTTCAGGCACGGTTTGTGAGGATGTTTCTAAAATGTGAAGCCGCATGAAAATTTATTAAAACAACGTTTCAAAATGTGATGGAATTCATTCAATCAGCATTGCTGCATTTTACTCAGACACGTTTTCACTATGCTGGCTCCTTACGGCCCTCTGCGGTTAGCCCTGACCGCAGGCCGTCTTACCTCTGCGGGAGACAATATAATGAGAATGATGAAAACATGCGTGGCCAGTGCCCTGGCAGCGATGATAGCGAGTGCCACCGCCACGGCACAGGTGATTAAAGTGGCTGAAGTGCAGCCTGCGGGTTATCCCACCGTGGTCGCTCTGCAACACATGGGCGACAAACTGAAACAGGCCACCGATGGACGGCTGGAGATGAAGCTCTACGCCGGTGGCGTGCTGGGTGATGAAGATCAGACGCTGCAACAGGTGCAGCTGGGGGCTATCGATATGATCCGCGTCTCGCTGGCCCCGGTCACCTCGATTGCCCCGGAAACCAGCGTGCTGACCCTGCCCTACATTTTCCGCGACGTTGACCACATGCACAACGTGCTGGATGGCGATATAGGCCGCGAGATTGCCGACAAATTCGATAACGATCCCAACGCCCGCATGGTGTTCCTGGGCTGGACCGATGCCGGTGAGCGCAACATGATCACCAAGAAGCCACTGGTGAAGCCGGACGATCTCAGGGGCATGAAAATCCGGGTGCAGAACAGCGCCATCTCGCTGGCAACCCTGAAAGCGATGGGCGCCAATCCGGTGGCGATGGGCGTCAGTGAAGTGTTCAGTGCGATGCAGACCGGCGTGGTTGATGGCACCGAAAACAACCCACCAACCTTTGTCGCCCATAACTATATGCCGGTCGCGAAGTATTACACCCTCAGCGGCCACTTTATCCAGCCAGAGATGATCCTGTTTTCAAAACGCGCCTGGGATCGCCTTAAGCCTGAGGAACAGGCGCTGCTGAAAAAGCTTGGCAAAGAGGCACAGGATGAGGAGCGCCAGCTCTGGGCGACCTATACCGAAGCGTCGATCGCCAAAATGAAGGCGGGCGGCGTCACCTTCCAGCAGACCGACCGCGACTATTTCGTCAAAGCGACTCAGCCAGTACGCGATCAGTTTGGCGGCAAATATCAGGATCTGATGACCCGGATCGCTGAGGTGAAATAACCCTTCCCGCGCCGCGCTGCCGTGTGGCGTATTTAATCAGGTATCAATTATGTCTGCTTATACGCGTCTGATGGATGGGCTTTATCTGCTCTGCATGCTGGTGGCCGCCGTGGCGCTGTTGATCATGGTGACGGTAATCCCGATTGGGATCTTCGCCCGTTACGTGATGAACGGCGCGCTCTCCTGGCCGGAGCCGGTTGCCATTATCTGCATGATTATTTTTACCTTTATTGGCGCACCGGTGGGTCTGCGCGCCGGAACCCATATCTGCGTATCGATGGTCACTGACCGCCTGTCGCCTGCCCGGCAGCGCCTGATGCTGCGCGTCAGCGATCTGCTGATGATCGTCACCTGTCTGGTGATCTTCCAGGCCAGTTACAGCCTGTGCGAAGCGATGTGGGTGCAGACCCTCGCCTCACTCCCGGCAGTGACCTACGGCGAGATGTATCTGCCGATCCCGATTGGTGCAATTTTCACCCTGCTGTTTGTTATTGAGCGTCTGCTGAGCGGCGATCAGAGCCAGCGGCCGATTGTCACGCTGGGCGGCACCCACTAACGCGGAGCAGAAAAATGAATGCATTGATCTTGATAGGCAGTTTGCTGGTGTTGCTGATGGTGGGTTTTCCGGTCGCCTTTGCGGTGGGACTGAGCGCCTTTATCGGGGCCTGGTGGATCGATCTGCCGCTGGAAGCGGTGGTGATTCAGGTGACCAACGGAATTAACAAATTTTCGCTGCTGACCATTCCGTTCTTTATCCTCGCTGGCGCGATTATGGCAGAGGGCGGCATTGCCCGTCGCCTGGTCAACTTCGCCTATATCTTTGTCGGTTTTATTCGCGGCGGGCTGTCGCTGGTTAATATCGTCGCTTCAACCTTTTTTGGCGCTATCTCCGGATCGTCGGTAGCCGATACCGCCTCGATTGGTTCGGTGATGATTCCGCAGATGGAGGAGAAAGGCTATCCGCGTGACTTTGCGGCGGCCGTAACCGCCAGCGGCTCCGTTCAGGCGGTGCTGACGCCCCCCAGCCACAACTCGGTGATTTACTCGCTGGCGACCGGCGGCATGGTGACTATCTCCTCGCTGTTTGTCGCCGGGATTTTTCCTGGCCTGCTGCTGGGGGCCTGCCTGATGGTGATGTGTCTGGGCTTTGCCCGTAAACGCGGCTACCCCAAAGGCGAGCGTATTCCGTTTCGTCAGGCGCTGAAGATTTTCTTCGACGCGTTCTGGGGGCTGTTTACCGTCGTGATCATCATGGGGGGGATCCTCTCCGGCATCTTTACCGCCTCGGAGTCCGCTGCGATTGCCTGTATCTGGGCGTTCTTCGTCACCATGTTTATCTATCGCGACTTTAAATGGAGTCAGCTGCATATCCTGCTGTTCCGCACCATTAAAACCGTCACCATCGTAATGGTGCTGATCGCTTTCGCGGCCGGGTTTGGCGCGGTAATGACCTTTATGCAGCTGCCAACCATTATTACCGAAGCGTTCACCAGCCTCTCCGATAACAAATATGTGATCCTGATGTGTATCAACATCCTGCTGCTGGTGGTGGGCACGCTGATGGATATGGCGCCGCTGATTCTGATCCTGACGCCGGTGCTGCTGCCGGTAGCCACCGCGCTGGGGGTCGATCCGGTTCACTTTGGCATGATCATGCTGACGAACCTGGGCATCGGGCTGATTACGCCGCCGGTCGGCACCGTGCTGTTTGTGGCCAGCGCGGTGAGTAAGCAGAAGATTGAGCAGGTCGTCGGGGCGATGCTGCCGTTCTACGGCATGCTGTTCCTGGTGCTGATGCTGATTACCTATATTCCCGCTATTTCACTCTGGTTGCCGCGCCTGATGGGCGTGATGTAAGGCAATGAAAACCGGCCCGCTCGCGGGCCGGTTTTTTTCCTGCGACGCACTCTGATAATCACCATTGAGTCTCAACCCTGCTGGCCGTTTCGTGATAACGTGAGGACTTAGTCTGAAGCGGTAAAGGCGACTCATGACCACCAGAAAAATTGATACCACGCTCGTCAGTGCAGGACGCAGCAAGCGTTATACCCAGGGCTCGGTGAACAGCGTCATTCAGCGCGCCTCTTCGCTGGTTTTTGATACGGTTGCGGAGAAGAAACGCGCCACCGCCGGTCGGGCAAAAGGCGAACTCTTTTATGGCCGTCGCGGCACCCTGACGCACTTTGCGCTACAGGATGCGATGACCGAGCTGGAAGGCGGTGCGGGCTGTGTGCTCTATCCCTGCGGCGCGGCTGCCGTGGCAAACGCGATTCTGGCGTTTGTCGAGGCGGGCGACCACGTACTGATGAGCGGTGCGGTCTATGAACCGACGCAGGACTTCTGTACTAAAATTCTCGCTAAGCTGCAGGTTTCCACGGGCTGGTTCGATCACTGCATCGGCAGTGAAATCGGTGAGCTGGTGCAACCCAACACCCGTGTTGTCTTCCTGGAGTCGCCCGCTTCAATCACGATGGAAGTTCAGGATATTCCGGCGATTGTGGCAGCGGTACGCGCTAAAGCGCCCGAGGCGATCATCATGATCGACAACACCTGGGCGGCCGGTATTCTGTTTAACGCGCTGGCGTACGGCATCGACATTTCGATTCAGGCTGGCACCAAATATCTGATTGGTCACAGCGATGCGATGATCGGCACGGCGGTCGCCAATGCACGCTGTATCGACCAGCTGCGTGAGAACTCTTATCTGATGGGCCAGATGGTGGATGCCGATACCGCCTACATGGCGAGCCGCGGTCTGCGTACACTGGGCACCCGTCTGCGTCAGCATGAAGAGAGCGCAATTCAGGTGGCTGAGTGGCTGGCGGCGCGCCCGGAAGTGGCACGTGTCAATCACCCGGCGCTGGCGCAAAGCAAAGGTCATGCATTCTGGCAGCGCGATTTTAACGGCAGCAGCGGCCTGTTCTCGTTCATCCTGCAGGAAAAATTAGACGCGCCCCAACTGGCGGAATATCTCGATCACTTCCATCATTTCAGCATGGCTTACTCCTGGGGCGGCTATGAATCGCTGATCCTGGCGAATCAGCCGGAAGAGCTGGCTGAGATTCGACCGGCGGGCGGTGTGGATTTCACCGGCACGCTGGTGCGGCTGCACATTGGTCTGGAGCACGTTGATGATTTGCTGGCTGACCTGGAAGCCGGTTTTGCGCGCCTGATGCGCTAAGTCAGATAAACAGAAAGTAAACAGAAGATAAACCACGTAGCGGCGGCCCGGAGAGTTTGCCGGGCACCGGCTCATTTGTTGTTAAAATTTATCCCGCATCGTTCAGCTTACCGGTGAGATTGCCGTGCTGCCTGAACGCAGACGGATTGTTCCTTGTGACGTGATGGAATCGCTAATGGGTGTTTTACACGAGATTGTCCAGGCGCTCTGGCATCAGGATTTTGCCGCGCTGGCAAATCCGGATGTAGTGTGGGTGGTGTACGGCGTGATGTTTCTGACGCTGTTTCTGGAAAATGGTCTGTTGCCCGCCTCTTTCCTGCCGGGCGACAGCCTGCTGCTGCTGGCCGGAGCGATGGTGGCTAAAGGCGTGATGGATTTTGTGCCGACGATGGTGATCCTCACGACCGCCGCCAGCCTCGGCTGCTGGCTGAGCTATCTGCAGGGCCGCTGGCTGGGGAATACCCGACTGGTGAAAAGCTGGCTGATGCATCTGCCGGCACAGTATCACCAGCGCGCCTGGAATATGTTTAACCGTCACGGGCTGATGGCGCTGCTGGTCGGCCGTTTTCTTGCCTTTATCCGCACTATCCTGCCGACCATGGCGGGCATTGCAGGCCTGCAGAATGGCCGCTTTCAGCTGTTTAACTGGCTCAGCGGCGTGCTGTGGGTCGGCATTGTGGTTGCCTTTGGTTATGGCATCAGCCAGGTACCGTTTATCAAGCGTCATGAAGATCAGGTAATGGCGATTCTGATGATACTGCCGATGGTGCTACTGGTGCTTGGCCTGTCCGGCAGCATTGTGGTGATCTGGAAAAAGCGTCGCCAGAAACGCGCCTGACGCGCGTCTGGCTTTCGGATCCGCCGCCACTCAGGCGGACGGATCCGCTACCGTCTGCCTGACACGACTCACCTCTTCCCCCGGCGTCACGCCGAAATAGCGTTTAAACTCCCGCGAAAATTGCGAAGGGCTTTCATAGCCCACCCGCACCGCCGCCGCACTCGCCTTGAGTCCATCGTGCAGCATCAGCAGTCGCGCCTGATGCAGGCGATAGCGCTTGAGATACTGTAACGGCGAGGTCTGCGTCACCGCTTTGAAGTTATGGTGAAAGGCTGAGACGCTCATGTTCACTTCCGCGGCCAGCGCATCGACGCTGAGGTTTTCCGCATAGTGATTCTCAATCCGTCGCAGGGCGCGCGCGATGAGGCTGAACTGCGTCTGTCGGCTCACCAGCGAAAGCAGCGCGCCGCCAATCGGGCCGGTCAGCACATAGTAGATAATTTCCCGCACGATATGCGGCCCCAGCACGCGCGCATCGCGCGACTGGGTCATCACATCCAGCAGTCGCTCCGCGGCGCACAGCATCGGTTCCGTCAGCCAGGCCGAGTGAATACCCGAAGTCTGCGGCTGCGGCTGAAACTGATCGTCGTCGCCAATTTCAATCAGCAGATCCTGCAGGCTGGCGGTATCAACCCTGAGACACAGCCCGGCAATAGGGATCTCCGGCGAGGCCCAGGTTTCGCACTCCACCGGCAGCGGCACGGTCAGCATCAGGTATTTGCTGGCGTCATACTGAAACACGGTGCTGCCGAGATAGCCGGTTTTGCTGCCCTGAAACAGGATGACAATGCCGGGCTGATACATCATCGGCGTACGGGGACGATATTGATTAGCATAAATCAGCGACACATTTTCGACCGGGCAAAGACGGTCGCGACCATGGGTCATTAAGGTGACTACCTGCTGTGCCAGCCGGTGACACAGTGCATCGTGCGCCATAGCGACTCCTTTACGGGCAAAAAGCCAGTGTGCCGTGCTAATGCCTGAACCGCCAGCAGCCTGGAGAATCAGGCAAGAAATTTACCGAATCGGGCAGAAGAGCAGACTCGCTGTTGTTGCTGGCGCTGAGCAGGCTGAAAATTGTTGGCTAGACTTAAGCACAGTGAATTCTCACGGGTTAACCGCAACGGAAAGGAGCAACTATGGCAGACCAACCCATTATCAAACTGCGCGATGGCAATATGATGCCGCAACTCGGACTCGGTGTATGGCAGGCCAGCATCGAAGATGCGCGTCATGCGGTGCTGAAAGCGCTTGAGGTCGGCTATCGCTCAATCGATACCGCCGCCGCCTATAAGAATGAAGAGGCGATTGGCCAGGCTCTGCAGGAAACCGACGTACCGCGCGAAGAGATTTTCGTGACCACCAAACTGTGGAACGACGATCAGCAGAATGTTCAGC
This sequence comes from Pantoea sp. S62, assembly GCF_016658625.1. NCBI lineage: Bacteria > Pseudomonadati > Pseudomonadota > Gammaproteobacteria > Enterobacterales > Erwiniaceae > Pantoea > Pantoea sp. S62. Next base: position 137,166 of record NZ_JACVVI010000011.1, on the reverse strand, counting down.
AGGCGATGGAAACCAGTCTGGAGAAACTCAAACTGGATCAGGTCGATCTCTATCTGATGCACTGGCCGTGCCCGGAAAAAGACCATTACGTTGATGCCTGGAAGAAGATGATCGAACTGCAGCAGCAGGGGCTGACCAAAAGCATCGGCGTCTGTAACTTCCATGAAGCGCACCTGAAGCGTCTGCTGGATGAAACCGGTGTGACGCCGGTCGTGAACCAGATTGAGCTGCACCCGATGCTACAACAGCGCACGCTGCATGCGTGGAACGCGCTGCACCAGATCCAGACCGAATCCTGGAGTCCGCTGGCCCAGGGCGGCAAAGGGGTCTTCGACCAGGAGATCATCAAGTCGCTGGCGAAGAAATATGGCAAGACCCCGGCGCAGATCGTGATCCGCTGGCATCTGGATAGCGGTCTGGTGGTGATTCCGAAGTCGGTGACGCCAGCGCGTATCGAAGAGAACTTTAAGGTGTTCGACTTCCGTCTGGATAAGCATGAAGTGAGTGATATTGCGAAACTGGACAGCGGCAATCGTCTGGGACCGGATCCGGAAACCTTTAACTAAAAACCCTCAGCCCTGCCGTTGCCGGGCTGAGAGAGTAACGCGGTCAGACGGGTTCTTCTCGCCTGACCGCGCTGTTATGCCGTGGGCTGCACCACCAGCTGACCCGCCGTACCGCGATCGGCCAGTTCCAGGGTCTGACTGTGGTAGACAAACGGGAAGTGATCTGACGAACTTTGCGGGAAGCTGACCATCAGTTCCACGCTGCCATCGACCCACACCGTATCTTTCCAGCCACGATCTTCACCCATCGGTTGTGCGCCATTCACACTTTTAATCAGGAACATCACGCCCTGAATATGCAGCGACTGCGGCCGATCGGCGTGCAGGATCCAGCGCTCAAAGGTGCCCTGCTGCGCAGTGGTGTCAATGCGGTTCATATCCCAGAGCGCGCCGTTGATGCCCGGCATGCTATCACCGATGCGGAATTCACGGGTGCGCACCGCCACGCCATCCAGAATCTGGTCGGCCAGCAGCCGCATCGGCAGATTATCCGTCACCAGCGGCAGTAAGCCGGTTGGGCGCAGCGTCAGGATCAGGGTGGAAGTCAGAATAGAAGATGGCTCAAAGAAACCTCGCAGCCGATCCATAATGCCTGCCGCCGTTCCGGCAGTAATCGACACTTCGTCACCCTGCGACATATCCACCAGCACTTCACGACGTTCGCCCGGCGCCAGTGACAGACGCTGCACCGCAACCGGCGCAGGCAGATAGCCCTGATCGCTGGCAATCACCATAAACGGACGATTGTCGCTGAGCACCATCTCATAGCGTCGCGCATTCGAGGCGTTCAGCAGACGCAGGCGCACCCAGCCGCGTGACACCTCAACATAAGGATTGCGTACCCCATTCACCAGCAGCGTATCACCCAGGAAACCACCATCCTGCGGCGGGTCATAGACCGGCGTGGCAAAGTTATCGAGCCGCTTGTCCTGAATGATGATGGGGAAGTCATCGACGCCGTAATGCTTCGGCAGCGGCAGCTGTTTGCCGATGTCATCTTCCACCAGCCACATGCCCGCCAGACCGTTATAGATATGCGGCGCCATGCGGTTTGGGGTATTGGCGTGATACCAGCAGGTTGAGGCTGCCTGACGAATCGGCAGCACCGGCGCCCAGTCGACACCGGCCGACATCATACGTGGCGCGCCACCCATTAACGCACCCGGCAGCTGCAAACCGCTGACGGTCATGGAGACGGACTCATTCAGCCGGTTGCTGTAGATCAGCTTAACGTCGTCACCGCTGTAAACCCGGACGGTCGGGCCAAGGTAGAGGCCATTAATGCCCCACACCGGCACTTTGTTATTGTCGCCATTAAATGACCAGTGGCTGCGCTGCATCGTCAGGAACAGCGGCTGGCCGCGACGGGATTCCAGCAACGGCGGAACCGGAAGTGGCGTATCGCCATTAGCTGAAGAAGCGGCATGTGCCGCATGAGGGAGTAAACTGGCGCTAAGCGCCGCTCCGGCAGAAAGCTGGATGAACTGACGTCTGCTGAAAGACATAAAACTTCTGACCCTTTACGCGTGGCGCTAAGCGCCTGCCCTGTTTTTATTGATCTGTTTTTGCTGTGCTGCGTTCACGACGAGCCGGATAAGGCTCGCCGCGCGGCATCCATGCAGGATAGTTCGGCGAATGACTCGCCGGTCAGATTTTTCCGTTTTTTTCGCGTTCTGCGACTTCGGCATTGAGCTCTTCCAGCTTCGCCGCCATCAGTTCGCGGCAGTGAGTTGCCAGCTTACGCACCGACGAAGACTCGAATGCTTTTACATCAACCGGCGGCAGCATCTCAACAATGACCAGACCGTTGTTCCAGCGATTGAGATCGATCTTGCCATGGGTATTGGAGACCACAATCGGAATGATCGGCACGCCCGCCGCCACGGCAGCGTGGAAGGCACCGGTTTTAAACGGCAGCAGGCCACGGCCACGGCTGCGCGTCCCTTCCGGGAACATCCAGATAGAGATGCGCTTGCGGTTAAACTGATCCACCAGCTCACCGATGGTGCCGCGCGCTTTCGCCCGGTCATCGCGGTCAATCAGCAGGTTGCCGGTCAGCCAGTAGAGCAGGCCAAAAAACGGCACCCACAGCAGGCTCTTCTTGCCCACGGTGACCGTATAGGGCTGCACCATTTTGGCCGCGGTGACCATGTCGTAGTTGTTCTGATGGTTGGCGATATAGATCGCATTACCATAATTCTCCGCGCCTTCCGGTCTGCGCAGATCGACTTTAAGACCAAATACCGTCGACAATTTGCCGAACAGATGGCCAAAAGTGGCGACGTGGCGCGGATCGCGAGGTGAAAAAAGACACCAGATACAGCCAAAGATACAGATCAGGATCGAATAAATGATGACGATAATAGCACGCAGAATCAGTAACATAGTTCCCTCATTGAGCCACGGCTGACGCAGGGTCAGCCGGGTAGTTTACGCTTCGCTATCCGGGCTCGCCGGACGTGCAGGCGCATCCAGTTCAACACGATCAATTTTTTGCAGGCCGCGCGGTAACAGCGTGCCTCGACGTCCGCGATCGGCGCGGAATTTCTGTAGCTCTTCACTGCGCAGCAGCATTTTACGCTTGCCCACGTGCAGTGTGATCGCGCTGCCCGGCGGCAGAATCATCAGCCAGGCCAGTTTGTCCTGACCGGCGGCGGCTTCTGCTGACGGGATGGAGATGATTTTGTTGCCTTTGCCTTTCGACATCTGCGGCAGTTCGCCAACCGGGAACATCAGCATGCGTCCCGCCTGGGTAATCGCCAGCAGCATGTCATCTTCATGATGCACCGCCATTGGCGTCATCACGCGGGCATTGTCGGGCAGCGTCAGCAGCGCTTTACCGGCGCGGTTGCGCGATATCAGATCGCTAAAGGTACAGATAAAGCCGTAGCCCGCATCAGACGCCATCAGCAGACGCTGGTCATCTGGCTCCATCAGCACCTGTTCAACCACCGCACCCGGCGGTGGCGTCAGCTTACCGGTCAGCGGCTCGCCCTGTCCGCGCGCAGAAGGCAGCGATGTCGGATCCAGCGTATAGCTGCGGCCCGTGGAGTCGATAAAGGCCACCGGCTGATTGCTCTTGCCGCGTGCGGCAGCCAGATAGCTGTCGCCCGCTTTGTAGCTCAGTCCGGCGGGATCGATATCGTGGCCTTTAGCGCTGCGCACCCAGCCCATCTGCGACAGCACAATGGTGACCGGTTCAGACGGCACCAGCTCGGTTTCGCTCAGGGCTTTGGCTTCTTCACGCTCACAGAGCGGCGAACGACGCTCGTCGCCGTAGCTGGCGCTGTCAGCCTGTAACTCTTTTTTCAGCAGGGTATTCATCTTGCGTTCAGACGCCAGCGTCGCCTGCAGCTGATCGCGCTCTTTTTCCAGATCCGCCTGCTCGCCACGGATCTTCATCTCTTCCAGTTTTGCCAGGTGGCGCAACTTCAGTTCAAGGATCGATTCGGCCTGCGTTTCACTGATGCCAAAACGCGACATCAGGACCGGCTTCGGCTCATCCTCAGTACGGATGATCTCGATCACTTCATCGATGTTCAGGAATGCGACCAGCAAACCTTCCAGGATATGCAGGCGGCGCAGCACGCGATCCAGTCGGTAGTTCAGACGACGTTTAACCGTGTCGCGGCGGAACACCAGCCATTCGGTCAGGATCTCGTGCAGGTTTTTCACCGCCGGGCGGTTATCCAGGCCGATCATATTGAGGTTAACGCGGTAACTCTTCTCCAGATCGGTGGTGGCGAACAGATGGTTCATCACCTGATCGAGATCGACGCGGTTAGAGCGCGGCACGATCACCAGGCGGGTCGGGTTCTCGTGATCTGATTCATCACGCAGATCCTCCACCATCGGCAGCTTTTTGTTGCGCATCTGGTTAGCAATCTGCTCCAGCACGCGCGCACCTGATACCTGATGCGGCAGCGCGGTGATAACCACCTCGCCCTCTTCTTTCTTCCATACCGCACGCTGGCGGATGGAGCCGCGCCCGGTCTGATAAATTTTGCGGATTTCGTCACGCGGCGTAATGATCTCAGCCTCGGTCGGGTAATCAGGCCCCTGAACAATATCCAGCAGCTGTTCCAGCGTGGTTTTCGGGGCGTCAATCAGCGCAATGGCAGCCTGAGCGACTTCGCGCAGATTGTGCGGCGGAATATCGGTCGCCATACCTACGGCAATACCGGTGGTGCCATTGAGCAGAATATTGGGCAGACGCGCTGGCAGAATTTTCGGCTCCTGCAGCGTGCCGTCAAAATTTGGCTGATATTCTACCGTTCCCTGGCCTAACTCACCTAACAACAGCTCGGCATATTTTGACAGGCGTGATTCGGTGTAACGCATAGCTGCAAACGACTTAGGATCATCCGGCGCACCCCAGTTACCCTGACCGTCGACCAGCGGATAACGATAGGAGAACGGCTGCGCCATCAATACCATTGCTTCATAGCAGGCGCTGTCGCCGTGCGGATGGTATTTACCCAGCACGTCACCCACGGTACGCGCCGATTTTTTAAATTTGGCGCTGGCATTGAGGCCCAGTTCCGACATGGCGTAGATAATGCGTCGCTGTACAGGCTTCAGCCCGTCGCCGATATAAGGCAACGCGCGGTCCATGATGACGTACATCGAATATTTTAAATACGCATCTTCGGTAAAGGTATGCAGGGCAAGACGCTCTGCACCATCCTGCGTCAGTTCACTCATGAATTTTTCATCCTCACATCGTGACCCACAACGGCGGGACACCCGGCGGTGGTTTGGCGAGGATAGTACCTTATTCCCTGGTGTTAGTCACAGGGGAAGCACGGGACAAGAGGCGTCCCGCCGGGCGATTTCATGTGCCGGAGGCACGCCGGATTCAGACCGGCAAGTCCCTGACCTCTCTGCGGAAGTGAATCAGGGCTTTGCCCCTATCCACTGCCGGGCAATATCGCGATATTCACCGGTGGCGGTGCTGAGATGCACCCACTGATCGACATAGAGCTTCCAGCTGATGTCGTCACGCGGGATCATGTAAGCCTTCTCGCCATACTGCAGCGGTTTATCAGGATTGATCGCGCACAGCGTCGGGTAATGCTGCTGCTGAAAACGCGCTTCAGAGGCATCGGTGATCATCACATCCGCCTTGTTATCGACCAGCTGCTGAAAGATGGTGACGTTATCGTGGAATAGCGTCAGTGAGGCTTCTGGCAGATGGCTGTGGACAAAGGCTTCGTTGGTGCCGCCAGCCGGTTCAATCAGCCGCACATCAGGCCGGTTGAGCTGTTCGATGGTCTGGAAGCGCTCTTTATCACTGCAGCGCACCAGCGGGATTTTGCCATCCACGTCCAGCGGCTGCGCGAACCAGGCGGTCTGCTGGCGTTTCAGCGTGACGGAGACGCCGCCAACGGCGATGTCACACTGCTTTGCCAGAAAGTCTGGCATCAGGTTTTTCCAGCTGGTCTGTACCCACTCCACCTTCGCACCAAGCGACGTCGCCAGCGCGTTCGCCATGCTGATATCCAGCCCTTCATACTGACCATCGGGTCGCAGATAGCTGTAGGGTTTGTAATCGCCGGTGGTGCAGACTTTGAGCGTCTTAGAACTGAGAACGGTGTCGAGATGAGACTGCGCATGGACAGCACCGCTGGCCAGCAGCAAAGCGAGGATTAATTTTTTCATTCTGATTATTTTCTATGATTTTTTATGGTGAGTTTGCCCACCGATGGTGCCATAAACCGGCGTATTGTTGCTGCTACAGCAAAAGTGTTGTGATCAACCTCGCATTTTTCTGCGGCTGCGGCGCGCGTAAGCTGAGCGCCATATTCAGGAAACGAGGCAACCTATTCATGAGCAGGATTTTAATTATCGATGGCGGCAAAACTTTTGCCCACTCTAAAGGCGAACTGAACCACACGCTGACCGATGTTGCGGCCAGCCAGCTGCGTGACATGGGACATGAGGTGTCAGTCACCGTAGCTGACAGCGATTACGTGATCGCCGATGAAGTGCAGAAATATGTCGACAGCGATGTGGTGATTTATCAGATGCCGGGCTGGTGGATGGGCGAGCCCTGGACGGTGAAGCGTTACATCGATGAAGTCTTTACTGAAGGCCACGGTTCGCTCTATGCCAGCGATGGCCGTACCCGTTCCGATGCAGCAAAAAAATATGGTTCCGGCGGTCTGCTGCAGGGCAAAAAATATATGCTGTCGCTCACCTGGAATGCGCCGCTGCAGGCCTTTACCGACCCGGAGCAGTTCTTTGAAGGCGTCGGCGTCGATGGTCTCTATCTGCACTTCCACAAGGCCAACCAGTTCCTGGGAATGGACGCGCTGCCGACCTTTATCTGCAACGACGTGATTAAAGCGCCGGACGTGCCACGCGATATTGCCGCTTATCGGACCCATCTTAGCCGCGTTTTTGCGTAAGATGGTAAGGGGCTATCCCCTATTTTCCCACGAAAGAGGAATTCGCGAATGTTAACAGTCGTTGCTGAAATTTGTGTTAAACCCGGTCGCCGTCAGGCTGTGCTGGATGCAGTGAAAAAGCTGATCCCGCAGGTCTTAGAAGAAGATGGCTGCCATCAGTATGACGCGCTGCTGGATCACCAGGCGCAGGTGCCATGGAAGCAGAACTCGCCAGACTCTATTTTCATGCTGGAGCAGTGGGAAACGCTGCGCCATCTTGAGCAGCATCAGCAGATGCCGCACATGGATGCGCATCGCGCCATCATTAAAGATGATGTGGTGGATGTGAAGATTCTGGTGCTGGAACCGAGTGCCTGACTAATAAGCTGATTGCTAATGCTCCTGTATTCGTGCCGGAGGCTGCTGGCAAACTCAAAGCTGAGTGGCTCTGGCAGCAACGCATTAGCTCAACCCGAAGGGAATATGGGCAGAAGAGGAAAGCGTCCCGCGTCAGGGACAAAAACGCCGGGAGCGTTTTTGAACAACGCAAAGCGTTGGCCCGACAGGGGCGCACCTCAGGGATGAGGTGCGTAATCGCGCGGGTAGAGCGACCAGGGACTGGCTTGAGCGTCTTTCCGATCTGTCCATATTCCCTGAGCGGGCACAATCAGAAAGCAAAACCGGCCAGACTTTGTCACCCACCTCAAACCTCTGTTATGTGACAGAGGTTTTTTGTTTCTGACATACCGGTTTAAAGCATCTGACGCCGATCAATCTCGGTGCGGAGAAAATCGAGAAAACAGCCGATACGCGACGAGAGCGTGGTATTACGGTAATAAACCGCATGCACTGGCAACCGCAAATCGCGGGTTTCCGCGGTAAGAACCGGCACCAGTCGGCCAGCGGCACAATCTTCCCGGCTGACAAAGTCGGAGAGCCGTGCGATACCCTGTCCTGCCAGCGCCAGCTGCCGGATGGTTTCACCGCTGGAGGCTACGAGTGTCGGCTTGACGCGCATAAAATCCCCATCAGGCTGCCAGATCGGCCAGACGTTGAGGCTGTCAGGATAACTGAAGCCGATGGTCTGATGCTGCGCGAGATCGGCAACACTCTGTGGCGTGCCCGCTTTCGCCAGATAGGCCGGACTGGCCATCAGCCGGATTGCACTACTGCCAAGCAGCCGGGCGCGCAGCGTGGAGTCGCGCAATTCCCCGATACGAATGGCAATGTCGGTCTGCTGCTCCAGCAGATCGATCATAATATCGTCGGTATTCAGCTCAAGCTGGATCAGCGGATAGCGGGCGCGAAAATCGTCCACCAGCGGCACAATCACATGCAGCATAAAGGGCGTCGCAGCGTTCACCCGCAGCCGTCCTGACGGCATCTCGCGCCGCAGCGCAATCTGCTCTTCCGCCTGCTCAACCGAGGCCAGGATGTGGCGCGCATGCTCCAGAAAGACCTGTCCCTCTTCGGTCAGCGCCAGCCGTCGGGTAGTCCGATGCAACAGCGTGGTCTGCAGCTTACTCTCCAGCCGCGACAACGCCCGGCTAATGCCCGAACTGGTCTGCGCCAGCTGGGTTGCCGCCGCCGTAATGGAACCGCTGTCCACCACCGCCACCCAGGCGCGTAGCTCTTCCAGGGTAATTTTCACAAGGGTTACTGTCTCTGCTCTGAATCTGCCGGGTTCTCTGAGGATGTGCGGGCTGAAGCACAAAGAGAACAGGACGCTTTCGCGTCCTGTTTTTTACACTTCAATATCGGCCAAATCGCCTTTTTCCTGCAACCAGTTACGCCGGTCTTCGGAACGTTTTTTCGCGAGCAGCATATCCATCATGCGCAGCGTCTGGTCAACATCCTCTTCACTGATCGTCAGCTGGACCAGACGGCGGGTATTCGGATCCAGCGTCGTTTCACGCAGCTGTAACGGGTTCATCTCGCCCAGCCCTTTAAAGCGCTGAACGTTCGGTTTGCCCTTTTTGCGTTTCAACTGCTCCAGCACGCCCTCTTTCTCATCTTCGTCCAGCGCGTAGTAGACCTCTTTGCCGAGATCGATGCGGTAGAGCGGCGGCATCGCAACGTAGACGTGACCATTTCTGACCAGTGAACGGAAATGTTTCACGAACAGCGCACAGAGCAGCGTAGCAATGTGCAGACCATCGGAGTCCGCATCCGCCAGAATGCAGATCTTGCCATAGCGCAGCTGCGACAGATCTTCGCTGTCAGGATCGATGCCGATCGCCACGGAAATATCATGCACTTCCTGCGACGCCAGCACCTCATCGGAAGAGACTTCCCAGGTGTTCAGGATCTTGCCTTTCAGCGGCATAATCGCCTGATATTCACGATCGCGCGCCTGTTTGGCCGAGCCACCTGCCGAGTCCCCTTCGACCAGGAACAGTTCTGTTTTATTCAGATCCTGTGCGGTGCAGTCCGCCAGTTTACCCGGCAGTGCCGGTCCGCTGGTGAGCTTTTTACGCACCACTTTTTTGGCTGCCCGCATACGCCGCTGGGCGCTGGAGATCGCCAGCTCAGCCAGCATTTCCGCCGTCTGAATATTCTGGTTCAGCCACAGGCTGAAGGCATCTTTTACGACGCCAGAGACAAAGGCAGCACACTGACGGGAAGAGAGACGCTCTTTGGTCTGTCCGGCGAATTGCGGATCCTGCATCTTCACCGACAGCACATAGGCGCAGCGATCCCAGATATCTTCCGCTGAGAGCTTCACGCCACGCGGCAGAATGTTGCGGTATTCGCAGAATTCACGCATCGCATCCAGCAGCCCCTGACGCAGGCCGTTGACGTGCGTCCCGCCCTGCATGGTCGGGATCAGGTTAACGTAGCTTTCCGTTAACAGCTCGCCGCCTTCCGGCAGCCACAACAGCGCCCAGTCCACCGCTTCCACATCACCGGCAAAGCTGCCGACAAAAGGTTTTTCCGGCAGCGTCGGCAGGCCATTCACCGCTTCACACAGATAGTCGGTCAGGCCATCTTCGTAGCACCAGCGCTGCTCGGTATTGTTCAGCTTGTCTTTGAAGACAATCTCAACGCCAGGGCAGAGCACCGCTTTGGCTTTCAGCAGATGGGAAAGACGCGATACCGAGAAACGCGGGCTGTCGAAGAAGCTTTCATCAGGCCAGAAATGGACGCGCGTGCCGGTATTACGTTTCGCCACCGTGCCGGTGACGGTGAGATCCTGCACTTTGTCGCCATTTTCAAACGCCATGTCATAGATTTCGCCATTACGGCGCACCGTGACTTCAACACGTTTTGACAGGGCATTAACCACAGAAATGCCGACGCCGTGCAGGCCGCCCGAGAACTGATAGTTTTTGTTGGAGAACTTGCCACCCGCATGCAGACGACACAGGATCAGCTCGACAGCGGGCACGCCCTCTTCCGGGTGGATGTCCACCGGCATGCCGCGACCATCATCAATCACTTCCAGCGACTGATCAGCGTGCAGAATCACTTCAACCCGCTTCGCATGGCCGCCCAGCGCCTCATCGACGCTGTTATCAATCACTTCCTGACCCAAATGGTTGGGACGCGTCGTATCGGTGTACATGCCCGGACGACGGCGAACAGGCTCAAGGCCAGTCAGGACCTCAATGGCATCCGCGTTATAGTTAGATTGACTCATCGTAAATGTCTGATTAGAAGGGTGAAATGGGGTGCGATTTCCGCATTACTCAGGGATGATTCAGACCGAGAAAGTCCAGAATCTGCGGGAAATGGCGCTCGAATCCAGTAAATGCATGATTACCGCCCTCTTCTACCGTATGACGGCACGCGCTGTAATAGTCGAGCGCCTGGCGGTAATCGAGAACTTCATCGCCGGTCTGTTGCAGCAGCCAGAGTAAATCGGGCGCTTCCAGCGGTTCAATCTGCATTACTTTGAGATCGTAAATGTGGCGTGACTCTAACACATATTGCTGGCCGGTGTAGGGATTCTGATTTTCGCCCAGGAAATCCGCCAGCAGCTCAAAAGGTCGCACCGCAGGATTAACGACCACGGCAGGCAGCATAAAGCATTGCGACAGCCAGGTGGCGTAATAACCGCCCAGCGAGGAGCCCACCAGCCCCAGCGTTTCGCCACTACGGCTTAGTACCAGATCTTCCAGCATGGCCGCGGCATCGGCCGGAAAAGTCGGCAACTGAGGCACGATCATCTCGAGCCCGGGATGCTGCGTCTCTAACCATTGCCGGAACTGCGTTGCCTTCGCCGACTGCGGCGAGCTGTTAAAACCGTGCAGATAAAGCAATGCCGCCACGCGTCAGTATCCTTCTGAGTCTAAATCGGGACGAAAAGCGTCGGTGTCGAGCCGGTTGACCTCGGTCTCAAGGCCGCCATCCGGATGCAGGGTAAACCAGCGCCAGCCCGGTGCCACCGTGTCAATCGTAAAGCTGGTGCAGTGCGGTTTGAACTGGACGCAGGTTGACGGCGTCGCCAGCACGCGGCGACCGTGCCACTCCAGATCCAGCTCCTGATGAATATGACCACAGACCAGCGTCCGGGCTAAGGGGTAGCGCTGTAACACCGCATCGAGCTGATGGGAATTACGCAGGCTGTGCTGATCGAGCCAGGTACAGCCCGAGGCCAGCGGATGGTGATGCAGCAGGACCAGCGTATGACGTTGCGGAAAGCGGGACAGTGCGTTGTCGAGCCACTCCAGCTGATAGTCGCTCAGCATCCCATGCGGGACACCGTAAACCTGGCTGTCGAGCAACACAATCTGCCACTGCTCACCCACCAGCACCTGCTTGTGGGCATTGATGTGCGCTGCCGCCAGCGTGTCGACCATCGCGGGCTGAAAGTCGTGATTACCGGGCAGCCAGACACAGGGGCGCGGTAAACGTGAGATACCCTCAGCAAAATGCTGATAGGCTTCGACAGAGTGATCCTGGGCGAGATCGCCGGTGGCGATGATCAGGTCATAGTCGCGCTGTTGCGCAATAATCGCATCCAGCACCGCGTCATAACTCGACCAGGTGTTCACGCCAAGCAGCGATTCATGTTTTCCCGCGAACAGGTGAGTATCCGTGATTTGCAAAATCCTGATTTCGGAACCGTTCGCTGCAGGAAGAGTTAGCAGGCTATCCAAAGCGTTTCCTTCGTCTCCACGCCATTTACTGCATTATACGCATCAGCAGACCGGAACTGCCATTGCGCCATGCGCCAGGCAGTAGCGCAGCCAGTCTGCAAGAAACTGGTTTATCTGATGCTTTTCATCGCGCTGATGCAATTTTTTATTAGGATAATCATAGCGCGCTTTGAAGCGATAGATCTGTTGAGTTGAACACACTTCGGCGACCATCGCATCGTGATAGAGCCGGACCGACATTGAGGGCAGGCTCCAGTAACTCACGGCAGGCGCGACCTGGCGGATCTCCACCAGCGTGGTGTAGCGCGTCGACTCCTGAATCGTCAGCTGATAACGGGCGCCACTCACCTGATAAATCACCGATTCGCCCGCCTCATCGTTGCGCGGCAGCAGGCGGCGTAACTGGGCGAAGTTGGTTTCGCAGAGCCGCATCATTTCGGGAAAGTCAGGGGTATAGCGCTGTTTCATTTTTGTATCCACTCTTCGCGTAGTTTTTCATGGTGCAACGCCAGCCATTGCAGGGCGATGACAGACGCCGCATTGTCGATTATCCCCTCTTCCACCCAGCGATAAGCCTGTTCGCGGCTCACCACATGCACAAGAATATCCTCATTCTCTTCCTCCAGACCATGGCATCCCTCTGCCTGGCTGGCATCCACTTCCCCAATCAGCACCGACAGACGTTCGCTGGTGCCACCAGGGCTGGCCAGATAGCTAAGCACAGGCTTAACCCGGCCAACGTCTAAACCTGCTTCTTCAACGGCTTCACGGCGCGCAACCTGCTCAACCGATTCGCCGGGTTCAATAATGCCGGCGACCATCTCCAGCAGCCAGGGTGAAGCACTGCTGTCATAAGCCGGGATGCGGATCTGTTCAATCAGCACCACTTCATCGCGTAAGGGATCATAAGGTAGCAGCACGGCGGCATGTCCGCGCTCAAAAACTTCACGCTGCACTTCCCCACTCATTTCGCCATTAAACTGGCGGTGGCGGAAGCGGTAACGTTCGACGGAAAAAAAACCATCATAGACGGTTTCGCGTGCAATAATTTCTACATCGTTTTTTGTGAAAGTCACAGGGGATTTTTTTTCTTCCGGCATCATCAGGTTCCTTGTGCAGATTGGAGTGGAGCGAAAAAAGCCTGTAACTGTGCTCCATGTAAGTAGTTCTTTCTGAATTATTTACGTAAATTAGGGGGAGAAGGCACGTTCAGCCAACTTATCTCACAGTTGCCCTCTGCTAGAATCGGCGATAATTTTTTGGCTTACCCGGCAGCGCACCCACTGCAATTTGCTGCAACAAAAGGAATGCAAATGAAAAAACTGCTCCCATTTTTTATTGGGCTGAGCCTGGGCGGTTTCAGCTTCGCCAGCCAGGCAGAAGACCTGCTTCAGGTTTATCAACAAGCGCGTCTGAGCAACCCGGATCTGCGCAGTGCCGCTGCCGATCGCGATTCTGCTTTTGAGAAAATCAACGAAGCGCGTAGCCCATTATTACCCCAGCTCGGCCTGGGTGCAGACTACACCTATAACAACGGCTATCGCGACAGCAGCGGTCTTCATTCCAACACGACCAGCGGCACACTGCAATTGACTCAGACTATTTTCGACATGTCGAAATGGCGCGCGCTGACCCTGCAGGAAAAAGCAGCCGGTATTCAGGATGTGACCTACCAGGTGGCGCAGCAGGATCTGATTCTGAACACCGCTACTGCGTACTTCAACGTACTGAAAGCGATTGATACGCTTTCTTACACCGAAGCGCAGAAACAGTCGATCTATCGCGAGCTGGATCAGACCACGCAGCGCTTTAACGTTGGCCTGGTTGCCATCACTGACGTACAGAACGCCCGCGCGCAATATGACAGCGTACTGGCTAACGAAGTCACCGCGCGTAACAACCTTGATAATAACGTAGAAACGCTGCGTCAGATCACCGGTATGGATTACATGTCGCTGGCTTCGCTGAGCATCGATCGCTTCAGAACCGATAAGCCTGAAGCGGTCAGCGCACTGCTTAAGCAGGCGGAAAGCCGTAACCTGTCGTTGCTCTCTGCCCGTCTGAACCAGGATCTAGCCCGTGAGCAGATCCGCTCCGAGGAAACTGGTCATATGCCGACGCTGGATCTGACCGCCTCTACCGGCATGTCAAACAGCAAATATGGCGGCAGCCGTGCGAACCAGAGCGCCGGTTCTACTGACTCCATTACTGGTTCAAACCAGGTGGGTCTGAGCTTCTCACTGCCACTTTACAGTGGTGGCAGCGTAACTTCCCGAGTGAAGCAGGCGCAGTACAGCTTCGTCAGCGCCAGCGAACAGCTGGAAAGCGCCCACCGCTCAGCGGTTCAGACCGTACGTTCATCGTTTAACAACGTGAATGCGTCTATCAGCAGTATCAATGCCTACAAACAGGCCGTCGTTTCTGCGCAAAGCTCTCTGGATGCGTCAGAAGCAGGCTATCAGGTGGGTACGCGTACTATCGTCGATGTGCTTGATGCGACGACTGTGCTCTATAACGCGAAGCAGCAGCTTTCCGATGCGCGCTATAGCTACCTGATTAACCAGCTGAATATCAGCTATGCGCTGGGTACGCTCAATGAGCAGAGCCTGCAGAAACTGAACAGTCAGTTGGGTAAAGAGATCCCGACGTCACCGGAAACCGTGGCACCGGAAAATGCCCAGCAGACCGCACGTGTGGATAGCGGTCCGGCGGCAACCGGCTCTTCTGAGGCAGCGCGTCCTGCAGCTCGCCACAGCAGCGGTAATCCTTTCGGTAATTAATCTGCGGGCGGGCTGCTTTGCGGCCCGCCTCTCTGTTGAACGTATAACTAAGTAAAGATCCCTGTTGTATCAGGCCTCCAGCTTCAATTTTACCCCCCCATCCCCTATTCTATGCGCTACCTTTGGGCACAGGATAATCATAATGAAACGCACAAAATCTATTCGCTATGCCGCTTTTCGTAAGAGCTGGCAGGCACGCCATTTAACGCCCGTTGCTATCGCCGTTTCGGCGGTATTTATGCTGGCTGGCTGTGAACAGAACGATGAAACGGTTTCGATGTACCAGAACGCCGATGACTGTTCGAAAGCCAATCCGGGCCAGAGTGCGCAATGTACCACCGCATTCAATGAGGCTAAAAAAGAGGCAGAACGCACCGCGCCAAAATATGCCACCCGTGAAGATTGTGTCGCTGAATTTGGCGAAAACCAGTGTCAGCAGACACCGGCTCAGGCAGGTGTAGGCACCACCAATGCGGAATCACAGCAGAGCGGCGGAAGCTTCTGGATGCCACTGATGGCGGGTTACATGATGGGCCGCATGATGGGCGGTGGTTCAGGCTTTGCGCAGCAACCGCTGTTCTCGCCGAAAAATGCCCGTAGCCCGGCCAATGGTCAGTTTGTTGATGCATCGGGCCGTAACTACGGCGCAGCTACCTCCGGCAAAACCATGACCGTGCCGAAAACGGCGCTGGCACCAAAACCGGCCACCACGTCGACCATTACCCGTGGTGGCTTCGGTGAAACCGTCGCGAAGCAGAACAGCATGCAGCGCAGCAGCGCCACCGGCACCTCCAGCCGCTCAATGGGAGGCTAACGCCCCGATGGAACGCATTGCCATTTCAGAGCGCCCGGGCTGGCGCGAAAAAGCCACCGAGTTCGGTTTTCGTTTTCACACCATGCATGGCGAACCCTACTGGTGTGAAGAGGCCTATTACCAGTTCACGCTGGCGCAAATCGAGCATCTGGAAGAGGTCACCGCCGAGTTGCATCAGATGTGCCTGCAGGTGGTGGAAAAAGTGGTCAACAGCGAAGCGCTGCTGACTAAATTCCGCATCCCTAAGCATACCTGGGATTTCGTGCGCGATTCATGGCATCAGCGTCAGCCATCGCTGTACTCTCGTCTGGATCTCGCCTGGGATGGCAAGGGTGATGTGAAGCTGCTGGAGAACAATGCTGATACGCCGACCTCGCTGTATGAAGCAGCATTTTTCCAGTGGCTCTGGCTGGAAGACCAGCTTAATGCCGGTCAGCTCCCCGCTGGCAGCGATCAGTTTAATAGCCTGCAGGAAAAGCTGATTGAACGCTTTGCCGCGTTACATCAGCAGCACGGCTTTAACTGGCTGCACTTCGCCTGCTGCCGCGACACCGACGAAGATCGTGGCACCGTGCAGTACCTTCAGGATTGCGCTACCGAAGCGGGTCTGCCGAGTGAGTTTCTCTATATTGATGAGATTGGCTTGGGCGAAAAAGGTGAATTCACCGACGCTCATGATCAGGTGATTAGTAACCTGTTCAAGCTCTATCCATGGGAGTTCATGTTGCGTGAAATGTTCTCTACTAAGCTGGGCGATGCGGGCGTGCGCTGGCTGGAACCGGCATGGAAAAGCATCATTTCGAACAAAGCTCTTCTGCCGCTGCTGTGGGAGATGTTCCCGAATCACCCTAACCTGCTGCCCGCCTGGTTCGCGGAAGATGACGTGCCACACATGGAAAAATATGTGGTGAAGCCGCTGTTTTCACGTGAAGGGGCTAACATCCGCATCGTAGAGAATGGTCAGGAGATTGCCCGCGTTGATGGGCCGTACGGCGAAGAGGGAATGATCGTCCAGCAGTTCCATCCGCTGCCAAAATTTGGCGACAGTTATACGCTGATTGGTAGCTGGCTGATCGACGATCAACCGGCTGGGATCGGCCTGCGTGAAGATCGCGACCTGATCACTCAGGATCTTTCCCGTTTCTATCCGCACGCCTTTATCGGTTAACGCACCGCGATAATAACAGGCCAGCTTCTGGCCTGTTTTCTCTCAGCTTCGCCCTAACCTACCTGAACCGACAGCATGCTGATAGCACCCATCTCCATGCCATCAACCGGAATACTGATGACGTCATCCGGCTGACGTGCGCCCAGCACATAGAGCAGCGGCAGATAGTGCTCAGGCGTCGGGTTAGAGAGCGCCGCGCCAGGGTGATTCATAAAGTTGACCAGCGGATGAGAAGCCGCATCGCTCTGTACCGCCAGGTTATCGCGGACGAACTGTTCAAAACTGCTGGCCCACGGATAGACTTCGCTGTTGCCATCCCAGCGCACTTTACGCAGGTTGTGCACCACGTTGCCGCTGGCGACAATCATTACGCCCTGATCGCGCAGTGCAGACAGTTTCTGGCCCATCTCAAAATGCCATGCCGCAGGTTTAGTGCCATCAACGCTGAGCTGTACCACCGGAATATCGGCATCCGGGTACATCTTAATCAGGACGCCCCAGGAGCCATGGTCCAGTCCCCAGTCCTGATCCAGCTTCACCTCAACGGGCGCTAACTGCTCCACCAGCTGCTGAGCCAGTTCAGGCGATCCGGGTGCCGGATAGCGCGTATCAAACAGCGCCTGTGGGAAGCCACCAAAATCATGAATGGTCTTCGGCTGTGCCATTGCCGTCACGGCGGTGCCACGCGTATACCAGTGCGCCGAAACCGCAATAATGGCGCGTGGACGTGGCAGCGTGTCGCCTGCGTGACGCCACGCGGCGGTATAGCGGTTCTCTTCAAGGGCATTCATCGGGCTGCCGTGGCCTAAAAACAGGGCTGGCATGCGTAACTGGCTCATTCGTACTCTCCGGCATCCGGTGGTTTAATAGCCACTACGATACGCGCATTTGCCAGGTTATCACGCGGATAACCATGATGATGATCACCAGGAAATTTGAATGAAATCTGACGTAACAGCTGGCACAGGTATTCAGCAGAGAGAAGTGTGGAAAAGCGAGAGTTCAGGCGTCATGGCGGTATGAAAAAAATGAAACAGGCCCTGATCGGGGCCTGTTTATCGCAGCAGAAAGATTAACTGGCGTGGCGCGTTTCGTGCGTACGACGCCAGGCGATCAGATCTTCGATTGTCACTACCGGCATGTTGTGCTGACGCGCGAACGTAATCGCTTCAGGCGCATGGGCCATAGTGCCATCATCGTTAGTCAGTTCACACAGAACACCTGCAGGCTTAAAGCCGGCCAGCGTTACTAAATCGATGGTTGCTTCAGTGTGTCCGCCACGGGTTAACACGCCGCCTTCGCTGGCACGCAACGGGAAGACATGACCTGGGCGATGCAAATCGGCTGGTTTTGCATCGTCGGCAATCGCCGCGCGGATGGTGGTGATACGGTCCTGCGCGGAAACACCCGTCGTGACACCTTCTGCGGCCTCAATGGTCACGGTGAAGCCGGTGCCAAAGGAGCTGGTGTTGTTTTCTACCATCATCGGCAGGTCGAGCTGCTGGCGACGCGCTTCGGTCAGGCAGAGGCAGACGATGCCGCTGCCGTGACGAATAGTCAGTGCCATTTGTTCAACGGTCATGGTTTCTGCGGCGAAGATCATATCGCCTTCGTTTTCACGATTTTCATCGTCGAGTACCATCACACCGCGTCCCTCACGCAGGGCGGCGATAGCACGTTCTACACGCTGTTCAGGCGTGCCAAATTCAGAAAGTAGCGTCTGATTCATGGTAATAAAAACCTTAAAATGTATGGGTTACCAGAATCAGGGCGTGCTTAGGAGTGACGTCAAAAAGACGTGGCAATAACGTGATGCAGACACAATTGTCCGACAGATGTCGTTACCCTCTCCCATCCGGACTGTAACCGTCGGCCCCGGAATTACACCGGATCTGCTGACCTTTATCTCTCTTTTCATCAAGATAAAGCGCTCGCGGGCTTTCAGCCAAAGCTGATTTACCGCCGGTGGGGAATTGCGCCCCGCCCTGAGAATAAGCCTTTCAACTATAACGCCGATCGTTTGAGGCGGCAATCATCAATAGCGCAATTGCTTTTGCATTTCCTGCGTTACGGATTTGAGGTTTATCCTTTTCATTTCTGGCATTACACTTAACACTTATTACGTTGGTAAACACGCTGACACAGCTCCCCGTAACCAGGAAATCATCATGATCGACACGAAAAAAATTGAACAACTTGCCCGTCAGGTTCACGAAGCGATGCCTAAAGGTGTTCGTGAGTTTGGTGATGATGTCGAAAAGAAAATTCGTCAGGTTCTTCAGGCGCAGCTGACCCGGATGGATCTGGTCAACCGTGAAGAGTTTGATGTGCAGACGCAGGTATTACTGCGTACGCGGGAGAAACTGGCGGCGCTGGAGCAACGTCTGGCCCAGCTGGAAAGTCAGGGTTCATCAGCGGGTACGCCTCCGACGGCAACCGCACCGGCAACACCTGTTGCAGCGGCCACACCATCTGCTTCAGTAGCCACCTCACCCGCTGTTTCACCGCCACCGGTTGCCGATGTCGTGAAACCTGTTCCGGACAACAAGTCAGAATAAGCGTTAAGCGGGAGCCAGGCTCCCGCTTACCCTCTGCGTTAGCTGCCGCGAATGGTTTTGATGATGTTGGTAGTGGAGATACCATCCTCGAAGTTCAGCACCTGCACGTCGCCGCCATTTGCCCAGACTTCTTTACTGCCCGCGATATCTTCCGGCTTGTAATCACCGCCTTTGACCAGCAGGTCAGGCAGAATGCCCGCAATCAGCCTCTGCGGCGTATCCTCTTCAAATACGACCACCCAGTCGACCGCTTCCAGCGCACCCAGCACGATCATCCGGTTTTCCTGCGGATTGACCGGACGGCTTTCACCTTTCAGACGCTTAGTCGACGCATCGCTGTTCACCGCAACGATCAGTCGATCGCCGAGCTTGCGGGCGTTGGCCAGATAAGAGACATGTCCCGCATGCAGAATGTCGAACACGCCGTTAGTCATCACCACTTTTTCGCCACGACGGCGGGCCATCTCAACGGCGGCTTTTAACTGCGCTTCCGTCATGATGCCAAAACCCTGTTCCGGGCGGGCATGAATCGCATTTTCCAGTTCAACGGTGCTGACGGTCGAGGTACCGAGTTTACCCACCACCACGCCCGCTGCCGCGTTGGCCAGGAAACAGGCTTCTTCCAGCGAGTCGCCGGCTGCCAGCGCTGCCGCCAGCACGCCAATCACCGTATCGCCGGCACCGGTGACGTCATAGACTTCCTGCGCCTGGGTTGGCAGATGCAGAGGCGCTTTGCCCGGCTGCAGCAGCGTCATACCGTTTTCGGAACGGGTCACCAGCAGTGCGGAGAGATCAAAATCAGCGATCAGTTGGGTGCCACGCGCCACGATCTCCTCTTCGTTTTTGCATTTGCCGACCACGGCTTCAAATTCGGAGAGGTTCGGCGTCAGCAGCGTCGCGCCACGGTAGCGCGCAAAATCAGTGCCTTTCGGATCAATCAATACCGGCACGCCCGCTTCGCGCGCAAGGGTAATCATGGTCTGCACGCTGGAGAGCGCGCCTTTGGCATAATCGGACAGCACCAGCGCACCCGCTGCGGCCAGTGAATCACGCATTTTCTGATGAATTGGCTCCGGATCGACCTGTTCAAAGCCCTCTTCAAAGTCGAGGCGGATCAGCTGCTGGTTGCGGGAAAGCACGCGCAGTTTGGTAATGGTCGGATGGCTTTTGACCGCCACGAAGTCACAATGAACGTTGACGTCTTTCAGCGTGTTGCTCAACACGCGCGCCGCATCATCTTCGCCGGTCAGGCCGATTAGCCGGGACGCGGCACCGAGTGCTGCAATGTTCATCGCTACGTTTGCCGCGCCGCCAGGGCGCTCTTCAACCGTGTCCACTTTCACCACCGGAACCGGTGCTTCAGGGGAGATACGGCTGGTTGGGCCATACCAGTAACGATCCAACATTACATCGCCAACAACCAGCACTGAGGCTTGGCCGAACGCGGGCAGAGTCACTTTCATTCCAGACACTCCAGACTGCATTAAAAATAGTGCGCGGATGATAGCACAGTTGCGATTTGTGCTATCAGCATCACGCCAGGATAGACGCAGGCGTTATCAGCCAGCGCTGCCAGCTGTTCAGAACCGTCTGCCGCTCCGCTGCGTAAGCCTCTGGCTCAACGTGGCCCGGCAGCTCCTGCAGGGCGCGATGGTGCAGGGCGTCGCGCAGCGTGACATAAGCCTGCGTCAGCGCCTGCGCTTCATCGGCGGGCATTTTATGGTACTTCGCCATCAGCTCGAAAATGCGCACATTGTCAGACCAGCGCGTCAGTTCAGGCTGCTCAGCGGCGTAGCGTAAGACAAGATATTGGGCGATGAATTCAATATCGGTGATGCCTCCCGCATCGGCTTTGATATCCCAGCGACCTTTATGTTTGTTGCTGAGGTGAGCGCGCATCTTTTCACGCATCTCACGCACTTCGGTTTGCAGCGCGTCTGCAGGACGTGGCAGCGACAGAATCGTCTGACGAATCGCGTTGAAACGGTCACCCAGTGCCGCCTCACCAAACACCACGCGCGCCCGGACCAGCGCCTGATGTTCCCATGTCCAGGCTTCACTGCGCTGATACTCTTCAAATGCCTCAAAGGTACTGACCAGCATCCCCGCCGCGCCAGAAGGGCGCAGCCGCGCGTCCACTTCGTAGAGAATGCCGGAGGCAGTGCGGGTACTAAAGAGATGCATAATGCGCTGAGCGAGCCGCAGATAGAACTGACGACCATCGATGCTGCGATCCCCTTCGGTCACGGCGTCTGCCGGACAGTCATGCAGGAAGACTAAATCGAGATCAGAACTGTAACCCAGCTCCCAGCCACCCAGTTTGCCGTAACCCAGCACCGCAAAACCGCGTTCATGTTCATTGCTCAGGTGAGAGGGACGACCGTAGCGCTGCACCATCATGTTCCACGCCTGACGCACCACAGAGTCGATGATTGCTTCCGCCAGCCAGGTGAGATGATCGCTGACTTTCATCACCGGCAGCGTGCCCGCGATGTCAGCAGCAGCGATACGCAGATGCTGCGCCTGCTTAAACTGCCGCACCGCTTCCAGCTGCTGCTCCTCATCCTCAGTGGGGATGCGCAGCAGATACTGCCGCAGCTCGTCACGATAGGCGTCGGTGGCAGTCGGCTGATAGAGCGTGGCGGGATCGAGCAGTTCATCCAGCAACAGGGGGTGACGCGCCAGCTGGCTGGCTACCATCGGTGAGGCCGCACACAGGCGAATCAGGTGACGCAGGGCACCGTGATATTCGGTCAGCAGCTCCAGATAGGTGCTGCGGGTCAGCACGCCGAGCAGCAGTGGCGTCAGACGGCTCAGCGTGACCGCCGCGTCTTCACGCGGGCAGACCTCGCTCAGCAGGCGCGGCATCAGCTGATCCAGCGCCTGACGGCCACGCGGGCCGATGGTGCGCCGGCTGATGTCCTGACGAAACGCCTCCAGCGTCTGATGCAGCGTAAGCCGCTGATCGTCGCTGAGCTGCGGCACCAGCGGAGCCAGTTCACTATCTTCCAGCTGGTCCTGCCACAGCACCTGAAACTCCGCCAGCTCACGCTGATCGCCAATCTCAGGCGTATCTTCCCCAATCAGCTCATCAAAGATTGTCCGTACCGCTGCCATCTGAGCATCAAGTTGGGTCATCAGCGCAGGCCAGTCGGCACAATCCATCGCCCACGCCAGCCGGGCGCGATGCAGCTCATCCTCGGGCAGCGTCTGGGTCTGCTCGTCGCCCAGGCTTTGCAGCAGATTCTCCAGCCGCCGCAGGAACAGATAGGCGTCACGCAGCGCATCCACCTGCTCAGCAGGCAGCAGGGCCAGCGTTTTGATCGCCTCAAGCGTCGGCAGCAGCGAACGCAACTGAAGCGAGCGTTCACGTCCGCCGCGAATCAGCTGGAACACCTGCACGATAAACTCGGTTTCACGGATGCCGCCCGCGCCGAGTTTGATATTGTTTTTCAGCCCGCGTCGCCGGACTTCACGGCTGATCATCCCTTTCATGTTACGCAGCGACTGGATCACGCTGAAATCGATGTAACGCCGATATACGAACGGCCGCAGCATCTGCTGCAGCTCCAGGCTCCAGCGGTCGTGGTCATCGCCCATCAGGCGGGCCTTGACCATGGCGTAACGCTCCCAGTCACGTCCCTGCTCCTGGTAGTAATCTTCCAGTGCGGCAAAGCTCATGACCAGCGGACCGCTGTCGCCAAACGGCCGCAGCCGCATATCCACACGGTAGACAAAGCCATCCATGGTGGGTTGATCCAGGACTTTGATCAGCCGCTGGCCCATACGGGTAAAGAACTGAGCATTATCGAGCTCACGCCGTCCGCCGCGCGTGGTGCCGTTTTCTGGCCAGGCGAAAATAAGGTCAATGTCAGAGGAGAAGTTCAGTTCACCGCCACCCAGCTTGCCCATGCCCAGAATCAGCAGCGGCTGAGCGTCGCCATCGGCATTACAGGGCGTACCAAAATCACGGCAGCAATCCTGATATACCCAGTCGCGCGCCCTGCTGACCAGCACCTCAGCTAAGACACTAAGCTGTTGCAGACTCTGTTCAGTCGTGGCGTGTTGCAGAGCCTGCATCCAGGCGATACGCACCAGCATACGGCGGCGAAACAGCCGCAGTTCGCGCATCAGGCTCGCTTCACTGTCAATGCCGCTGAGTACCTCATTTAGCCATACAGCGTAGTGCTGCCACTCATCAGGCTGCAGCGGCTGGTCGAGCATCGTCTGCCACCAGTCGGGATGTTGTTGCAGGTTTTCCAGCACGAAATCGCTGAAAGCCAGCCCGGCGGCCTGCTCCGGGCTAAGCGAAGTCGGCGGAACCCCAAGCTGTCGGGCGGCCTGGTCGGCCTGGTCGCGTAGCAACGCGGGAAGTGCTGCCAACATAACGCCCTCCTTGATGGCGGTACGAATTACCCGTTAGCGGCTAGCGCCGCTGGTGAGCCAGAATGGCTGCTGTTTCAGTGCCTGCGACGTCAGCCAGGCTAATCCGGATGACTGCTTTTCATGAATCGCCGACAGTAGTTGCTGCCAGGGTTCGAGCCAGGCCATCACCGTTTCCACGGGATAGGAACCCGCCAGCAGGTGCACCGTCAGCAGCTGACGCGCCAGACGGGTAGCTTTGTCCTGATACTCATTGGGCTGTTTGACCGTGATGAATGTCTCTCTCAGATCGGCATTGACGCGGCTCAGCATGATGTCGCTGAAACGCTTAAACGAACCCTGCAGCTTGGCTTCTCCTTTGGCATCGATCCACTGACGCCACTGAGACTCCGCCAGCCAGTGGGTCAGCGCCAGCTGCGTTTCAACCGAGAGGGAAGATAAGCAGAACGTCGCCGCCTCCTGCTCTTCGTTTACCAGCGTCTCTTCCAGCGTGGTCAGCTGCTGACGCAGAGCACTGCTGGCTTTGCGTGGCACCAGCGCACCAAACAGGCTGAACGCCTGACGCAACAGATCCAGCGCTTCGCGCACTGCATCCTGCGCCGCCGCGTTGCCGCGCAGCCAGACTTCTTCATGATATTGCCAGTGACGCAGCCCCGCCGACATTGAAGCGACCATGCCCTGCTCAACGGTCGCTTTAGCGCCTGCTTTCAGCAGCGGGAAAGCCTCAATCTGGCGCGGCGGATTACCCTGCGCCAGTTGATAACCGCGGGCGGCTTTGCTCAGGCTGCCCATACGCAGACCGCCCAGCGCCACCAGTTGCTGCGCAAAGGCCAGCAGATCCTGGCGTTCGCCACTTTTCAGCTCCAGTTCGATCTCGCACAGCGGTTCGCTGAGCTCACCCGCCGTGACCGCACCCTGATCAAATGCGACTTCAATTTCACTATTGCCTGTGGTGATCAGCCAGACTTCACGCTGGAAATGGGTGGTGAATAGCGGCTGTAACCGCTGTTGCAACGCCGCGACATCAGTGCCCTTAGGCCAGATCTCTGCGGGCAGGCGCGCAATATCCAGCACCGGCTCGCTGAGCTCAACGTTATATTCCGGACGCTGATGCAGGCCGCCGAGCGTCTGCCCCGCCGCTTTCAGCGTCATTTCATAACGCTGGTCGACGCCACGGATACGTAATCCCATGTCCCAGCGCCGAAGCTGGTTGTCGTCAGTTTCGAAGTAGATGTTGGTCAGCTCGCGAGCAGCCTGATGCTGATGCGGCAGAGTGGAGAGCAGTTCAGCCAGTTTCCCGGCTGCCTGTGGAGTTGCAATGAACTTTAGTTCGATTTCGATGGTCATAATTTTTTATTCACTACGCCGCTGGCACTTAAGAGGGTTTTTCCTGCATATTTCAGGCGATTATCAGCAGGTTACTCACGCTGCCGCCTGGAGGGCAAGGGGTTTATGAGGCGAAGATTAATGCACAGAAGCCGCGCTGTCTCTGCTTTCTTTGCTCTTTCGCAGACCTTTTCGCACTCTCATGAGACCAGGATAGTTCTCATTCAGATTTATGCGAGGCCTCTCCAGACTGTGCCGGTAAATTTTAAGTCAGACTAAGCCAAACGAAATCGAATGAAAAAAATCACACTCGCTGGACTCACTTTGCTGGCCCTCAGCACCCTTGCACCTGCCCATGCCGACGAAAAACGCTATGTTTCTGATGAACTCTCAACCTGGGTCCGCAGCGGGCCGGGCGATCAGTTCCGCCTGCTCGGTAAGCTGAACGCCGGGGAAGAGGTGCAGCTGCTACAGACTAACAATGACACCCATTATGGCCAGATCCGTGATTCGGAAGGCCGCACCACCTGGATCCCCCTGTCGCAGCTCAGTGCCAATCCGAGCCTGCGTACCCGGGTGCCGCAGCTTGAGCAGCAGGTGAAAGATCTGACGGCCAAGCTGGATAACATCGACAACAGCTGGAATCAGCGTACTGCTGAGATGCAGAACAAAGTCGCCAGCAGCGACGGCGTGATCAACGGGCTGAAAGGCGAGAATCAGAAGCTGAAAAATGAGCTGATCGTCGCCCAGAAGAAAGTCAGCGCCGCTAACGTTCAGCTGGATGACAAGCAGCGCACCATCATCATGCAGTGGTTTATGTATGGCGGCGGCGTGCTGGGTGTTGGCCTGCTGCTGGGACTCTTATTGCCGCACATGCTGCCGCGCCGTAAGAAAAGCGATCGCTGGATGAACTGACCCCCTTCTGTCGGGTTTGAGCAGGGGATCGCAGGATCCCCCTTTTGGCATGTCTGCAATCCGGGGAATCTGTGCAACAATAAAATGAGATGCACCGCTGATTTCAGGCGCGGGATACGCCCGGCGTGCAGGTCATTTCTTTTTCTCTGGAGTTTTGCGTGAAGACGTTTCTTGTTGGCGGTGCGGTGCGTGATGCGCTGCTGAATCTGCCGGTTACAGACAAAGATTGGGTGGTAACAGGCTCCACGCCCGAAGTCATGCTTGAGCAGGGTTATCAACAGGTCGGTCGCGATTTTCCCGTTTTCCTGCATCCCGTCAGTCGCGAAGAGTATGCGCTGGCCCGGACCGAGCGGAAAAACGGGAAAGGCTACACCGGCTTTGTCACCTGGTCTGCGCCCGACGTGACGCTGGAGCAGGACTTACAGCGCCGCGATCTGACCATCAATGCTATTGCGCAGGATGAAAACGGCGAGCTGGTTGATCCCTACAACGGCCAGCGTGATATTGCACAGCGCCTGCTGCGTCACGTCTCAGAAGCCTTCAGTGAAGACCCGCTGCGGGTATTGCGCGTCGCGCGCTTTGCTGCGCGTTTTGCCCATCTCAACTTTCGTATTGCCCCCGAAACCCAGCAGCTGATGCAGCAGATGGCCGAAAGCGGTGAGCTGTCGAATCTCACTGCCGAACGGGTGTGGAAAGAGACGGAAAAAGCGCTGAGTTCACGCAATCCACAGGTCTATTTTCAGGTGCTGCGCGACTGCGGGGCGTTGCAGGTACTGTTTCCTGAGCTGGATAATCTGTTTGGTATTCCTGCACCGATTAAATGGCACCCGGAGATCGACACCGGTGTACATACGCTGATGACGCTGGCGATGGCCGCCGCGCTCTCCAGTGAGATCGATGTGCGCTTCGCCACACTGTTTCATGACGTCGGTAAAGCGCTGACGCCGCCTGAGCTGTGGCCGAGCCATCACGGTCATGGTCTGGCAGGCGTTCCGCTGGTCGAGGCGCTGTGCCAGCGGCTGCGGGTGCCCAATGCAATTCGCGATCTGGCGCTGATCGTGACCGAGTTTCACGACATTGTGCACACCATTGAGCGGCAATCTGCGGCGTCACTGGTAGCGCTGTTTGACCGCATTGATGCCTGGCGTAAGCCGCAGCGCGTTGAGCAGATGGCGCTGACCAGCGAAGCAGATGCGCGCGGACGTGCCGGGCTGGAGAGTATGCCTTATCCGCAGGGCGACTATCTGCGTCGTGCTTTTGCGCTGGCGCAGGCGGTGCCGACCAGAGCGGTGGTCGAAGCGGGATTTAAAGGGATGGAAGTGAGGGAAGAGATGACGCGACGACGCATTGCCGCCGTCGCGCAGGGTCTGGCGATCGGGCAGCCTGACTAGCAGGCTGCCACGGGTTTACATGAAGATCATGTAAACCGCTGCCGCCACGATAAAGCGGTAAATGGCGAACGAGACAAACGAGATGCGTTTGATCAGCTCAAGGAAAGCTTTAATCGCAATCAGCGCCACGATAAATGCCGTTACGAAGCCCACGGCGAACATCGGAAAGTCTGCCATGGTCAGGAAGCCGATGCTCTTGTACATGTCCAGTACGGTCGCACCCATCATCATTGGCACCGCCAGGATGAAGGAGAACTCTGACGCGGCATAGCGGCTCACACCCATCAGCATTCCGCCGGAGATGGTTGCACCGGAACGTGAGAAGCCCGGCCACAGCGCTAAGCACTGGAAGCAGCCAATCATGAAGGCCTGACGATAGGTAATATCATCGACGCCGACGGCTTTCGGCTGTTTTGGCTTAAGATACTCTGCGGCCAGCAGCAGCACCCCCCCCACCACCAGCGCGTACATCACGTTGATCGGATTGAACAGCGTTTTGATCTGATCGTGCAGCACCAGACCCACTACCACAGCCGGAACCATACCCAGCAGGATATGGATCAGCGACAGGCGCCCGGTGCCGACACCTTCATGTTTGACTTCGCCAAAGTGAATGCCGATCAGGCCAAACAGACGGCGCCAGAACATCACTACTACAGCCAGAATCGATCCTAACTGGATCACAACTTCAAAGGTCTCGGCTTTTTCACCTTCAAAGCCCAGCAGGTGACCCACTATAATCATGTGCCCTGTGGAAGAGACCGGTAAAAATTCGGTCAGCCCTTCCACAACGCCCAGGATTGCAGCTACCCAAAGCTGATGAATATCTGCCATCAAATGTTCCCTCTATCCGTTTCAAAACCATTAAAAAGGCGGTAGCGCGTTGCTATCGCCTGAAATCATGCCGCAATTAGCCTGAATTAAACCTTAAGGTCCGCTCCGTTTCGCCTGCTGTAACGAAACGGTTCACGCTATGACAGACAGTAATTTGGTTTGGTTTCATTGTGATGGCAATCACATCGTATTTATTTAGGAATAGTCCCGCGCTCAATTCGCACGCCAACCTGCGCCGCCTGGGCTACAGCGCCCGGTTTGCTTACCTTTATGCGTACGCCAGGCGAATTGAAACGGTTCATCAACAGATCCGCGATTTCTTCAGCTACCCGCTCAACCAGGGCAAAACGCCCCCCGTTCAGATGGGTCAGAATCGCCGAGGAGACATCGGCATAGCTGAGACAATCTTTAACATCGTCGCTGCTGGCCGCCAGACGGTTATCCCAGGCCATTTCGACATCGAGCACCAGCTTCTGCTGTATACCCTGTTCCCAGTCGTAAACGCCAATGGTGGTGAACACCGTGAGTTGTTCTATAAATACGATATCCATGATGAGGGTCTCTGTTTTTGGCTAAGCCGGATACCACTTCCGGCGGATTATGCGTATTATCCACGGTTGATGAGATCAAAACGACCCTAAAGGGAACGGTACGGTGTTATGAGTGCTTTCGCGCTTGGTATGATTATTTTCGCGTATCTTTGCGGTTCGATTTCCAGTGCGATTCTGGTTTGCAAACTCGCTGGCCTGCCCGATCCCCGCACACACGGTTCCGGTAATCCGGGTGCCACCAACGTACTGCGTCTGGGCGGTAAAGCCGCAGCAGCAACCGTATTAGTGTTTGATGTGCTGAAGGGGATGGTGCCGGTCTGGCTGGCTTATCTGATGCACGTGACGCCGCTCTATCTTGGCCTGACCGCCATTGCCGCCTGTCTCGGACATATCTATCCGGTCTTCTTTCACTTTCGCGGAGGCAAAGGTGTGGCGACGGCATTTGGCGCGATTGCGCCGATTGGCTGGGACTTAACCGGGCTGGTCACCGGCACGTGGCTGCTCACGGTTTTACTCAGCGGCTATTCCTCGCTGGGGGCGATTGTCAGTGCACTGATCGCGCCATTCTATGTCTGGTGGTTCAAACCGCAGTTCACCTTTCCGGTGTCCATGCTCTCCTGTCTGATCCTGCTGCGTCATCACGATAATATTCAGCGGCTGTGGCGCGGTCAGGAAGGCAAAATCTGGAAGCGCAAAAAGAAATCTCAGCCATAAAAAAGCCGGCAATAGGGTGTCCAAAAAATGTGGCTGTGCGACCGGCACTGCTCAGGAAACAGGGTCAGATCGGAAAGACGCAAAAGCCGTCATCCCTGACCGCTCGGCCCGCGCCATCCATGGCGCGTGACGCTTTCCTCTTCTGACCCAGTTCCCTGCGTGTTGAGCTTATCCGTTGCGGCCAGAGGCACTCTCATTCAGGCTGTTGAGCCGGCTTTTTTTACGTCAGATGGCGGGCAACTCCGCCAGCGGCCAGCGCGGTCGCACGCTGACACTCAACTCGCCCCGCGTCCCGCCTTTTAACCGCACCATGCCCGCGTACGCGATCATCGCACCGTTGTCGGTACAGAACTCCGGGCGGGCGTAAAACACTTCGCCGCCGCGCTTTTGCATCATGACCGCCATCTGCTCGCGCAGTGTGCGGTTAGCGCTGACGCCCCCGGCAATGACCAGACGCTTAAAGCCGGTCTGATCCAGCGCGCGCTTACATTTTATCGACAGCGTATCCACCACCGCATCTTCAAAGGCGCGGGCGATGTCAGCACGGGTCTGCGCATCATCAGGATTAGCGCGAATCGTATTCGCGGCAAAGGTTTTCAGGCCGGAGAAGCTGAAGTCCAGACCTGGACGATCGGTCATCGGCCGCGGGAAGGTGAAACGCCCCGCCGTGCCCTGCTGCGCCATCTTCGACAGCATCGGCCCGCCCGGATAATCCAGACCCAGCAGCTTCGCCGTCTTATCAAAGGCTTCGCCCGCTGCATCATCGATCGATTCACCCAGCAATTCATATTCACCGACGCCAGTGACACTAATCAGCTGGGTATGTCCGCCGGAGACCAGCAGTGCGACAAACGGAAATTCCGGTGGATTCTCTTCCAGCATCGGTGCCAGCAGGTGGCCTTCCATATGATGAACCGGCACGGCAGGCACTTTCCACGCAAACGCCAGCGCGCGGCCAATGGTGGCGCCGACCAGCAGCGCACCCACCAGTCCGGGACCGGCTGTGTAAGCCACGGCATCAATCTGTTGCGGTTCAAGCCCCGCCTCTTTCAGCGCCGCCTGAATCAGCGGCACGGTTTTACGCACGTGATCGCGTGAGGCCAGTTCCGGCACCACACCGCCATAATCGGCGTGCAGTTTTACCTGGCTGTAGAGCTGGTTAGCCAGTAATCCAGCCCCATCATCATAGATTGCGATGCCGGTTTCATCGCACGACGTTTCAATACCCAGAATTCGCATTGCATCACCTCATTCTTGCGGCGCGCAGTTTATCACAGCAATGTGATGTGCAGCGCGGACATCCCGCGTAAAAAGTCATTTTCTGTCGGCTAAAGAGTGCGCTATACTCCCGCCCCTGGAAAAACCGGCAGCCGCACAGGCAAACGCTCCTGTTGGTTTCAAATTATCCATGGTGCTTTACAAACCAACATGAGTTGGAGTAAAATGCTGCACCATTTTGAAATGTGCTGGCGCCGCAGTCAGCAGCAAAACCGAATTTTATCGAGGTGAGAGTTACATGCCGGTAATTAAAGTACGTGAAAACGAGCCATTTGACGTAGCACTGCGTCGCTTCAAGCGTTCATGCGAGAAAGCAGGCGTTCTGGCTGAAGTTCGTCGTCGTGAGTTCTATGAAAAACCGACTACCGAACGTAAGCGCGCTAAAGCGTCAGCAGTTAAGCGTCACGCCAAGAAACTGGCTCGCGAAAACGCACGCCGCACTCGTCTGTACTAAGTCGTTCCGGAGGTTCGCCTCCACCGCGTGATTCACGCAGACAGAGTCAAGTAAAAGGCCGTGCTTTCCGAAAGGAAGCGCGGCTTGTTGCCGTTTATGAGCTGAAAATCTGGGGCGTATGGCTGGACGAATTCCACGCGTATTTATCAATGATTTACTTGCCCGCACGGATATCGTGGATCTTATCGATGCCCGCGTTAAGCTGAAAAAGCAGGGTAAGAATTTCCATGCGTGCTGTCCTTTCCATAATGAAAAAACGCCCTCTTTCACCGTAAACGGCGAAAAGCAGTTCTATCACTGTTTCGGCTGTGGTGCACACGGCAACGCTATCGACTTTTTAATGAACTTTGATCGTCTGGAGTTTGTTGAAAGTATTGAAGAGTTGGCCACTTCTCACGGTTTAGACGTGCCTTACGAAGCAGGCAGCGGGCCCAGCCAGATGGAACGCCATCAGCGCCAGAGCCTGTATCAGCTGATGGAGAACCTGAACGGTTTTTATCAGCAGGGTCTGCAGCAATCCAGTGCGCAGCCAGCACGCGACTATCTGGATCGTCGTGGTCTGAGCGCCGACATCATCAATCATTTCGCCATAGGTTACGCGCCAGCCGGCTGGGATAATGTTCTCAAGCGTTTTGGTAAGCAATCGGAAGACCGCGAATCGTTGATGGAAGCGGGCATGCTGGTCAGCAATGACAAAGGCCGTACCTATGACCGGTTTCGCGACCGCGTCATGTTTCCGATCCGCGATAAACGCGGACGCGTCATCGGTTTTGGTGGTCGCGTACTGGGTAACGATACACCGAAGTATCTGAACTCACCGGAAACTCCTATTTTCCATAAAGGCCGCCAGCTTTATGGCCTGTATGAAGCAGTTAAGAACCATCCTGAACCCGCCCGCCTGTTAGTGGTCGAGGGATACATGGACGTGGTTGCGCTGGCGCAGTACGGCATCGATTATGCTGTTGCGTCGTTAGGCACCTCCACCACGGCTGAACACATTCAGTTGCTGTTTCGCAGTACCGACACCGTGATCTGCTGTTACGACGGCGACAGGGCGGGTCGTGAAGCAGCATGGCGTGCGCTTGAGACCGCATTGCCTTACATGAATGATGGTCGTCAGCTACGCTTTATGTTTTTACCCGATGGTGAAGACCCGGATACGCTGGTACGTAAAGAGGGTAAAGCCGCCTTCGAAGCGAGGATGGAGCAGGCGATGCCGCTCTCTTCGTTTTTATTTGATAGCCTGCTGCCGCAGGTTGATCTGAGCTCACGCGACGGAAAAGCGCGTCTGAGCACGCTGGCTTTACCGCTGATTACACAGATTCCCGGTGAAACCTTACGTATTTATATGCGTCAGGAGCTGGGGAACAAGCTCGGTATTCTTGACGACAATCAGCTTGAAAAGCTGATGCCAAAGCTGGCCGCAAGCGGAACGGCGCCGGTTGCGCCACCGCTGAAACGGACCACCATGCGCGTGCTGGTAGCATTGTTGATTCAGAACCCGCAGCTGGCGACCCTGGTGCCTTCGCTTGATGGGCTGTCTGAGTCAAAAATGCCGGGTTTACCGCTATTTATTGAGTTAGTGGGTCGTTGTACTGAGAATCCTGGATTGACCACCGGACAGCTACTAGAGTTATATCGCGGAACAAATTTTAGTCAGACGCTTGAAACGCTGGCGATCTGGAACCACATGATAGTAGATGAAGAAGCCGAAGCGGTGTTTCAGGACTCGCTGGCCAGCATCTACGATTCTGCTCTTGAAGAGCGCCTGGAGTTTTTAATTGCGCGTGAGCGCACCCAGGGACTGAGCGCCGATGAGCGCCGTGAACTCTGGACACTCAGTCAGGCGTTTGCCAGGAAATAATTTTGCACGCTGCCCGTTCTGACCAAGGGCGGCGTGGCTGTTTTAAGGCAAGGCGTCAAAGCCAGTCTGGTTACCGCCAGCGCACAGCTCCCGCAGCGTACTGAAGTACGTGAGGAGAGCGAGCACTGCCGGGAAGCAGAATGGCGAATAAGCCAGGCCTGCACCACCAAAAATTTATACAAGCGGCTTAAGTGCCGATTACTGTTGGGCAAAGCCCACGCCGCGACGAAGGCAGCGGCAAGAATTAAACGCCTTCACTGCTATTGTTGGCGCGCTGCCGACCGACACCAATCTAATTTAACAGAAGTGTGGATACCGTCTTATGGAGCAAAACCCGCAGTCACAGCTCAAGCTTCTTGTCACCCGTGGTAAGGAGCAAGGCTATCTGACCTATGCTGAGGTCAATGACCATCTGCCGGAAGATATCGTCGACTCAGATCAGATCGAAGACATCATCCAGATGATTAACGACATGGGTATTCAGGTGGTTGAAGAAGCCCCGGATGCCGACGATCTGATGCTGAATGAAAACAGCTCCGATACTGACGAAGATGCCGCGGAAGCTGCCGCTCAGGTGTTATCCAGCGTTGAATCTGAAATCGGGCGCACCACTGACCCGGTTCGCATGTATATGCGTGAAATGGGTACCGTTGAACTGCTGACGCGCGAAGGCGAAATCGACATCGCCAAGCGTATTGAAGACGGTATCAACCAGGTTCAGTGTTCTGTAGCCGAATACCCTGAAGCGATTACTTATCTTCTGGATCAATACGACAAAGTTGAAGCAGGTGAATCACGCCTCTCCGATCTGATCACGGGTTTCGTCGATCCTAACGCAGAAGAAGATCTGGCCCCGACGGCAACGCACGTGGGTTCTGAACTTTCTGAAGCCGATCGTAACGACGACGATGAAGAAGATGAAGAGGATGATGACAGCTCCGACGACGATAACTCTATCGACCCGGAACTGGCGCGCGAGAAGTTTTCTGACCTGCGTAAGCAGTATGAAACTACCCGCGACGTGATTAAAAGCAAAGGTCGCAGTCATGCTGCTGCCGTTGCCGAAATCCAGAACCTCTCCGACGTCTTCAAGCAGTTCCGCCTGGTACCGAAGCAGTTCGACTACCTGGTAGGCAGCATGCGCACCATGATGGAACGTGTCCGTACTCAGGAACGTCTGATCATGAAGCTCTGTATTGAGCTGTGCAAAATGCCGAAGAAAAACTTCATCACGCTGTTTACCGGCAACGAAACCAATGAAAGCTGGTTCAAAGCCGCACTGGCAATGAACAAGCCGTGGTCTGAGAAGCTGCTGGAAGTGCAGGATGACGTGATGCGTTCCCTGCAGAAACTGGCACAGGTTGAAGAAGAGACCGGCCTGACCATTGAGCAGGTTAAAGACATTAACCGTCGCATGTCGATCGGTGAAGCTAAGGCCCGTCGCGCCAAGAAAGAGATGGTGGAAGCGAACCTGCGTCTGGTTATTTCGATTGCCAAAAAATATACCAACCGCGGTCTGCAGTTCCTCGACCTGATTCAGGAAGGTAATATCGGCCTGATGAAAGCGGTAGATAAGTTTGAATATCGCCGTGGTTACAAGTTCTCGACCTATGCGACCTGGTGGATCCGTCAGGCTATCACCCGCTCTATCGCTGACCAGGCGCGTACCATCCGTATTCCGGTTCATATGATTGAGACCATCAACAAGCTCAACCGTATTTCGCGCCAGATGCTGCAGGAGATGGGCCGTGAACCGACGCCGGAAGAGCTGGCTGAGCGTATGCTGATGCCGGAAGATAAAATCCGCAAAGTGCTGAAAATCGCTAAAGAGCCGATCTCGATGGAGACGCCGATTGGTGATGATGAAGATTCACATCTGGGCGATTTTATTGAAGACACCACGCTGGAGCTGCCGCTGGATTCTGCTACCTCAGAGAGCCTGCGTTCTGCTACTCACGACGTGCTGGCTGGCCTGACCGCGCGTGAAGCGAAAGTACTGCGCATGCGTTTCGGTATCGATATGAACACGGACCATACGCTGGAAGAAGTGGGCAAACAGTTTGATGTTACGCGTGAGCGTATTCGTCAGATTGAAGCGAAAGCCCTGCGTAAACTGCGCCATCCGAGCCGTTCGGAAGTGCTGCGTAGCTTCCTCGACGATTAAGTCCGACAAAAACCCCGGTTCGCCGGGGTTTTTTATGCCTGCCTGTTAGCGCCTCTCCCCTGCTCTTCGCAGGTTCAACTGCTCTCCGGATGCAGTTCCAGCCAGAGCTGACGATACGCCTCAACCATTTCGTCCAGTGATGCGCGATTCAGGCCGCTGGGATTGGGCAACACCCACACCTGCGTCTTTCCCATACAGATCGGCTGCTTCCCCCATTCGACTTTGCTCTGCTTAAAGGCGCGACGGAACGCATCTTTACCCAGAATCGCCAGCGCGGCGGGCTGATAATTCAGCACCTTTTCCATCAAGCGCTTGCCGCCGTCCCGCAGCTCATGAGGTGCTAACTCATTCGCCTGCACCGTGGGCCGCTCGACCAGCATCGTGATGCCGCAGCCGGTTTCCGTCAGGCGCTGCTCCTCTTCGGGTTTCAGCTGTTCCCGGGTGAATCCCGCCAGATAGATTACCTTCCAGAAGCGATTACCGGGATGCGCAAAGTGGTACCCCTGATGGGCCGTTGACTGGCCTGGGTTAATGCCGCAGAACAGCACATCAAGACCGGAACTGATGATGTCGCGGATAGCGTGTTCACTCATGTTGCGACCTCCAGCGTGCGCTGCTTCAGCGCTGCTCGACTGCGTTGCAGCAGCAGGCTGGCCTGCTCCGCATCCGGACAGGCTCGCGCCAGCGCCAGCGCGCCAATCATCTCTGCCATCATGCTTGAAGCCAGCGTATCCGCATCCGTCCACCCCAGCTCACTCAGCAACTGCGTCAGACGGGCATGCATCGTACTGAAGCCCTGGGCAAAGATCTGTCGCGTCGGTTGGGGAAGATGCGCCACTTCGCTCACCAGCGCTGCCAGCGGACAGCCATGCGCCGGTGCATTGCGATGCGCCTCGGAAAGATAGCTATCAATAAAGTCTGCCAGCTGCTGCGCTGGCTGGGTCACTGACTGAGCGGGCTTAAAGGTATCGGCTTCAGCGAACATATGTTTCAGCACCTCCTCAACCAGCTCCTCACGTGACGCAAAATGTGCATAAAAACCGCCGTGTGTCAGCCCTACCCGCTTCATCAGCGCCGCCACACCGATCCCTTCGGTACCGGTTTCACGCATCACACGCGCCGCCTCGTCAAGGATACGCTGCCGCGTCTGTGCTTTGCTGCTCTGCTTCTCCATCTTATTTCCTTCGGTTTCTGCCCGGTAGCTTCTGGCTATTATAGTAATTATTACGGTCATCATATTCCAGCTTGACGGCTGATATGATGATCGTCATATTTATAGCCATTATGACGATCATCATACGAGGAAGAAAAGATGTCAAAATCAGGCACAGCATTAATCACTGGCGCATCCAGCGGTATCGGCGCGACTTATGCAAAACGACTGGCAGCACGCGGTTATGATCTGATCCTGGTCGCCCGGGATCAGGCGCGACTCACCACCCTGGCGGATGTACTGGCACAACAGCACGCTATCCGGGTGACCGTCATGAAGGCTGACTTAACGGAGGAGCAGGACCTGAAGCGCGTGGAGTCTGAGCTGGCGAACAACCCAGAGATTACGCTGCTGCTGAACAACGCTGGCATGAGCGTGGAAGGCGAGTTTCTGGAGGCAGACATTACACGCATCAACAGCATGCTGGCGTTAAATATTCTGGCCCCAACCCGACTGGCACAGGCGGCGGGCCGGGCATTCAAAGCACGCGGTCACGGCATCATTATCAATATCGCCTCGGTGCTGTCGCTAATGCATGAGATGTTCAATGGCGCCTATAACGCCACCAAATCTTACGTGCTGACTCTGACGCGCGCCATGCAGCGAGAACTTGCAGAGAGCGGCGTGCAGGTACAGGCCGTATTACCTGGTGCGACGCGCACCGAAATCTTTGACCGTGCCGGTCAGTCGATCAATGAAATCCCGGCTGAGATGCTGATGAACGTTGATGAGATGGTCGACGCCGCGCTGGCTGGTCTCGACAGCAAAGAGGCGGTAACCATTCCGGCGCTGGAGGATCTGCAGATGTGGCACGACTACGATCGGGCGCGTGGTGCTATGGTCCCTCACCTTTCACGGGATAAATCCGCATCCCGCTATCGTCAGAACTGAGTCAGCGTTAACTTATCGCGGCTGACGTCCGGTTTCGTTAACGGTACGGAGAAGCATTATCCGTGCCGTTTTGCGACTTCAGCTTCACGCGTTGCCAGATTTGTTATAGAAATCAGCAGCTAAATCACTGCTGCTTATTTCAGCAACCAGTGGCGGAGTGCTGGATTGCCCTGAAGAGATACTTTATAATCCCCGCTCCGCTGGCCCCTTAGCTCAGTGGTTAGAGCAGGCGACTCATAATCGCTTGGTCGCTGGTTCAAACCCAGCAGGGGCCACCAAATTTATCCTATGAAGACATAGAGTTAAGCCGCTCATCGAAGCGGTTTTTTTGTGCCTGCATTTTATAGTGGCGGCAACGTGGCGGCGCATTTTCACCGCTACGGGAAACACCTGACTGGTTACCTTGAACAGTCTGAATCAGGACTGTGGATATTGTGCCTTCTGCCAGCCTTTATCATCAATGACAGGCCAGGCGTCATACAGCAGACCCGGTGAACGGTTTCAAAGAACCCACCATTCATCAACCATCACCGAGACGTACAACAACGACCCGCTTTGTCACCTGCAACTCACCCTCAACACCTCTCATAAATCCAGCCCACTAAATGTTAGCGCCATGCTAAAGTCATTGGCATTGCCGGACCTGATGAAGAGAGGAACACAATCATGCACCAGCTTTTCGAAATACTTTCCGAGTTACTTAGCGCGTGGCCTTTCATGTCGGGAAAGCGAAAGGAGAGAAAGCCTGTCAGGGACGCCAGGAAGATCTCAGGTCTTACTTATAAACCGCTATGCAAAATAACGTCCGATCAAAGAAAAGATGCTGTGCCGCACAAAGATGAGGGCACCTGAGAAAACGTATTCTTCCTTATCCCTGCTGGCCTGAACACAAGCGGGCCGGGCAGAAGCCACCTTCCATGATGACTGCTGTATGCCAGATCAAACTTTTACCTTCTCCTGTAGCACCGCCAATCACCAGCCGCAATGCAATCCTGAATACGACATCATCGACCCATCACAGATCGCTGCCCCCTGACACCCGTGACACCTGCTGTTAATCAACAGCCCTAAAACCCTGTTCAACGATGACGCAAAAAATTTGCGCAAACCCAACCTGAAAAATGAAATAACGTTTCATAAAATCATTTATTTATCAATGGTTCCCGTTTTTTTTACTGTAAAACAGAGGGTGCTTCAGGTCTTATAAATTCAGGTAAAGCTCACAAAATATAAACGCAAAATTTTTTCGTATTGCGCATATGAAATGCACAGTGATTTAATCCCTTTTGAATAATTATTTTAAAAAACAGTTGGGGATAAAAATGGAAAGGCGTTCGATAAATAAAAATATTCAATTACTCCTGCGCGGCTTTACTGAATTAAAAGATAATGGGCGATTTAATGAACCCAACCTTGACGGTAGCGCCGGAGATTATATTTCATTCTCCAGCTGGGAGTGGCCACAAGGCGTTGGGCTATTTGGACTGGTTCGCTTATGGGAAAATACGAAGTCTGATGAGATTTTTAAAATTATCGACCTGTGGTTCCAGAACAATATTGAAAAGGGTTTGCCAGTCCTTAACGTAAATACTACCGCGCCGATGCTTCCCCTGTCGCTGTTCTGGTCTCATCACCGGCAGCCCCACTATCAGCAGGTACTGGATAAATGGGCGACGCGCGTAATGACTGAACTCCCACGTACGCCGGAACAGGGCTTTCAGCATGTGGTTTCCGACGGCGTTAACGAAATGGAAATCTGGGACGACACGCTATTCATGGTGGTGCTGTTCCTGGCCCACTACGGCACAGTCTCCGGGCGTCAGGAGCTGGTTGATGAGGCAGTGCGACAGTTCCTGCTGCATGCGCGCTACCTCAACGATCCGCAATCCGGGTTGTGGTTCCACGGCTGGAGCTTTGTTGAGAACAGTAACTTTGCCAGAGCCCGCTGGGCGCGCGGCAATGCGTGGATTACCGTTGGCATACTTGAGCTGCTGGAGCTGGCTGACGTCAGTGCGGGCGTGCGTGAATACCTTATTGAGTGCCTGAAAAAGCAGGTTAATACGCTGATCGACCTGCAGGCGGAAAACGGTGCCTGGCACACCCTGCTCGACCATCCTGACTCCTATATCGAAATTTCCGCAACCGCCGGTTTTGGCTACGGCTTATTAAAAGGCGCGCGTCTTGGCATTGGCGATGACCGATGGCAACAGGCGGGAATAAAAGCGCTGACAATTGTTCAGAATAATATTGATGCCGAAGGGACGGTACACAATGTTTCTTATGGCACACGAATGGGCCGGACATTGCAGTTTTATAAAGATATTCCATTGCAGCCTACCGGATATGGTCAGGCACTAGCCATATTATGCCTGACTGAAGGTCTGCGCCTCGCTGATAAAAAATAAAACATGACCCTTCTCTTCGGGAGAAAAATAATGCCTATCGAATATAGCAATTTTAATTTAACGGCAGGTAATGCTGTGCACTACTGGCAGTTATCCGATATTACCAGCCTGCGTTATGACACGGTGGATTCACCGATGGCTGGCGAAATGGATCCGTTTTTCTTTTTAAGTAAGCACAAAAATTTTATTCCTCACACCTACCCGTGCCGGGACGACTTTCACCAGCATTTTGCTGGCCAGAAACCGCAGCCGTTCGCGAATGCAGTTTACTCTCGCTGGTGGTTCCCTTTCGCCTCAGATCGGGTTGATCTCTCCGGCTTCTGGTTCCGGCCAACCCGTGTCGGTGCCTGGGCCAGAACACTGATCGATTGCCCACAGGCGGGCGAGTACCGTTTTCGGCTGGCAACGTGCGGCGGGGCATTACTGAAGCTGAACGGTAAAGATGTGCTCTGGATGGCTGATTATCAGCGTAACCTGGAGAGTCAGCGCGAATTCAGCCTGTGTCTTCAGTCAGGAAAAAACGAGCTGGAACTCTGGTTTGATGACTTAGCCGAACGCGATATCCGCTTCTTTTTTCAGCTCGACTACCTTGCCGGTGAACCGCTGCATATCGCGCTGGAAACCCCGCTTCCCGCCGCGCAGGTCAAAGAGCTTGAGCAGTTACTTGATGGCGTTTCCTTTGAGCACCCGGTCTACAACCGCGGCACTATTCGTCTGGCCTTTCCTCAGCCTGCGTCGACGGACTACGATCTGCATGTCGATGTACTGGGCGACTTTATCTCGCTGGATGAGCCGGTCACACTTCATAGCCGACTGACTGCGGACGAGTCGCTGGTCGCCATTGCGGAAAGCGAAGCCATTCCAGCGGACTTCCGTAATTTCCATATCACGTTACAACGTGAAGGGTTCAGGATTAGCCGCACGCTGGGCGTTGAAATCTGCCACGCCGACCGCCAGACAGCGATCCCGCCAACACAGGAAGCGCGGATTACTGAAGCGCTGAACGTGGTCGCTCATGAAGGTGAATACAGCAGCGTCAAAGCGCTGGCACGACTGGCCTGTGGCCTCAACGATGATCAGACCCAGCAGATGCTGGATGGCGTCCTGCCCTCGGTACTCGACTGCCATGATTGTGCGGATTTTACGCTCGTGCCGCTGCTGTGGTGCCGCACGGTATGGGGCGACAGCATCGATCCGGCGGTTCGCGGGCGTATTGATGATGCCATTCTGCGCTTCCGCTACTGGATGGATGAACCTGGCAACGATGTTCAGTGGTACTTCTCTGAGAACCACGCACTGCTGTTCCACACTGCGGCGCTGCTGGCGGGTAACCTCCACCCGAATGCCGTTTTTACCCGCTCCGGGCGCAGTGGGCGTGAGCAGGCGGCGGCGGGTAAAGCACGTGTCATCAGCTGGCTGGACCATTTCGAACAGTGCGAAATGGCCGAATGGAACTCCGCGCCCTACTTCCCCATCGATCTCAAAGGCCTCACTGCACTGGCTGCGCTGTCGGGCGATGCGCAGATCAGTCAGCGAGCCATCGCGGCAATCAAGCGTTTACTGACGCAGATTGCCCATTCTGCCCACCAGGGTTTTCTGACCGCCACTCAGGGACGGTCTTACGAACATACCCTGCGCGCCGGGCGTTCTCTGGAACTGGCGGCCATTTCACGTTTGCTGTGGGGCAAAGGCAACTACGGCTGTCGTTTCCATGCGCTGCCGCAACTGGCCTTGCTGCTGCGCGAGGGCCTGCTCACCCTTCCGGCAGAACTCCGGGAGGTTGCCGCCTGGCAAAAAGAGAGCGCCCTTGAGTGGTGTTTTGCCCAGGGCGCTAACCGGATTGCCCGACTCTATCACTACAAAAATCGCCATGCGGCAATGGGATCGATAGCGGGTTATCGCTGGGGGGAATGGGGCTATCAGGAGACGCCCTTTCATTTACGCCTGGGCAACCAGCCCGAAGCGCAGATCTGGATCAATCATCCTGGCGAGACCCTGCACGGTGGATTCGGTCGCCCCTCCTACTGGGGTGGATGCGGCACGCTGCCCCGCGTTCAGCAATATCGCGGACTGGCAGTGCTGACTTTCCATCTCCATGCCGATCAGCCGCCCTTTACTCACGCATGGCTGCCGCAAAGCCAGTTCGATGAAGTAGCTATCCGCGACAGGCGTGCGCTCGTACGCAGCGGTGAGGGTATGGCGTTGCTGGTGGGCAATCAGGCGTTCGAAACGGTGAATAGCGGCCCCACCCGCGGCTGTGAAATTCGCCTTAACGGACAGCAAACCTGCTGGCTGGTTCGTATCAACGACCAGGTCGATAGCTCGCTGGATGCCTTTAGCGCGCGCTTCAGCGATCTGACTATGACGCAAGACGATGACGGCACGATCAGCGTGAACGATCCACTGTACGGAACCGTGCACTTCCTGGCCGATGGACGCGTCAACGCCGAAAACCGGACCCTTGCTCCACAGCAGTGGAGCGTCGTGGGCAGCAGCCGTGAACTTCCTCTGTAACCAACGCCCGGCAGAGACCGGGCAAGGAAAATAATAATGGATACGCAAATCGACAAACAGGCTGTTCCTTCCCGGCAGACCTCCGGTGATGTTAATCCGAATGCGCTGCACAATCCGGCTCGTGAGGTGGCCAGACCCAAAAGCAACTATCGCTGGATCATCTGCTCCATGCTGGTATTTGCGACGACGGTTAACTACATGGATCGTCAGATTCTCGGCCTGCTGGCGCCGATGCTGCAAAAAGATATTGGCTGGACGCAGATGGAGTACAGCTGGCTGGTCAATGCATTTACCCTGGCCTACGGCCTTGGCACCCTGGTATGCGGGCGTATTATCGACAAGCTGGGCACCAGAATCAGCTATGCGATGGCGATGGTGGTCTGGAGTGCTGCGGCAATGGCACATGCGGTCGTCGGTTCAGTCGCGGGTTTTGCGCTGGTTCGCATTCTGCTTGGACTGGGTGAATCCGCTAATTTCCCGGCCGCGATGAAGGTGATTGCCGAGTGGCATCCTAAAATGGAACGTACGCTGGCAACGGGCATTCTTGGCGTCGCGGTCAATGTCGGCGTGGTCATCTCGCCAGCGCTTATCCCTCTTATCGCGGTACACTATGGCTGGCACGGCGCATTCTTAATTCTTGGTGCCATCGGCTTCCTGTGGCTGATTCCCTGGTTCCTCTTCTTTGGCCCGGTAAAAGCAAAAGCCAGCGCAGAAGAGCAGGCCTGGATTGCGCAGGATAAAGAACAAGTCGTCAGTGTTTCCGCTATCAAATGGACGCGTCTGCTGGGCTATCGCCAGCTGTGGGCCGTGGCAATAGGCAAAATGTTAACTGACCCCATCTGGTGGTTCTTCCTCTTCTGGCTGCCGAAATGGCTCAATGAATCACGCGGTATCAGGATGGAGGGTCTGGGTCTGCCGCTGATCGTCATTTATCTCTTCGCCATCGTCGGCAGTCTGGGCGCAGGCTGGCTACCCGGTAAGCTGATGAGTAAAGGGTTTAGCACCGCCAGCGCGCGTAAAATCACGATGCTGAT
Source organism: Pantoea sp. S62 (assembly GCF_016658625.1). Taxonomy (NCBI): domain Bacteria; kingdom Pseudomonadati; phylum Pseudomonadota; class Gammaproteobacteria; order Enterobacterales; family Erwiniaceae; genus Pantoea; species Pantoea sp. S62. The sequence continues at coordinate 93,858 of NZ_JACVVI010000011.1, read as the reverse complement.
CTGCGCCTGTCTGGTACTGCCGATTTTTGCCGCCACGCAGGTCGAAAATCTGTGGGCAGCGGTCGCACTGGTCGGGCTGGCTGCGGCGGCGCATCAGGGCTGGTCCGCTAATATTCTGACCTCGGTATCCGATCTCTTCCCGAGCGCAGCCGTGGCGTCGGTCGTGGGAATCGGCAGTACCTTCGGGATGATCGGCAGTGTGATCTTCTCTACCGTGATTGGCGCCGTGCTTGAATCTTCAGGAAACTACTGGGCGCTGTTTGCTATCAGCTCTGTCGCTTACCTGCTGGCATGGGCGGTGATGTATCTGCTGTTAATACCGAAAATGGATCGGGCTAAATTCGAGTAACCCGCCTCTTCTCCCGGTGGCCCTTATCACCCGATACGAGCCACCGATTGACGTTCGACAATGGCACACGCCAGCTCAACACGCCTTGGGATTGCCATCCTGCCCTCTATGATGTCCTGCAATAATTCCAGCGCCAGCGTGCCAATCTCCTGCACAGAGAGGTGAACAGTGGTCAATGGCGGTGTGGCAAACTCCGCCTGCGGCAGGTTATTCATCCCCATCACCGACATCTCTTCCGGCACGCGCACGCCCAAGGCCCGCATACCATTCATCGCACCAAGCGCCAGCGAATCATTGGCGCACAGTATCGCCGTGCATTCGTGCGGATTGTCGCGGAAACGGGCGATCACCGCGCGCTCTGCCAGCTCCGGCAGCCAGTCTGTTACCGTCAGTATGCGCGAATCGTCGCAGATTAACTGGCGGCAGCGCATCGCTTCACGCCAGCCCTCCTCACGTTGTTCGATAGGTCGTCTGCCAGGATGGGTCAGAAAAAGAATGTCGCGATGGCCGCGATCCAGCAGATATTCACAGGCCATACGCGTGGCGGAACGGTTACAGGGCAGCACACTGGATAACCGCATCAGCGGATCTTCGGTATTCACCAATACTGCCGGTTTTTGCAGGTTCACCAGCATATCAAGAAAGCCGCTGTCATCTACCGTCAGCGCCAGCACGCCCCCGACGTCCGGTTCTTCCAGCAGCGCCTGCAGAGCGCCATTATCGTTATCGTTGAGCGGATGAGTGATGAGATCAACACCCAGCAACGTCGCCCGCGCCTTCAGTCCCTGGAGTACGTACCAGCTAAACTGATAGCGGTGATAATCCAGCATCGCCACCTGCGAAATGGCCAGCACGATTCCCGCACCGCCCAGTTCCTGAGCTGGCGTGTAACGCATAGCGCGCGCCACATCCTGAATCCGTGTACGCAGTTCGTGGCTAACCCCTTTTTCTCCTGAAAGTGCCCGCGACACCGTACTGAGCGAGGTGCGACAACGGATAGCAATATCCTCCAGTCTTACGCGGCGATATCCTGCGCCGCCCTCTGCCTGATCATCAGATTTACTCATTTATTATCCTTTTTAGGGCAGTTTTTCATCCGACGTAATCCCTGAGGCCTGCTTTGTACAATGTTCTAAAAGAGTGGCCACTATTAAAACAGCATAAGCTGGCCATTTCTGTCACCGACATTTGAATTTCAGGTAATTTAACCCGCGCAAACCCCATGCTATCTTGTGGTTTTGATTTTTTCAGTGGGCAAAACAGATGACAAAGTTGCGGGTAGGGATCGTGTTTGGCGGCAAATCGGCTGAGCATGAGGTGTCGTTGCAGTCGGCCAAAAATATCCTTGAGGCGATCGACAAAACCAGGTTTGACGTAGTGTTGCTGGGCATCGACAAACAGGGACACTGGCGTCTGAATGATGCGTCGAACTTCTTACTGAACGCTGAAAACCCGGCGCTGATCGCGCTGAATCACGCCGCTGAAGATGTGGCGCTGGTGCCGGGTAACACGCAGCAGCAGATCATCACCCGCCACAACGCCCATCCGCTGTCGCAGATCGACGTTATCTTCCCTATCGTGCACGGTACGCTGGGTGAAGATGGCTCCCTGCAGGGCCTGTTGCGCATGGCTTCATTACCCTTTGTCGGCTCTGACGTGCTGGGTTCTGCTGTCAGCATGGATAAAGATTTTACCAAACGCCTGTTACGCGATGCTGGCCTCAACGTGGCGCCATGGCTGAGCGTCACCCAGGCGCAGCGCGCGCAACTGGACGCCGAAGCCGTGATTGCCCGCTTTGGCCTGCCGCTGTTTATCAAACCTGCCAACCAGGGTTCATCAGTTGGCGTCAGCAAAGTGGATAGCATTGAAGAATTTGATGCCGCGCTGGCGCTGGCCTTCTCCTTTGACCGCAAAGTGCTGATTGAGCAGGGTATCAAAGGCCGGGAGATTGAGTGCGCGGTACTCGGCAACGATGCGCCTGAAGCCAGCCCCTGCGGCGAGGTGGTGGTGCATGACGCCTTCTACTCTTATGACACCAAATATATCTCTGAAAGCGGTGCACAGACGGTGGTTCCGGCAGCCATTGCAGCGGAAACCAGCGATGCAATCCGTGACGTCGCCATCAAAGCCTTCTCCGCGCTGGAGTGCTTTGGCATGGCGCGCGTCGATGTGTTCCTGACTGATGATGGCGAGATTATCGTCAATGAAGTGAATACTCTGCCCGGCTTCACCAATATCAGCATGTATCCGAAACTGTGGCAGGCGGCCGGACTCAGTTATCAGGATTTGATCAGCCGTCTGATCGACCTGGCGATTGAACGCCACCAGCAGGCCAGCACCCTGAAAAGCAGCGTCAGCTGACCGAACCCGGCGACGTGGCGCTATGCCACGTCGCTGGTAATGGCGCGGTAGTTAACCGGCGAAGTCTGATTACGGCCATTGCGCTTCGACAGATAGAGATTTTTATCCGCCGCGGAGATCAGCCGGTTGATCACGCGATGCCACTCCGTCGCCTCATCGGCACTGCCATGGGCCAGCCCCAGGCTGACGGTCACCGTGGCCGTGCTGCCCTGCAGCCAGAACTTCTCTTTCGCCATCTTCTGCCGGATTGCCTCCGCCAGAAAATAGAGCTTTTCCGCGTTCTGGTCGAACAGCACCACCACAAATTCCTCTCCGCCAAAGCGACAGATACGCCCCGCTTTACCCACTACCCGCTGCATCCGGCGGGCGATCTCTTCCAGCACGCTGTCACCTGCATCGTGACCAAAATTGTCATTGATAGCTTTGAAGTAATCGACATCCAGCAGGATCACGCCCACTCTCCGATCCGGGAAAATCGGCTCCGCACGCAGGCTTTCATATAAACCGGAACGTGACAGCAGGCGGGTCAGGAAATCGTAATTCGCGCGCAGCGCCAGACGCTGATTAAGCTGGCGGATTGCATCCATGCTTGCGGCCACGATCAGCGGACTGATCGCGATGGTTGCCACGCCCAGCCGCGCAGAGGTCAGATGGCTAATCGGCAACAGATTATCGTCGCCCTGAATGTTCATCACACCATGAGAGACCAGAATGATTTCGGTAATGCCGGTCAGCAGGATCACCAGGCTGGTCAGCGGCATCGGCAACACAATGGCGCACCAGACCAGCGCCGGAACCGGCAGCGTCAAACTGCCCGCGCCGCCCATCATCGCGCCGATCATCAGCGAAACCATCACAGCGATGACCGGTGCCAGCTTGCGGATTTGCAGAAACTGGCGGGGCGACAGCGACGACCAGTCGCGCGTCAGCAAAAAGGGCAGCAGCATCAGCCCGGTTGAGAACTGCTCGCTGAACCAGTCACCCCATGCCACCGCCAGTCCGGCATTAAAATCAGCCTGCTGTGCCAGTGCTCCCCAGCTGGCACAGGCCAGCGCGGCCAGCAGACAGGCCGGAAAAATACGCAGCACACTGGTAATACGCTCGCTGCCGGAGTCGTGCTGAAGATGCTTTACCAGCAGCGTGGCAGCCACCAGCACAAACAGAAGATTCGCCAGGTTGAGGGTAAATGCAGAGAGCGCCCAGCCAGAAAATACGGTGTCGTTAAACACCATCGCGGCAAAAATGGCCAAATAAGAGCGGGTCTGATGCAGAAAAGGATTACGGACGATAACGCCAGTGACGATCGCGTTGACCGGCCAGAACAGAGACAGCTCCTGGGGGAAACGCAGGTGTCCGCCGATAAAGCAAAACAGCAGCGTGATCAAAAACAGCAAAAATGCGTTCTTCTTAGCGTTGTGCTCTTCAAACAGCTGTATGCGCATACATCCGGACCTTGTCGCAGAGAGGCTGGCTGTCCACGCCAGCCTGAACAGGCGCGTGGTATCAGAATGATTAAATCCTGAATACCCTCAATGTCATCCGGCGATAAAGCCTCATTTCACGGGCTGATTCAGGAAAGTTATCCTGCAGAGGTTAAACCCATCAGATGACAGCAGAAATTAGGAACTTATTATGCCTCGCAAATAAAAAAATCGGATATCCGAGATATCCGATTTTTGCCTTTTAAACGACTTTACCGTTGCGCTAAGCGCTATTTTACCGCGACCGGCCACTGACTCAGGCGGATGCCACGTTTGTCGGCGTTATCACCAAAATCTTTCAGCACCGCTTTAACGTCCGGATCGATATACTCCGCATTGTCGTTATCAACAATGACGACGCTGTTCTCCGGGATCTCATCCAGCAATCCCTGCAGCTTTGGATTGTGCATAAAGGTCAGGTTCTGCTGGAAACGCAGCACGTAGTGGTCGTCATAGCGGGTAAGCTGCAGCGCGTTACGATGGCTCTTATAGATGCTGTAGAGGATTTGCGTGGCGATGCCGATGCCGATACCGACCAGCATACCCAGCGTGATAATGCCGACGATGGTGGCCAGAAACGGCACGTACTGCTGTGCCCCCATCCGGAACTGCTCAACAAACAGTTTGGGTGTCGCCAGTTTATAACCGGTATAGAGCAGCACGGCAGCCAGGCTGGCCAGCGGAATGGCATTCAGCATCTCACTGAACCACATGCCGCAAATCAGCAGCAGCACGCCGTGAATGAAGATCGAGAGCTTCGTCTGCGCGCCCGCACTGACGTTGACTGAGCTGCGCACAATCACTGCCGTTATCGGCATCGTCCCAAGAAAACCGGCCGCCAGATTACCGATACCCTGCGCGAACATCTCTTTGTTGGGCGATGGCGCGGGTGTCTGAGGACGCAATTTTTTCAGCGCCTCCTGACTCAGCAGGGTCTCCAGACTGGCGACCAGTGCCAGCGTCACCGCAACCACCCAGACCTGCGGATTCTGCCAGGCCATCCAGTCGGGCGTTTCCAGTTCAGCCACCAGCGCAGAGACGCTGTCAAAAGCGGGTAAAGAGATGCGCACCAGCCCCTGGGTCATCTCAGGAAAAAGTCGTCCTCCCACCACGGTAGCCAGGCAACCGATCAGCACCGCAATCAGCGGGCCGGGGATCCAGGCGAGCGCTTTGATCCGTTTCACCGGCGCGGTCGTCCAGAGACACAAAATGGCCAGACCGACACCCGCTACCACGATTGCGGGCAGCGAGAAAGTCATCTGGCCGGTCACCAGTGACACCAGTTCTGCATCACCAGCGGCACCCAGCGCTACCGGGATCTGCTGCATAATCAGCAGCAGGCCAATCGCCGCCAGCATCCCTTTGATGACGCTACCTGGCACCAGCGAAATAAACCGCCCGGCGCGCAGCAGACCAAACACGCATTGCAGTGCCCCGGCAATAATCAGCGCAGTGAGAAAGGCGGAGAAACTGCCCAGTGAGGCCATTGAGGCGACGACGATGGTGACCAGACCCGCCGCCGGGCCACTGACGGCAAACCGGGATGGGCTCAGCGACGTCACCACCAGACCACCAATCACACCAGTCAGCAGCCCGGCAAACGGGGGTAATCCGCTGGCCTGTGCGATGCCAAGGCAGAGCGGTAAGGCGACCAGGAAAACCACCAGACCCGCAGGAATATCGCGACGCAGGGTATCGAGGTTCATAATGAAGGCTCCTCTGCAGATTGATGAATCAGCTCTTTGAGATGACCGGAGCGCAGGTCGTAAACACAACCAAACACCTCCAGTTCCTGGCCCGATTGCCAGATTTGCCTGACCGGTTCAGATTTCACCAGTCTGGCGAATTGCGCCTTAACATTGGCCTCAACCAGCCGATCGAGCTGTTCACCCGGCGGTGCGTCTGAGGAAGGCATTTCTGCCAGGCCATGCTGAATATCATCACGCAGGGTCTGGATGCGTCTCGCCAGTGCGCTCTCCTGCCCGTCCAGTACGCTGCCCGGCAGATTTTGTGCGGCTTCTACACCGCCGCAGCCATAGTGACCGCTTAATACAATGCGTTTAACGCCGAGAAAGAAGAGTGCGTATTGCAGCACGCTCAGTAAATTGTCATCGTCCTCGATCACCATGTTGGCGATATTGCGATGCACAAAGAGTTCGCCAGGATGGGAGCCGGTTAAGACTTCTGCCGGAACGCGACTGTCAGAACAGCCAATCCAGAGTGAGTGCGGCTTTTGCTGATGAAGGAATTTATTAAAATAATCCGGATTACGCTGGCGGCGCTGTAATGCCCAACTGCGATTTTTCGCTAATAAGGGTTTAAGTGTCGTCACAATCATCTTCTCTCTACTACCGGGATGTCGCATCCTGGCTAACCACAAAGTGTATCGGCTCACAAATAAAGCGTGAGCCGCCAGGTTAATAAGAACTGAGTCACAGAAAAAGGTTATAGACGCTAACCAATTTCAATGCACGCGCAATATTTCACAGTGATTTAACAACGCGTTTTTTGTCAGTCAACGGTCAGTAAAGGTCAGGATTAAGTAAATTTAATTCAGCAGCAGAAATGAGGACTGATAAACCAATCGCCTTATTAATTCATTAAAATCAATTAGCTAAAAAAGAAGTAAAAATAAACTAAGGTTGCCGCTGACAAATAAATACAAACATTAAATAAGGGGATATTCACTGCCATACCAACCGGCGTGCTTTTTACCAGGAATACTCTTAATTAAAAGATTAACCATTAGCACAATCCACCAGCTTAATTACTGACAGCCAGTTAAATATGCCTGTAATAAGAGAAGAATGAAGCAAGAGATGATTAATTTGATTTGCAGCAGAATAGTGACGGCAGTAAGTAAATCAGGGCCATTTCTGAACAGAGCCTGAACGGGCAGGCTCTTTTTCTTGACGAATTATTTACCGTTCCAGCTCTGCAGCCGTGATTCCCGCACCGACAGTTGCTGTTCGGGTGTCAGTTTATTGTAGTTTTCCGCCATTCCACTCTCCCAGTCGCCGTAGAGCGGATTCGGCAGCACGATGAACTGCGTACCAAACTGCTGGTGGTTAAGATTCACAAAATCGCGACGCGTCTGATTACCCTTATGCCAGGTCGAGCCACCGAAATCGTTGAGGTTGTCGCCGACATAGAGCACCACGTTGTAGCCCGCGTTTTTGATAGCATCGAAACGCGCCTGCTTGTTGGAGCTGTCGGTATTCAGACGTACCGTTTTATCGCTGACGTTCGGGAAGCCGAGCTGCTGCATATTGGCGACCGTGGCGGCGTAATCTTTCTGATCGCGGTTCGACACATAGAACAGCGTACCGCCATTCTCTGTCACATGACGTGCGAACTCTACTGCACCCGGCACTGCTTTCGCCTGACGCGCCTGCGTCCAGGCTGACCAGGTTTTGCTGCTGAACGGCTGGCCGTTCTTCGCCTGCCATGCACTGTAGGCGCTGTTATCCAGCATGGTTTCATCCAGATCGACAATCACCGCTTTGGGTTTGCCGGTCAGCGACGGTGCCTGATCAAACGCCATGCGCGCGGTGTTAAACGCCTGCCAGGTCAGCGCCTGATATTCACCAGACTGCTGGAACCAGTTCAGCGCCAGCACCGATTGCTGGCCGAGCTGCTGTTGTGCGGTCTGATGTGACGACGAGGCGCAACCGGTCAGCAGCAATGCGACCAGTCCGGATGCAGCGAGTTTTGCGGAGGTTTTCATCATTTCATCCTTAAGGTGATAAAGGTCTGAGGAGAAGCTTCAAAAATGTAGCAGTTAACGTAAGCTGTGGGCAGCCCAACGCACGCTGTTATAACAGGAGATTCTTATGGCCGTGATCCCGCGCTCGCCATTGCTCGATTCGCTGGAGTGGCTCGATTATGCGTTTCAGCCCGCCGGTGAGCCGCCTCCCGCCGATGCCGCCTGGGGCCATCAGCGCCACAGCGCGACCGTGGTCACCGACATTGAGAACATCCCGCCGAAAAGCTGCGAGTCAGATGGTGTAATCGGCAGCGGGACGCGCCCGGTGGCGGTTTATACCGCTGACTGCCTGCCGGTGCTGTTCGCCGATCGCAATAAGCGAATCGTGGCGGCGGTGCATGCCGGACTTAAGGGCACGCTGGCGGGCGTGCTGACCCGCGCCGTGGAAAAACTGGGCGAGCAGGGCTGTGAGCCGCAGGATCTGGTGGTGGCCATCGGCCCGGCGATGGGCCCCTGCTGCTATGAACTGGCCGAACCGCAACTGGCGGCGATAGCGCAGAACCCGGCGTTTGCCCTCGGGCTGCGCTGGCACCAGAAGCAGCCGGTCAACCCGCTGGCGCAGCGTACTCAGGCCTCTGCTCACCAGCAGGGCGTCTGGTTCGATCTGCCTGCGCTGGCGACGCAGTTGCTGGTGAACGCGGGCGTCCCGGCCGCGCAGATTGATAACGTGAATGTCTGCACCTACTGCATGGCTGAGAGCGGATCAAGCTACCGCTTTAATACTCACCATGGCAGCGGCTATCGCTCACGCTATTCGTGGATCCGGCGGCGTTAGCGGTTTCAGAGCCGGTTAATCGGTCTGAACATCAAAAGCGATGCAGGAGATGGCGGTGCTGCGTAACGCACAACCTCCCTGCTCCCACTCATTCGCCTTTCCCCACCGATGTTTATGATTTCACTCACACCCTGACATTCTTTCACTTTTTTTTAACGCAGAAGTGGCTAGAGTAAACTCATCCGACCACTTAACTGTGAGTGACTATCATGTCCGTCAATCCTGATTATCCTGCGCTGTTTACGCCGCTGGATCTTGGCTTTACTCAACTGAAAAACCGCTTTCTGATGGGATCGATGCACACCGGTCTGGAAGAGCATCCGGATGGCGCAGCCCGGCTGGCGGCGTTCTATGGCGAGCGGGCGCGTGAAGGCGTCGCGCTGATCGTCACCGGCGGCATTGCGCCCAATGCGCAGGGTGTCACCACCGCGCATGGCGCGATGCTTACCGATGAGGCGCAGTGCAGCTGGCATCGTCAGATCACGGCGGCGGTGCATCAGCATCAGGGCAAAATCGCCCTGCAGATCCTGCATACCGGCCGTTACAGCTATCAGCCCGATCTGGTTGCGCCTTCGGCACGTCAGGCCCCGATTAACCCGTTCACGCCACAGGCGATGAGTGAGGCGGCGATTGAACAGACCATTGAGGACTTTGCCCGCTGTGCCCGTCTGGCGCAGCAGGCGGGCTACGATGGCGTGGAGATTATGGGTTCCGAAGGCTACCTGATTAATCAGTTTCTGGTGAAGCACACCAATCAGCGCACCGATCGCTGGGGCGGCGACTTCCGCCAGCGGATGCAGTTCGCGCTGGCAATTACCCGCGCGGTGCGTGCCGCAACCGGCGACGCCTTTATCATCATCTTCCGGCTGTCGATGCTCGACCTGATCGAAGAGGGCAGCACGCTGGAGGAGACGCTGCTGCTGGCGGGCGAGCTGGAGCAGTGTGGCGTCACGCTGTTCAATACCGGCATTGGCTGGCACGAGGCGCGCATCCCGACCATCGCTACCTGCGTGCCGCGCGCAGCCTTTGCCTGGGTAACGCAGCGCCTGCGAGCCCACGTGTCTGTGCCGGTGATCGCCACCAACCGCATTAACCACCCCGCCGTTGCCGAAGAGCTGTTGCAGTCGGGCTGCACCGATATGGTCTCGATGGCGCGCCCTTTCCTCGCCGATCCTGCTTTTGTCAGCAAAGCGCAGCGCGGTGAACCCGACAGCATTAACACCTGCATTGCCTGTAACCAGGCCTGCCTCGACCAGGTGTTTGCCGGGAAGATCACCTCCTGTCTGGTCAATCCGCGCGCCTGTCATGAGTCGCTGATGCCGGTCATTGCCACCATCGCACCGCGCAGGCTGGCGGTGGTAGGTGCCGGTCCCGCCGGAATGGCGTTTGCGTTGCAGGCAGCGCAGCGCGGTCATCAGGTGACGCTCTATGAAGCCGCGCCCGACATTGGCGGCCAGTTCAATATTGCCCGGCAGATTCCCGGCAAATCTGAGTTCAGCGAAACCCTGCGCTATTTCCGCAATCAGCTGGCGGCAGCGGGCGTGACGGTTAAAACCGGCTGTCGGGTCACGGCGGATCAGCTGTGTGACGCCGATGAAGTGGTGCTGGCAACCGGCATCCAGCCGCGCACGCCCGATATTCCGGGCATCGATCATCCCAGCGTGCTCAGCTATCTTGAGGTGCTGCGCGATAAGCGCCCGGTGGGTAAACGGGTAGCGATTATCGGCGCGGGCGGGATTGGCTTTGATGTGGCGGAGTATCTGTCACAGCCTTCCCATGACGAGGATCGGGCGGCATTTTACGCCGAATGGGGCATCGACCACAGCCTGACGCAGCGCGGTGGCATCGTGAAACCTGAGCCGCCTGCCGCGTTACGGCAAATCTGGCTGCTGCAGCGCAGGACGGGGAAACCCGGTGCCGGCCTGGCAAAAACCACCGGCTGGATCCATCGCGCCAGTCTGCAGGCGCGCGGCGTGGAGATGTGGGGCGGCGTGGAGTATCTGGCGATTGATGACAGCGGCCTGCATCTGCGGCGCAACGGCGAAACGCTGCTGCTGGCGGTGGATAACGTCATTATCTGTGCCGGACAGGAGCCGCAGCGCGAACTGGAAGCCGCGCTGCGTGCACAGGGACAGGTGGTGACGGTTATAGGTGGGGCAGACGTAGCGCAGGAGCTGGATGCGCGCCGCGCGATTGCGCAGGCGACGCAGCTGGCGTTAACGGTCTGACTAGCGCATTTTCACCGCGCGCAGCACCACAAACTTCTGGTTAGAGGCGATCAGCGTGCAGTTGCCGAACAGCTTCTTCAGCTTGTGGTGATAATCGAGGTGGCGGTTGCCGACAATGCGCAACTCGCCGCCATACTGAAGGCAGCGTTTCGCATCGCGGAACATCTGCCATGCCAGATGATCGGTGACGGCGTGCTGTTGATGGAACGGCGGGTTGCACAGCACCGCATGCAGCCGATCTGACGGATAGCCGCTCAGCACGTTGTTCACCAGGAACTGGCAGCGCGACAGATCGTCAGGGCGGTTTACTTCCACGTTAAGCTTGCTGGAGGCGACCGCCATATAAGACTCATCAAGGAAATGCACTTCGGCCTGCGGATTCTGCTCCAGCGCCACCAGCCCTACCACGCCGTTGCCACAGCCCAGATCGACAATCTCACCCTCAATGTTTTCCGGCAGATGCTGCACAAACAGCCGTGCGCCGATATCCAGCGACGAACGTGAGAAGACGTTGGCGTAGTTGTGAATCTGGTAAGGGGTGCCATCCAGCGGCCAGACCAGCGTCGGCGTCGCCTCACGCAGTGCAGGCTTGCTGAACTGGCTGAAAATCAGACGCGCTTTTTTCCACGCCAGTGAGGTTTTAGTTTCACCGATGATCTGTTCGAACAGCTGCAGAGTCGAGTTATGGATCTCTTTGGCGCGCGCCGCCGCCAGAATCACCGTATCAGGTGTGACGACTTCGCGAATGGCACGCAGCTGATGCTCAAGCAGCGCCAGCGTTTTCGGTATCTTAATCAGCACCGCCGCCGGAGCCGCCGGCAGTTCAGCCAGGCTATCAACAAAATGTACGTCGCTGTCATCCAGCCCATTAAAGGAAAGGTTCTGACGGGCGGCCTGCTGGCTGAGCCAGGAGTCGCTGACGTGCCAGACGGTGCGTGGACTCAGGGCGCAGGTTAATGCCCCGAAACTGTCGTTGAAGACCAGCACCGGTCCTCCCGGCAGCGCCTGCTGTAACAGATATTCATCAGCCGCATCCCAGGCTTGTAATGGACTTTCGTCACGCATCTGCGGGAAGCGATGCAGGATCAGTGTGCGATCGTTCAGTTCAAGTTGGCTCATGAATTCTCCGGCGTGGTACACTTTGGTTGATTTTCGCCCCAAAAACGGGGGCGCAGTATACTGTCTTTCGCCTGGAATCCCTAATGTCCTCACTGATCTACCTTCAGGGCTATCCTGCCCCTCTGCTTGAGCAGGTTCAGACGCTGATTACCCATCAGCGCTTAGGTGCGTTTCTGCAGGAACGTTATCCCGACACCCACGACGTGATGAGTGATAAAGCGCTGTATGACTACACCCAGGCGCTGAAAAGCCGCTATATGCGCAACGCACCACCGATCAGCAAAGTGATGTGGGATAACAAGATTAAGGTGATGAAACACGCACTTGGCCTGCACACGGCCATCTCACGGATTCAGGGCGGTAAACTCAAGGCGAAAGCGGAGATCCGCATCTCGACCTTTTTCCGCCTCGCGCCAGAGCCGTTTCTGCGGATGATCGTGGTGCATGAGCTGGCGCACCTGAAAGAGAAAGATCACGATAAGGCGTTCTATCAGCTCTGCTGCCATATGGAGCCGGATTACCACCAGCTCGAATTTGATGCGCGACTCTGGATGACTGACCAGGCGATGCGCGGCAACGCAGCTTAAAGAAACTCCTGCGCTTTCTGAATCAGGCTGGTTTTGGTCAGCGCCCCCAGAAAGCGTCGCTCCCGGGGATTGTTCAGCACCGGCAGTCGCTCCAGCGTGACCGCCGCAAACGCCTCCCAGCCCTCGCGCATACTCTGATTCTCAAACACCACCGGGAAATCCTGATCCATCACGCACTGCACCGGTGAATCGAGGGTGATCTCCTGCGCCAGCACCCGGCGCGAAATCTCATGAATCGACACCACGCCGAGGAAAGCGCCGGCGGCATTAATGACATAGACGTAGCGTTCACGCTTCAGCGAGCTGACCGCCAGCGCCTGCCCCACTGACTCTTCCGGCTGCAGCGCCGCACCGGGAATGATTAACTCGGCAATGCGCATGTTATCGAAATCATATTTCGCCTCTGAACGGCTGAAATGATGACTCACTACTGGATAGGTACTGGCCGATTGCAGGCGATAGACCACCATTGAAGCCAGCACGGTGGCGATCATCAGCGGGAACAGCAGGCTGCTGTTAAGCGTCATCTCCAGCACCATCAGCATCGCCATCAACGGCGCCTGACTGACTGCCGCCAGCACCGCCGCCATGCCAATCGCGGCATAAAGCAGCACATTACCCAGCGGCAGATGCAGCGCTGCCCCCACCGTGGCAATGATGACGCCAAGCAGTGCGCCAATCAGCAGCGAAGGTGTGAAGAGTCCGCCGACCGCGTTCGATCCCACCGACAGGCTGGTGGCGAGGGTTTTCAGCAACAGCAACAGCAGCAGCCCCGGCAGCAGATAGTTGCCCGCCATCACTTTGACGATGACTTCATAGCCGTTGCCGAGGATATCGGTGGAGATCAGCGCCAGTAAGCCTACCGCAAAGCCGCCCACGCCCAGACGCACGGGCAGCGAGGCAACCTGGCTGAACATCATTTTGCTACGGGCGATGCACTTAATCAGCATCCAGCCCGCCAGTCCGGCGCTCAGACCAATCACTACCGTCATCAGCAGGCTGCTGAGATCCATGGCGAAGCTCGCCTCCGCCAGCGGATAGAGCGCGCTGCGAAAGCCCAGCGTCCACATGGTCATCACCGCCGTTGCCGAGGCGATGATCAGGGGGATCAGCCGCTGCAACGCGGAAATGCCGAAGGCGATCTCCGCGACGAAAATCGCGGAGGCCAGCGGCGCATGGTAGACCGACGCGAGGCCTGCCGCGGCCGCCATCGCCACCACGTCACTGTTTTTCAGGTTAAGCGAGGACGGTAACAGGCGGCCAATCGCGCTGCCGCACAGTGCCGAGAGCTGCACCATCGGCCCCTCTTTACCGATCGACGCACCGCTGCCGATACTGGCAATCGACGACAAGGCGCGGAACAGCGAGGTTTTGGTCGGCACCGCGTCGAGCCGGGCGTTGATCACTTCAAGGTAATCCGTTTTCACCGTCTGCTGCTGCTCGATGGCTACCGCATAACGCAGGAAATAGCCCGCCAGCACCCCGCCTGCGCCCACCAGCAGCGGCCAGAAGATCCACGGCCAGAGATGCAGTGATTCGGTAATGTCGCCGCTGCGGGCAAACAGCAGATGGTTGATCAGCTCAATGACGCCGCGAAAAGCCAGCGTCACCAGCGACGCCGCACACCCGACCGGAATGGCAATCAGCAATGTGGTCCAGTTTAATGCGTGCTTACTTGCTTTCACCTGTGCTCCCTGGTTGATGCCTGTTTATTATCGCTTCCGCATAGTATTGGAATGCGGATCGCAGGATCAATCCCTGCCTGCCCGGCGCGCTTGCACCGCGTCGGTGAGATGTTACTCTGCCGCTTTACCGCTGCCGGAGAGATGACGTGATTCGTTTTGCCATTGTGGGAACAAACTGGATTACACGCCAGTTTATTGATGCCGCTCATGAAACCGGAGCGATGAAGCTCTGCGCGGTCTATTCACGCAGTCAGCAACAGGCTGACGGCTTTATTGCCGATTATCCCTGCAAACAGACCTTCACTTCACTGGACGCCCTGGCCGCCAGCCCGGAGATTGATGCGGTCTATCTTGCCAGTCCCAATGCCCTGCACTGCGAGCAGGCGCTGTTGTTTATGTCGCACGGCAAGCATGTCATTTGCGAAAAACCGCTGGCCTCGAATCTGGCGGAAGCAGAGAAGATGATCGCCTGCGCCCGTGAGCATCAGGTGGTGCTATTTGAGGCGTTTAAAACCGCCAGCCTGCCGAATTTCCTGCGGCTGCAGCAGGCGCTGCCTGACGTGGGCAAACTGCGAAAAGCGCTGCTGAATTACTGTCAGTACTCCTCACGTTATCCGCGCTATCTTAACGGCGAGAACCCCAATACCTTTGATCCGCGCTGGTCAAATGGCTCGGTGATGGATATCGGGTATTACTGCCTGGCCTCGGCGGTGGCGCTGTGGGGCGAGCCGGATCGTGTGCAGGCCACCGCGACCTTGCTGGCGAGCGGCGTGGATGCGCATGGCGTCGTCGTGCTGAGCTACGGCGACTTCGACGTGACGATCCTGCATTCAAAGGTGAGCGATTCCAGCCTGCCCAGCGAGATTCAGGGGGAGGCGGGCGCGCTGGTCATTGAAAAGCTATCGGAGTGCCAGCAGCTGACCTTTATCCCTCGCGGTGCGGAAAAGCAGGCGCTGAGCCAGCCGCAGCATATCAATACCATGCTGTATGAAGCGGCCGCATTTGCCCGGCTGGTTGAGCAGCGCCAGGTGGACCATCCGGGACTTGAGGTTTCGCGCATTACCGCCGCACTGCTGACTGAAATCCGCCGTCAGACCGGCGTGATCTTCCCGGCCGATCGGGCGGCTGTGTAAATATTTCTAAATATGTCTGCGAGGTGTTGCTTCCTGTGCGGCGAGACCGTAACTTACCCTCCTGCAAAGGGGAGTAACTTGTAAGCTGATTGATCGTCATTACGTTGCGCAAGCATCCGGTCATCAGGCAACCCGGAATCCATTTCTGTGTTGTAAGTGAGACCTTGCCGGAAGGCGAGGTTTGCTTACACAAAAATAAGCGGCTGACGTCTTCTGACTTCAGCCGTTTTTTTATTTTTAAGACAGGATACGAATATGCAAACTGTGGGTACGCCTCTACTGTGGGGCAGCTTTGCGGTTGTGGTGCTGATCATGCTGGCTATCGACCTGCTGTTGCAGGGACGCCGCGGCGCGCAGACCATGTCTTTCAAACAGGCGGCTGTCTGGTCGCTGATCTGGGTTTCTGTCTCACTGCTGTTCAGCGCCGCCTTCTGGTGGTATCTGGAGGGTAGCGCAGGACGTGAAGTGGCTAATACGCAGACGCTCGCCTTTCTGACCGGTTACGTGCTGGAAAAAGCGCTGGCGGTCGATAATGTCTTCGTCTGGCTGATGCTGTTCAGCTACTTCTCTATTCCGGCTAATCTGCAGCGCCGCGTGCTGATCTACGGCGTATTGGGCGCTATCGTACTGCGTACCATCATGATCTTCGCGGGTAGCTGGCTGGTCACGCAGTTCAGCTGGATCCTCTATGTCTTCGGTGCCTTCCTGCTGTTTACCGGCGTGAAAATGGCGCTGGCGAAAGAGGATGACGGTGCGGTCGGCGACAAGCCTGTGGTGCGCTGGCTGCGTAAGCATTTACGCATGACCGACGATCTCGACGGCGAGAAGTTCTTCACCCGCAAAAACGGCGTGCTGTTTGCGACCCCACTGCTGCTGGTGCTGATTATGGTGGAACTCAGCGACGTGATCTTTGCCGTCGACAGTATCCCGGCGATCTTCGCCGTGACCACCGACCCGTTCATCGTGCTGACCTCAAACCTGTTCGCTATCCTGGGCCTGCGTGCCATGTACTTCCTGCTGGCGAACGTGGCGGAACGTTTCTCGATGCTGAAGTATGGCCTGGCGATTGTGCTGGTGTTCATCGGCTTCAAGATGCTGATTGTCGACCTCTACCATATCCCGGTCGGGATCTCACTGGGTGTAGTCGGTGCCATTCTGGCGTCTACCCTGCTGATCAACGCCTGGGTTAACCGCAAAAGAGACCAGAAAAAGCTCGCACCATAATTACCTGCGGGGGCAGCGGATGCCCCTGTTTTATTTTGTGGCAGCCTGTCACGCCATTTCATCTCTCTGTCACACTTCCACTATCCAGCATAATAAAAACCTGACCTGTGCCACAGCGACAGAACTTTCTCTTTTCTCAGCCTGTCATTTCCTTATACTCCGCCGGGCAAACCGTTTTAGCCGATGTAAAACATCGCGTCTGAAACTACATCCGCGACAAAATATAGAAAATATTATGCAGAAAACTCTCTCCGCACGTCTGGGCACACTGCTCGCCGGAAGCCTGGTGAAGCAAATCATGATTGGGCTGATCGCCGGTGTGGCGCTCGCCTGGATTTCACACGATGCCGCGCTGGCGGTCGGTCTGCTGGGTGAACTGTTTGTCAGTGCGCTGAAAGCGGTCGCGCCATTGCTGGTTCTGGTACTGGTAATCGCTTCGATTGCCAACCACCAGCAGGGCCAGAAAACCAATATCCGGCCAATCATCATGCTCTATCTGCTGAGCACCTTTTTCGCGGCGGTCGTCGCGGTGGTCTTCAGCCATCTGATCCCGCAAACGCTGACGCTGGCGGTGGGCAGCACGGAAATCGTTCCCCCTTCCGGCATTACCGAAGTGTTGCGTGGACTGTTGATGAGCATGGTGTCGAATCCGATCACGGCTCTGATGCAGGCGAACTACATCGGCATTCTGGTATGGGCGATTGGCCTGGGGCTGGCGTTCCGTCACAGCAGTGACAGCACCCGTGCCTTTCTCAACGATGCCTCTGAGGCGGTGACCTGGCTGGTGCGCTGCGTCATCCGCTGCGCCCCGGTTGGTATTTTCGGTCTGGTGGCGTCGATTCTGGCCTCAACCGGCTTTGGCGCGCTGTGGCAATATGCCCATCTGCTGGCGCTGCTGCTGGGCTGCATGGTGTTGATGGCGCTGGTGGTAAACCCGCTGCTGGTGTTCTGGAAAATCCGTCGTAACCCCTATCCGCTGGTCTTCACCTGCCTGCGTGAAAGCGGCGTGACCGCCTTCTTTACCCGCAGTTCTGCCGCCAACATTCCGGTGAATATGGCGCTGGCGAAACGTCTGGATCTGGATGAGGATACCTATTCGGTGTCGATTCCGCTGGGCGCGACCATCAGTATGGCGGGTGCATCGATCACCATTACCGTGCTGACGCTAGCGGCGGTGCATACGCTGGGGATCAGCATTGATGTGCCGACGGCGATTCTGCTGAGTCTGGTGGCGTCACTCTGTGCCTGTGGTGCATCGGGCGTGGCGGGCGGTTCGCTGCTGCTGATCCCGGTGGCCTGCAATATGTTCGGCATTCCGAATGATCTGGCGATGCAGGTGGTGGCCGTGGGCTTTATTATCGGCGTCCTGCAGGATTCAGCGGAAACCGCGCTGAACTCCTCAACGGATATTCTGTTTACCGCCGCGGTCTGTCAGGCAGAAGCGGAGCGCGAAACCAGCCGGGCCTGATTCTGGAAGACAAAAAGACGATTAGTCGGTATATGGCCCTGGACGGCTCACAGTAAGCCTTTGCGCCTTGCCTGAACCAAGTACCGACTGAATTCGTTAACTGATTACATTTTTGAATTCAGATTTGGGTCTTACGCCTGTTTCACCCTGATAAGCCGATAACAAGAAGGTCGCTTCAATGCCTGAATCACCAGGCAATGGGTAGCCGGGCGCGACCTGACGTTTTTGGCATACTGCCTGTCCTTTAAAGCGGGCAGGATTTCAAATGGCGGACACGTTAGGGTGTGATAAACACGATATGGTTTAACGTGTGTCTTAAAACCAGCCCTTTCAGTAAGGTTTCAGATACCATCAAACAGAAAATCGAGGGCAGATTTTATCACCACCGCCTGACCGCTGATGTTCTCCACGTCTTCGCGTAGCGCCTTTTCCGGTACACTCGCCATTTCGTGGGTCATCATCACGTATTTTTGCCCCTCTATGACCAGAATTGGCGTTAGCCGTTCAGCACGTGGCCCTTTGTAGTTCTCATGCGGGAACAGAGGAATAGCCATCCGGGTTTTCCGCCGGCCAATGATATCGCTCTGAACGTCCAAAACTAATGGGTATATCTCCGCCTTCCCGGTGTTCCTGTAAACGTCAAACTGCATCAGAACGTCCTGTGTTCGTCAGAGAAAAGGCCATGCTCGTCACTGAGCTGGTTCAGATAGTCGATAGCGTCCGCGTTTTCATGTTTCCAGCGTTCTGCTGCGAGAGATTTCAGCTCTGCGCGCACCGCTTTAGCAAGTGTCTGAGAGAAGTTAATCCCTGCTTCACGCGCTTCCAGGGCCAGTTTCGTGTCGATAGTGACGTTGATGTTTTTCGTTGGTTTTGTGGCTACTTCACCCATATAAACCTCCAGCGTGCGTATTGATGTGGGTAGACTACACACATCAATAGCTCGCAAACAAGGAAAATTAAGTCCAGGCGATCGAAAAGATGTTTCTTTGTGTCTGACATTCTCTTCGCCTTAAAGCGCAGGGAATACGGGCAGAGCAGGATAAGCGGTCCGCCCCCCGGATAAAAACGCCATGAGCATTTTTTGAACAACGCAAAACGTAGGTCCTGCAACCGGCCAGATTTTATCAACGATTTGAAACGACCCGCACTCTGGCGGGTCGTTTTTGTTTAGAGCGTCACACCGCTTTTGAAAATCGCCAGCTCGCGGAAATCGTTTTTCTCATTGTTGGTCTGCTGACCGCTGGCAATTGCCACAATGCTGTCGACAAAATCTTCCAGCATCGCATCCATGCTCATCCCCTCGATCAACCGTCCGGCATTAAAGTCGATCCAGTGCGGTTTTTTCTCCGCCAGCGGCGTGTTGGTCGCCAGCTTCACCGTCGGCACAAAACCCCCATACGGTGTGCCGCGTCCGGTACTGAACAGCACCATGTGGCAACCGGCTCCGGCCAGCGCACTGGTGGCAACTGCATCATTACCCGGTGCGCTCAACAGATTCAGCCCCGGCGTTTTTAACCGCTCGCCATACTTCAGCACATCGACCACCTGGCTCTGCCCTGCTTTCTGGGTACAGCCCAGCGACTTCTCTTCCAGCGTGGTGATGCCGCCCGCTTTGTTACCCGGTGACGGGTTCTCGTAGATCGGCTGCTGGTGATCGATAAAGTACTGTTTAAAGTCGTTGATCATCGCCACCGTTTTGCCGAAGGTCTCTTCGTCGCGGCAGCGGCTCATCAGAATCCGCTCTGCGCCAAACATCTCCGGCACTTCGGTCAGCACGGTCGTGCCGCCATTAGCGATCATCTGATCTGAGAAACGCCCCAGCAGCGGGTTGGCAGTGATACCTGAAAAACCGTCTGAGCCGCCGCACTCCAGACCAAACTTCAGCTCGCTGAGCTTGCCTGGCTCGCGCCGGTCGTGGCGCATTTTTTCATACAACGCATGCAGACGCTCCAGCCCGGCTTCCACCTCGTCATCGTGCTGCTGGCAGACCATAAATTCGACCCGGTCACTTTCGAACGCGCCAAGCGTATCGCGGAAGGCATCGACCTGATTGTTCTCACAACCCAGACCAATCACCAGCACCGCGCCCGCGTTGGGATGGCGCACCATATTCTGCAGCATGGTGCGGGTGTTTTCGTGGTCCTGCCCCAGCTGCGAGCAGCCGAAGGTGTGGCTGAACAGGAATGCACCGTCAATGCCTTCTGCCTCCTGGGTCTCTTTCAGGAAACGCTGCAGGATCTGACGTGCAATCCCGTTGACGCAGCCAACGGTCGGCAGGATCCACAGCTCATTGCGGATGCCGACTTCGCCGTTAGCGCGACGGTAGATCTGCACCTCACGGTCACCCGGCTGCGGTGGCAGCGTCACAAAATCGGGCTGATACGCATAATGATCCAGATCGCTGAGATTAGTGCGGGCGTTCTGCGAATGGATGACCTCACCGGCGGCCACAGGTTGTGTGGCATGGGCAATTGGCAGCCCATATTTGATTACCAGCTCATCCTGCGCGATAGGCTTCAGGGCAAATTTATGCCCGCGTCCCACGGCCTGTTGCAGCGCCACGCTCAGTGGCGGCAGCGCTATCGTGGCGCCCGCATCCAGGTCACGTAACGCCACGGCGACGTTGTCGCGGGGATCAATTTTGATTGCATCTTGCATAGCGTTATCTCAGTTGGCTCAGCGCCTCACGCATTCCGTGAGCGATGATATTTTGCAGGTGTCGGGTAACAACCGCAGCCAGTCCGGGCTGACGGGTTAAATCTTCGCCCCAGTGTTGCGCGTCGCTGAGCACAGCGTGCACCAGCTGTTGCGGCGACATCTGGTCCGCATCAACCGCTTTCCAGCCGTCGGCGTAGCGCTGTAGCCACTGCGGCTCATCCTGTAACGGCCAGCTTTTTCCGGCTGACTCACCGCGGTAGAAAGCAATCAGCGCCGCCAGCGCAAACGTGATGTGTGTCGGCCATTCACCGGTTTGCTGATGTGCGGCAAGCAGTGGCGTCAGGAGACGGGTGCGGAATTTGGTCATGCCGTTGAGGGCAATCGACAGCAGCGCGTGACGAATGAACGGATTGCGGAAGCGCCGCTGAACCGCATCGGCAAAGGCGTGCAGTTCGTTTGTCGGCAGATCCAGCGTCGGGATCACTTCGTAACGCAGCAGGTTGTCCACAAATCCGGCAATGGCCGGATCGGCCATCGCCTCACCCACGCTCTCAATCCCGGCCAGAAACGCCACCGGCACCATCGCGGTATGCGCGCCATTAAGGATGGCCACTTTCTGCGCTTTATAGGGCGCAATGTCATCCACATGCCGGACCTGCGGCGACAGCGCCGCCAGCTTCAGCTCACTGAACAGCGCCGACGGCCCCTGAATAACAAACTGATAGTAGACTTCACCCGCCACCAGATAGCGATCTTCATAACCCAGCTCACGTTGCAGCTGCTCGCTTTCCGCCGGGAAGCCGGTAACGATGCGGTCAACCAGGGTGTTGTAGAAAGCACAGTGCTGATGAATCCAGGTTTTAAATTCGGATGGAAGATGCCAGTGATCGGCGTAGCGCAGAACCAGATCGCGCAACGCGTCGCCGTTATGGTCAATCAGCTCGCACGGCACCACCAGCCAGCCCCGATCGCTGGCCCCATTGAAGTGTGAATAGCGCGCCCACAGCAGTTGCGTCAGTTTGCCCGGGAAGCTACTGGCAGGCTGATCGGTGAGCTGGTCCGTGCCGACAAAAGTGATGCCCGCCTCAGTGGTGTTGGAAAAGACCATACGCAGGTCAGGATTCCGGGCCAGCGCCATAAATTCGCCGAACTGCTGCCAGGGCTGGATTTCACGGTTGAGGCTGCGGATCAGCCGGGTTTCGCTGACCTGCTCGCCCTGATCGTTCAGTCCGCGGATCAGCGTGGTGTAGAGGCCATCCTGCTGGTTCAGGCTGTCGCTGACTTCACGGTTGCGTGGCCGCACCACCACGATCCCGGCATCGGTGCCCTGATGTTCATTCAGCCAGTCAATCTGCCAGTCGATAAAGGCGCGCAGGAAATTGCCTTCGCCAAACTGGATCACCCGGTCGCGATAGACTGCACCGGGAAAGTCGTGGCGGTTTAGCCTTTTCATTATCAGGCTCCCAGCTCGATACCGAAGTAATCGCGGGCGTTGTTAAAGCAGATGTTCTGTACCATCTGACCTAACAGCGCTTCATCGGCGGGGGCTTCACCCTGCTCTACCCAGCGGCCAATCATCTGGCACAGCAACCGGCGGAAATATTCGTGGCGGGTGTAGGAGAGGAAGCTGCGGCTGTCGGTCAGCATCCCGACGAAGCGGCTCAGCAGGCCAATCTGCGCCAGCTGCGTCATCTGACGCTGCATACCGTCCAGCTGATCGTTGAACCACCAGGCTGAACCGAACTGCATTTTACCCGCCTGACCTTCTCCCTGGAAATTGCCCGCCATGGTGGCCAGCACTTCGTTGTCGCGCGGATTCAGGCAATAGAGGATAGTTTTCGGCAGTGCATTGTTGAGATTCTGCGCGCCCAGCAGGCGTGCCAGCGGTTCCGCCAGCGGCTGGTCGTTGATGGAGTCAAAGCCCACATCCGGCCCCAGCAGCTGATACTGGCGCGGGTTGTTATTGCGCAGTGCGCCAATGTGGTACTGCTGTACCCAGCCACGGCGGGCATATTCGCTGCCCAGCCAGACCAGTACCGCCGTTTTAAACTGGGCCGTTTCCTGCGGGTTCGGCGCGGCACCGCTACGACGACGCGCCAGGATTGCATCCAGCGTGGCGTCATCCGCCTCGGCATAACAGACCACATCCAGCGCGTGATCGGAAACTTTACAGCCGTGAGCCGCAAAGTGATCCAGCCGCTGATATAGTGCGCGGCGCAGATCGTCAAAACGCTGCATGCTGATGTCGGTCAGCTGCTCCAGCATCGCGATCCACGGCAGGAAGGTGTCGGCTTCGATATTAAAGGCTTTGTCCGGACGCCAGCTCGGCAGCACCTTGACGCTGAAGCTGGCATCGTCTGCCAGTGCGCGGTGATGGCGCAGGTCATCCAGTGGATCGTCGGTGGTGCCGACCATCTTCACCTTCATCTGCTGCATGATGCCGCGCGTGGTAAAGCTATCCTGCGCCAGCAGTTCATTGCAGCGATGCCAGATGCTGTCGGCGGTTTTCTCAGAAAGCAGCGTATCGGTAATGCCGAAAGGCCGGCGCAATTCCAGGTGGGTCCAGTGATAAAGCGGGTTGCCGATGGTGTGCGGCACGGTGCGTGCCCAGGCATCAAATTTTTCACGATCGCTGGCGTTACCGGTACAGAACGCTTCAGCCACACCGTTGGCGCGCATTGCCCGCCATTTGTAGTGATCGCCCTTCAGCCAGATGTCATAAAGGTTAGCAAAACGATAGTTTTCGGCAATCTGCTGCGGCGGTAAGTGGCAGTGATAGTCGAAAATCGGCTGATCCTTCGCGTAGTCGTGATAGAGACGACGGGCGAATTCGCTATCCAGTAAAAAATCCTCGGTCATGAAACGTGACATACAAGCTTCCTCATCGACTGAACCACTGATGGCCCAAAGTTATCATACCAATTTTAGTCCGTTACGGATTTATTTGCGATCCTGCTCACATAAACGGCGGTCCCTGACTGCCGCTATGGACGTTTCTGTCGCCCGCAGCGCGCTAAATGGCTGTCATTACGCAGGTTTCCAGTATCCCACAGTGCAGAAAGGGTTTTTGTGATGGCTCTCAACTTTTAAAGTTGTATAACAAGTTAGGCTCTCGCTCCATCATGAGGTCGTTAGAGACTCAGATAACGGCAAGGTCATAACAGGGTTGCTCACACAGAACCTGCGGGCGTGAGCAGAGCTGCATCACGTGCTGTCCCGCTCCAGATAACAACAGCGGCAAGACCGCATACAGAACTGGAAGAGGTAGAGGATGCGTAAGATCAAAGGGTTACGCTGGTACATGATTGGACTGGTGACGATCGGCACAGTGTTGGGGTATCTGACCCGTAACACCATTGCCGTGGCGGCTCCGACATTAATGTCAGAGCTGCATATCACCACGCAGCAGTACTCCTACATCATTGCGGCCTATTCAGCCTGCTACACGCTGATGCAACCGGTGGCAGGTTATGTGCTGGATCTTCTCGGCACCAAAGTCGGCTATGCCATGTTTGCCGTGTTGTGGGCAATATTCTGTGCCGCAACCGCGATGGCAGGCAGCTGGGGCGGCCTGGCTCTGGCACGTGGCGCCGTCGGTGCAGCTGAAGCAGCGATGATTCCGGCTGGACTGAAGGCAAGCAGTGAGTGGTTCCCGGCCAAAGAGCGTTCCGTCGCAGTGGGTTATTTTAATGTCGGTTCGTCTATCGGGGCGATGCTGGCTCCGCCGCTGGTGGTCTGGGCGATCGTGGCGCACAGCTGGCAGATGGCCTTTATCATGACCGGCGTACTGAGCATGGCCTGGGCGCTCTGCTGGCTGGTGTTTTACAAGCACCCGAAACAGCAGAAGAAGCTGAGCGATGAAGAGCGCGACTATATTCTCTCCGGTCAGGAAGCGCAGCATCAGACCGGCAACACCCGCAAAATGTCGGCCCTGCAGATTATCCGTAACCGCCAGTTCTGGGGCATTGCCCTGCCGCGTTTTCTGGCAGAACCGGCATGGGGTACGTTCAACGCCTGGATTCCGCTGTTCATGTTCAAGGTGTACGGCTTCAACCTGAAAGAGATTGCGATGTTCGCCTGGATGCCGATGCTGTTTGCGGATTTCGGCTGCATTCTGGGTGGCTATCTGCCGCCGCTGTTTCAGCGCTGGTTCGGCGTTAACCTGATCGTCTCCCGTAAGCTGGTGGTGACAATGGGTGCAGTGTTAATGATAGCGCCGGGCACCATCGGGCTGTTCACCAGTCCTTACGTCGCCATTGGTCTGCTGTGCGTCGGCGGGTTTGCGCATCAGGCCCTCTCTGGCGCGCTGATCACCCTGTCGTCAGACGTTTTTGGCCGCAACGAAGTTGCGACAGCTAACGGCTTAACCGGCATGGCCGCCTGGACCGCCAGCACCCTATTTGCGCTGGTTGTCGGCGCCCTGGCCGATACGCTGGGCTTCAGCCCGCTGTTTGCCGCACTGGCGGTGTTTGATCTGCTGGGTGCCGTTGTTATCTGGACGGTCCTGAAAAATAAACCGATTTCAGAGCTGAATACTGAAGCGGTTATTCCACAGGCTAGCATTGTTCGCAGTTAATCTGCCGGGCTGGCTTGCGCCAGCCCATTTCCTCGCACGCCCTGAAGTGGTATAACAACTTATCTGTCTGCTACCAGGATTGTGCTATGGACATCACTGAATCCCGTCGACTCTATCAACAGCTGGCCAGCGAGCTGAAAAGCCGCATTGAAACCGGAATCTATCCGGTGGGTGACAAACTGCCTGCTGAGCGCCTGATTGCCGAAGAGATGGAAGTGAGCCGTACCGTCGTCCGCGAAGCGATCATCATGCTGGAAGTGGAAGGCTATGTTGAGGTCCGTAAAGGTTCAGGCATTCACGTCATTGCCAGCCAGCAGCAGAATCGTATCGCCGCCACCAGCAGCCAGCTCGAGTTTGCCACCTTTGGTCCGTTTGAATTACTTCAGGCGCGCCAGCTGATTGAGAGTAACGTGGCGGAATTCGCTGCCACCCAGGTAACGCGTCAGGACATTATCGATCTGATGGCGATACAGGAAAAAGCCCGCCAGGAGGATCACTTCCGCGACTCCGAGTGGGACATGCAGTTTCATGTGCGTATTGCGCAATCCACCCAGAACAGTGCCTTAGCCGCCATCGTTGAAAAAATGTGGCTGCATCGTCTGCACAATCCCTACTGGCTTAAACTTCACGAACATATCGACCAGCGCAGCATTCTCAGCTGGTGCGACGACCACGATCAGATTCTTAAAGCGCTGATGCGTAAAGATCCCGCCGCCAGCAAACTGGCGATGTGGCAACATCTGGAAAATACTAAACAGATGCTGTTTAACGCGACGGCGGATGATTTTGAATTTAACGTGGATCGTTACATGTTTGGTGAAAATCCGGTCATCCTGCCTGATGGGTCCAATAACGCCCGCTAAACGTGCCTGAAAACACCCTGAGATGGTCAGTTAATCTGCAATAATGTCAGGTCATGTAAAGCTCCTTTTTACACGCCGTTTCACAAGGTAAAACTCCTGTTCGCCAGAGAGTTTTCCTGTCTCAGACAGGCGATTTTTGTTACAGTTATCGCCCTTTTATTACCCTTTGCGACAGGGTTTTATAAAGTCGCTGATTTAACAATCAATTCTGGAAGGATCCGGAAAACCCCGCCCAGGCTGCGCTCCTAAAATTTATAACGAAATGCCGGTCTGCGTTTAAGTCCCTGTGGGACATGTTTAACAATGATGTTCAGGAATGATTGATGGATATTTTGCAAGCGTTGCTGCATGCCCTGTGGCAACAGGACTACGAAACCCTCTCCGACCCCACGCTGGTATGGGCCATTTACGGCGTGCTGTTCATGATTTTGTTTTTAGAAAATGGCCTGCTTCCTGCCGCATTTCTGCCGGGTGACAGTCTGCTGATTCTGGTCGGCGTTCTGATTGCCAAAGGCACCATGAGTTTCCCATTAACGATTCTGGTTTTAACCACCGGAGCCAGCCTCGGCTGCTGGGTGAGCTACATTCAGGGCCGCTGGCTGGGCAATACGCCTACGGTACAGAAATGGCTTTCTCACCTTCCCGCCCAGTATCATCTGCGCGCGCACAGCATGTTCCACCGTCACGGCTTATCTGCCCTGTTGATTGGCCGCTTTATCGCCTTTGTGCGAACGCTGCTGCCGACCATCGCCGGGTTATCAGGCCTCAGCAATGCCCGCTTTCAGTTCTTCAACTGGGTGAGTGCTTTCCTCTGGGTGGTCATTCTGACCGTTATCGGCTTTGCGCTGGGTAAAACCCCCATTTTCCGTCGTTATGAAGATGAGATGATGTTCTTCCTGATGATGCTGCCGCTGGCGCTGCTGGTCTTTGGCCTGGTGGGGTCGCTGGTCGTGTTATGGCGTAAGCGTCAGGCGAATCAGAACGGGAAAGCCGAGTAATGAAACTGCTGCAGGCTATTCCTAAACGGTGGATACCGTGGTTGATTGCTGGCGCGCTTGCGCTGACCGCGCTTTGTGTGGTTCCTCCTCTGATGCAGCACGAGACGGTGGTGCAGATTCGGGTTTCTCATGCTGGCGCAACGCTGCCTGATGGCTTTTATCTCTATCAGCAATTAAGCGCGCAGGGGATCCGTATCAAAAGCATCACGCCTGCGGGTGACGCACTGATCATTCATTTTGACAGTGAAGAGCAGAGCCTGGCCGCACAGAAGGTATTACGCCGCCTTCTGCCGCAGGGCTTTATCGTCGCTCAGCACGATCACGCTCAGCACCTCTCTCTGGCGTAATCTGACCCTCTCTTTGCTTTCAGACCGCCGCGGCAGGGTGTGGCGGTCTGAAAGGCTCTCTATCTCCCGGTCTTCTTTGAACTTTTTACTATCGGTGTCTATGCTTAACCGAGAGTCGATTTTCAGCACCTGCAGGCATAATGCCTGACGCGTGATGACGAATCAGGTCGCAATGGAAGGTTCAGGACCGATGAAATATCAAGTATTGCTGGGCGTCGCGCTGCTTTCGCTGTCGGGTTCGCTGCTGGCAGCAGAATCGCTTTGTGAACAGAAAGAACAGGATATTCAGCGTGAAATCGGGATGGCGCAGAAGCATAACAACCAGCGCCGGGTTAACGGCCTGGAGCGCGCGCTGACCGAAGTCCGGGCTGATTGCAGCGATAAAAAGCTGGAAGCCGCCCATCTGGAAAGAATTAATGCTCAGAAGCAGAAAGTGGCTGAGCGTGAGCACGCACTCAGGGAAGAGCGTGAAGAGGGCCATGACAGGGAGAAGATTGCCAAACGACAACAAAAACTGGATGAAGCGCGCCGGGAGCTGAAAAAGTTACAGGCGGAGCCCTATTAATCGGAATTAACCAACTGATGTTAAAGGAGTATTTTATGTCTAAAGACACATCATCGGAACATTTGCGTGCTGAACTGAAAAACCTTGCCGACACCCTGGAAGAAGTGCTGAGCAGCAGCACCGAAAAATCCAAAGGCGAGCTGGATAAACTTCGCAGTAAAGCGCGTGATGCGCTGGACAGCTCACGTGAGCGTCTGGGCGAATCAGGCGAGCGCATCGCAGCGACTACGCGCGAAGCGGCGCAGAAAGCCGAAGGCTACGTGCGTGAGAATCCATGGCATGGTGTGGGTATCGCTGCAGCGATTGGCGTCGCACTCGGCATGCTCATTTCGCGTCGCTAACCATGGCCGACTCACAGCAGAACCACGGCCCGGCTAAAGGGGTCATTAACATCGGCCAGCGTATCGTTACCACGCTGGTTGGCATGGTTGAGACACGCGTTCGTCTGGCAGTAGTGGAACTGGAGCATGAGAAAGCGAATCTGATACAGATGCTGTTGATGATTGGCCTGACAATGCTGTTCACTGCATTTGGTCTGATGAGCCTGATGGTCCTGATCATCTGGGCAGTCGATGCACAATATCGTCTGATGGCGATTGGCATCACGACCGGTACGCTGTTTTTGCTGGCGGTTATTTTCGGGCTCTGGACGCTTCACAAATCACGTCAGTCCACGCTGTTGCACCATACGCGCAAAGAGCTGGAAACAGACCGTAATTTGCTTGAGGACCAGCGCTGATGAGCCGCCGCGAGCGTGAAGAACGCATCCATGAACTGCTTAAGCATGTGCAGCAGCAGCGGCTGGATTTAAGCGCTGCGCGGCGTGACTGGCTGGAAGGCACCGCCCACTACGATCGCGGCTGGTTTACTTTCCTCAGCTTACGTCGCTATCTGGCCATTGGCAGCAGCGCGCTCGCCGTTTACTCCATTCGCAGTCCGAGCAAGCTGTTGCGCTGGGCGAAGCGGGGATTCGGTGCCTGGAGCACCTGGCGCATGATCAAGTCTGCTCTTCCCCCGCGTTAATCCCGCTTAAAGCCGGTCCTGAAAAGGCCGGCTTTTCTTCTTCAGAATTTCTGAAGAACACTGACAGTATATCTCGCTTACAACCTTTCCACGCCGCGATTATCATCTCCAGCTATCAACCCAATGAATGCAGAACTGCTTTCAGCGGGCATAAACCCTGCGGGCAGCTTGCCCTGCATCCCTGATAGCGCTGGAGTAAATGATGAAAAAATTCGAAGACGTTGGTTTATTAGTGGCTCGTATCCTGATGCCAATCCTGTTCATTACGGCCGGCTGGGGCAAAATCACCGGTTATGCAGGTACTCAGCAATATATGGAAGCGATGGGCGTCCCTGGCTTTATGCTGCCACTGGTTATCCTGCTGGAGTTTGGCGGCGGTCTGGCGATTCTGTTTGGTTTCCTGACCCGTTTTACTGCCCTGTTCACTGCCGGCTTCACCATCCTGACCGCGTTTCTGTTTCACAGTAACTTCGCAGAAGGCGTAAACCAGCTGATGTTCATGAAGAACCTCTCTATCGCAGGTGGTTTCCTGGTGTTAGGTCTGGTGGGCCCGGGTGCATACAGCCTTGATCGCCTGATCAGCAAAAGAAAACCACAGGCATCAATTGCGCGCTAATCTCACATAAAGCGTATTGCCACATATACTTAACAGGGCGGGGACATTTCCCCGCCCTGCTTGCATTGGAGCCATTATGGGACAGTTAATTGACGGTGTCTGGCATGACACCTGGTACGACACCAAATCTACCGGCGGACGTTTCAAGCGTTCAGAATCGGCTTTTCGCAACTGGGTAACGTCGGATGGCAGCGCCGGTCCGGTCGGTAAAGCGGGATTTGCCGCTGAGCGCGATCGCTATCATCTTTATGTCTCGCTGGCCTGCCCCTGGGCGCACCGCACGCTGCTGATGCGTCAGCTGAAAGGTCTGGACAGCATGATCGATGTCTCCGTGGTAAATCCACTGATGCTGGAGAATGGCTGGACGTTCGATGACACCTTCCAGGATGCGACCGGCGATAAGCTCTACCAGAACGAGTTCCTTTATCAGCTCTATCTGCACGCCGACCCGCAATACAGTGGCCGCGTTACTGTGCCGGTATTGTGGGACAAGCAGCAGAACACCATCGTCAGCAATGAATCAGCGGATATCATCCGCATGTTCAACAGTGCGTTTGATGCGGTGGGCGCCCGTGCCGGTGACTACTATCCCGTTGCGCTGCGTGAAAAGATTGATGAGCTGAATGGCTGGATTTACGACACCGTGAATAACGGCGTCTATAAATCGGGCTTCGCCACGTCGCAATCCGCGTACGATGAGGCCGTCACTGCGCTGTTCCATTCGCTGTCACGGCTGGAGCAGATCCTGGGCCAGCATCGCTATCTCACCGGCGATCAATTGACCGAAGCGGATCTACGTTTGTGGACCACGCTGGTGCGCTTTGATCCGGTCTATGTGACCCACTTCAAATGCGATCGTCACCGGATCGGTGACTACAGAAACCTCAGCGGTTTCCTGCGTGATATCTATCAGATGCCGGGCATTGCGGAGACGGTCAATCTGCCGCATATCCGTCATCACTACTACTGCAGCCACAAGACCATCAACCCGAGCGGCGTCATTTCGCTGGGCCCGGCGTTTGACTGGGATGAACCGCACGGCCGCGGTTAAATGTTGTTAGCGCCAAAAAGCAAAAACCCCGCCGAGGCGGGGTTTCTGGTAAAAAGTCGACGCTGACCGTTAAGCCGCGTTCTTTTCATAGAGAGCGTCGTGGACAGTCATTCATCGCTGCCTGCACCAGGCCCGCAAAAGCAAAAACCCCGCCGAGGCGGGGTTTCTGGTAAAAAGTCGAAGCTGACCGTTAAGCCGGGTTCTGTCGTGGACAGTCATTCATCTAGGCCAGCAATCGCTCACTGGCTCAAGCAGCCTACCCGGGTTCAGTACGGGCCGTACCTTGTGAACCCCTATTTGGCCTTGCTCCGGGTGGAGTTTACCGTGCCACGAACTGTTGCCAGTCGCGCGGTGCGCTCTTACCGCACCCTTTCACCCTTACCTGATCCCATTTCTGGGCCATCGGCGGTTTGCTCTCTGTTGCACTGGTCGTAGGCTTGCGCCTCCCAGGCGTTACCTGGCACCCTGCCCTATGGAGCCCGGACTTTCCTCCCCTCTGCCCGTCTCCCCACAAGTGAGGACGACGACAAAGCGGCGACTGTCTGGTCAGCTTCGGCGCGGGATAATAGGACATTCGCCGGCATTTGTCACGCCTCTTGCTGCTCCAGCGCATACTTATAGAGGGCATTCTTCTTCACGCTGTGGATCTCAGCGGTCAGCGCAGCGGCGCGCTTCAGTGGCAGCTCTTTTTGCAGCAGCGCCAGCGTACGCAGCGCATCGGCCGGTAACGCGTCTTCGTCATCGACCTTGTGCCCTTCAACAATCAGCACCATTTCACCTTTACGACGATTGTCATCTTCTTTCACCCAGGCCAGCAGTTCGCCAACCGGTGCACCGTAAATTGACTCCCAGGTCTTGGTCAGCTCGCGCGCCAGCACGACGTAGCGTTCAGCCCCCAGCTCACTCACCATATCCTGCAGACTGTCGATCAGACGGTGGGTCGATTCATAAAAAATCAGCGTGCGTGGCTCCTGTACCAGCGCCCGCAGCGCATCGCAGCGGCCTTTGGTTTTGGCGGGCAGAAACCCTTCGTAACAGAAACGATCGGATGGCAGTCCTGCAGCACTTAACGCGGCAATGGCAGCACAGGCACCGGGCAGCGGCACCACACGAATACCCGCTTCACGGCAGCGACGCACCAGATGGTAGCCCGGATCGTTGATCAGCGGCGTGCCAGCATCGGAAACTAAGGCTATGCTTTGACCCTCCTGCAGCTTCGTTAACAGCAGTTCAGCCTTGTGCTGCTCGTTGTGGTCATGAAGTGAGAAGAGTCGCGCATTGATGGCGAAATGTTGTAGCAACAGCCCGGTATGACGTGTATCTTCCGCAGCGACCAGATCGACGCTCGAAAGCACCGTCAGCGCCCGCTGGGTGATATCACCCAAATTACCAATCGGGGTTGGAACGATGTAGAGCGTGCTGGCAGAAATCTCTGCCCGATCGAGTTGTTTCATTGTTTCATCCGAATTGCCGATTTAATATTGAGCATCTTGAAAAAAACATCACTGGATACAGTATGCTTCCTTCAAAAGTCGTTCGTCATAAAGCAGGACGCTTTCTGCCTGTCATTCTTGCTGGGCTGATTTTAGCCGCATGTAGCGGTCAGGGGCCGCAAACCTCAACCGTCAATATTCAGGGGCCAGTCACCGCCAGCTCCGCTTACTATCTGCAGCAAGCGCAGCAAAGCAGCGATGATAGCAAGACCGACTGGCAATTACTCGCAATCCGCGCCCTGTTGAAGGAAGGAAAGTATCCTGAGGCGACCCAGCAACTGAGCCAGTTGCCGCAGCAACTCTCTGAGACGCAGCAACAGGAATCCCTGCTGCTGAAAGCGCAATTGCTGATTTCACAGCAGAAAACCAAAGAAGCTGAACCGCTATTAGCTGCCGTGAAAACCGGTTCGCTGTCGCAGGATCAGCTGGCGCGTTATTACAGCCTGCAGATCGCCAGCGCCCAGGGTCGCCCTTCACTCTCACTGCTGCGCACCTATATTGCGCATGAGCCGCTGCTGAAAGGCACCGATCATCAGGCCAACATTGACGCCACCTGGCAGACACTGACGCAGATGTCGCCGCAGGAGGCCAGCAACCTGGTGATTAATGCCGACGAAAATGTGCTGCAGGGCTGGCTCGATCTGCTCGCGGTCTGGCGCGCCAACGCGCAGGATGCGGAGATGCTGAAGTCAGCTATCAAAGACTGGCAGACCCGCTATCCACAGAACCCGGCGGCCAAAACGCTGCCGACGCAGCTAAGCCAGATGCAGAACTACACCAAAGCCTCAACCAGCATCATCGCGCTGTTGCTGCCGCTGAACGGCCAGGCGCAGGTGTTCGCGAATGCGATTCAGAAAGGCTTTAACGACGCGAAGAACGGCGTCTCCGCACCGGTCGCTCAGCCTGCTGCTGCCCAGCCTGCCGCTGCAGATGCGACGGCCAGCACGCAACCTGCCGCTGCAGCGGGATCGGCTGCCGATCCCATCAGCGCGCCGCAGCAGTCTGCTGACACCACAACCCAACCTCAGTCACAGCCCCAGTCTCAGCCTGCTACTGCCGCACCGGCCAGCAACGCCCAGATCAAAGTCTATGACACCAGCAGCCAGCCTATTGAGCAGGTCATGCAGCAGGCTCAGCAGGATGGCGCGACTATCGTGGTCGGCCCGCTGCTGAAGAGCAACGTTGAAAAGGTCGCCAACAGCCAGACGCCACTGAATGTGCTTGCGCTCAATGAGCCGGAGAAGATCCAGAACCATCCGAATATCTGCTACTTTGCGCTTTCTCCTGAAGACGAAGCGCGCGATGCCGCGCACCATATCTGGGATCAGGGCAAACGCCAGCCGCTGTTGCTGGTGCCGCGCAGCGGACTGGGCGATCGCGTCACCAACGCTTTTGCTCAGGAGTGGCAGAAACTGGGTGGCAGCACCGTCATGCAGCAGCGATTTGGCTCGACATCTGAGCTGAAACAGGGCATCAACAGCGGTGCGGGCATCAGCTTATCGGGTACGCCGGTGAACGCTGCACCTGCTGAGCCGCAGGGTGTTTCGATTGCGGGCCTGACCATTCCGGCACCGCAACAGAGCACGCCAGATGTGGTCAGCACCAGCAGCGGTGGCGGCGTCGATGCGGTCTACATCGTCTCCACGCAGGATGAACTGCAGCTGATCAAGCCTATGATTGCCATGCGCACCGGCAGCCGCAGCAACATTTCGCTGTATGCCAGCTCGCGCAGCGCGCAGGCGGGTGCCGGCCCGGACTTCCGTCTGGAAATGGATGGCCTGCAGTTCAGCGATATTCCGCTGCTCTCCGGCAGCAACCCTGGCCTGATGCAGCAGACCTCAAAGTCATTCAATAATGACTACTCGCTGGTGCGTCTCTATGCCATGGGTATGGATGCCTGGACGCTGGCGAATCACTTCAACCAGATGCGTCAGTCTCCTGGCTTTACGCTGGATGGCAATACCGGCAAGCTCAGCGCCGACACGGATTGTGTGATCAACAGGAAGTTGACATGGAACCAGTATCGTCGGGGCGAAATCGCACCGGCCAACTAAATCGCCGTCAGATTGGTGCCGGGCATGAAGAAGATGCCCGGCGCTATCTGGAGCAGGCTGGCCTGATATGGGTCGCCAGCAATGTTCACTTTCGCAATGGTGAACTTGACCTGATTATGCGTGACGGGCACTGTTGGGTGTTTGTTGAAGTCCGCTACCGGCGCGATGCGCGTTACGGTGGCGCACTTGCCAGCGTTACCCGGAATAAACAACAAAAGCTGCTGCGCGCTGCCGCTCTCTGGCTGGCGCAACGCGGCGGCAGTTTTGAAACAGTGAATTGCCGTTTCGACATCATCGCCATTACCGGCACGGCGCTCGAGTGGCTGCCGAATGCCTTTAATGCAGACGTTTAGAACCAGGTGGTCGTGTGCAGGAAAGAATTAAAGCGTGTTTTACCGAAAGTATTCAAACCCAGATTGCCGCAGCCGAGGCGTTGCCCGATGCTATCTCGCGCGCGGCCATGACGCTGGTGCAGTCGCTACTGAATGGCAATAAAATCCTGAGCTGTGGTAACGGTGCTTCATCTGCCAATGCCCAGCACTTCGCCGCCAGCATGATCAACCGTTTTGAGACCGAACGCCCCAGCTTACCGGCGCTGGCCTTAAGTGCCGACAACGTGATGCTGACCGCGATTGGTAACGACCGTCTGCATGATGAAATCTATGCCAAGCAGGTACGCGCACTGGGACACGCAGGCGATGTGTTACTGGCTATCTCAACCCGGGGCAACACCCGCGACATCGTCAAGGCGGTAGAAGCGGCGGTAACACGCGATATGACTATCGTTGCGCTTACCGGGTATGATGGCGGAGAGCTCGCCGGACTGCTGGGTCCGCAGGATGTGGAAATCCGCATTCCGTCGCACCGCAGCGCCCGTATTCAGGAGATGCATATGCTCACCGTTAATTGCTTATGCGATCTGATCGATAACACTCTCTTTCCCCATCAGGAATGACCGAAGGAGCACGAATGAAAGCATTGAATGCTATAGCTATTCTGTTAACCGCCATGCTGCTGCAGGGCTGCGTTGCGGTTGTGGCTGGCGGCGCAGCGGTTGCCACCAAAACGGCGACCGATCCCCGCTCGGTAGGGACGCAGGTTGATGACGGCACCCTGGAGCTGCGCGTCACTAACGCGCTGGCGAAAGATCAGCAGATTAAAACCGATGCCCGCGTCATCGCCACGGCTTATCAGGGCAAAGTGCTGCTGACCGGCCAGGCACCTTCGCAGGAGATCGCCAATCGTGCCAAACAAATCACCATGGGCGTTGATGGCGCAACCGAGGTCTACAACGAGATCCGCATCGGCCAGAAAGTGACGCTGGGCACCACGTCCTCAGATACCTGGATCACCACCAAAATCCGCTCGCAGCTGCTGGGCAGCGATCAGGTGAAATCCTCCAACGTGAAGGTGACGACCGAGAATGGCGAAGTGTTCCTGCTGGGTCTGGTGACGCAACAGGAAGCGCAGGCCGCGGCCGATGTTGCCAGCCGCGTCAGTGGCGTGAAGCACGTCACCACCGCCTTTACCATGCTGAAGTAACCGATAAAAACGCAAAAAGGCGGCCCTGGCCGCCTTTTTTATTGCTTTTTTTTCAGACCGTTTCAGACCGGAATGTCGATCACCAGCGCGCGGGTCGCGGTTTTTGCAGTCAGCTGCAACTGCTTCTCTTCCTGCAAAAAGGCACCATCGCCACAGCCCAGCTTCTCCTGATGATCCGTGCCGGACATCGCCTCCAGCGAACCGTGAATCGACTGCAGGTAGGCTCGTGGCCCCTGTATCGGCAGCGAGTAATGTTCGCCCGGTGCCAGCTCGACCTGATGGATCCACACCTGCTGACGCAGTTGCAGGCTGTCGTCCACGCCATCCGGCGAAGCAATCAACTGAGACACGCGGCCATCTGTGAGGACTATTTTCTGCATCCGCGGATTTTCGCGCTCCGGACAGGCGGCCAGCCAGAGCTGCATGCGCGTCAGCGGGCGATCTTTGCTCAGGTTAATTTCGGTGTAACTCACTCCGGGCTGAGCAGAGAGCAGAAGCGCTTCCCCTTCCCGCACGCTGATCGTGTTGCCTTCACTGTCGCGGTATTCGGCTTCACCCTGCAGCACGATGTTCAGCACATCGACCTGAGGATAAGTGCGCGGCTGAAAAGCGGCACCCGGTGCCAGCACTTCCTGGTTCAGTACGCGCAGCGACGCGTAACCCATCAGTTTGGGATCAAAATAGTGGCCAAAAGAGAAACTGTAGCGGCCCTGTAACCAGCCGAAATCGGCCTGACCACAGGCGGACGCACTGCGTGTCGTTATCATTATTTACCTCCGGCATCCGGTGACGAGGATCGGCCACGGACTTTATGCACCTATGGTAAAAGTCTGGACGCCGGATTGTTAGCCAGTTAATCTGCCCGGCATGTTCAAATTTCCTGACAGAGAACCGGGATGGCTAAAGAGCGTGCGTTAACCCTTGAATCGTTACGCGTTATGGATGCGATTGATCGGCGTGGCAGTTTTGCAGCAGCCGCAGATGAACTGGGGCGCGTGCCTTCCGCCCTCAGCTACACCATGCAGAAGCTGGAAGAGGAGCTGGATGTGGTGCTGTTTGACCGCTCCGGTCACCGTACCAAATTTACCAACGTGGGACGCATGCTGCTGGAGCGTGGCCGGGTACTGCTGGAAGCGGCCGACAAGCTCACCACCGATGCGGAAGCGCTGGCGCGTGGCTGGGAAACCCATCTGACCATTGTTACCGAAGCGCTGGTGCCCATTGATGCACTGTTTCCGCTGGTGACCCGTCTGGCCGACAAAGCCAACACGCAGTTTTCGCTGGTGACGGAAGTGCTGGCGGGCGCATGGGAACGACTGGAACAGGGCCGCGCCGATATCGTGATTGCCCCCGATATGCACTTCCGCGCCTCCACCGAGATCAATACCCGCAAGCTCTACACCATGATGAGCGTCTACGTCGCCAGTGCGGATCACCCGATTCATAACGAGCCGGAACCGCAGTCTGAAGTAACGCGGGTGAAATACCGTGGCATTGCGGTTGCGGATACCGCACGTGAGCGTCCGGTGCTGACCGTGCAGTTGCTGGATAAGCAGCAGCGCCTGACCGTGAGCAGCATGGACGACAAGCGCCGTGCGCTGCTGGCGGGCCTGGGCGTGGCAACCATGCCCTATTCATTAGTCGAGCAGGATATTGCCGAAGGCCGCCTGCGGGTGGTGAGTCCGGAGTATACCCGCGAGGTCGATATTATTATGGCGTGGCGACGTGACAGCATGGGCGAAGCCAAATCCTGGTGTCTGCGCGAGATCCCGCGCCTGCTGGCGAAGAAAAACTAAGTATCATGGTTTCAGGGCGAAGCTAAGACCGGCTCAGGCAATCCATCGCCACCGCCCTGAAGCTGTTGAAATCGCTGCTGTCCCGCAGGCGGGTCATCGCCCGTTCACGCAGGAAGGTCACAAACAGATCGTATATCGCCATTGCCTCTTCATACTCACTTTTGCTGATGGCCAGCAGGAAGATGACATAGGCGGTATCGTCGCCCCACGCGATGCCGTGCGGTGCCAGCACGGTATAGACCACGGTTTTCTTTGCCAGCAGTCCCAGCGAGTGCGGCAGTGCGATTCCTTCGCCCAGCATGGTGCTGACAATCGCTTCACGCTCTTCAACCGACGGATAGAACGCCGCATCCACAAAGCCCTCCTCCTGCAGCTGATCGCACAGCTGACGAAACAGTTCAGACTGGGTCATCGGCCTGTCAACAATATGAAAATGCTGGGCATCAAAAAATTTCGCCAACATGTAGGGCCGCGTCCGGTCGACCAGCACCAGCTTGCCAATCTGCTCCAGCTGAAAACCGGTGGGAAACGGTGACATCACCACCACCGGTTTCTCTTTTTCACTGAGCCGGATGGTCGAGATAACAAAATCTTCGTCGATACGGCTGCGCGCCTCATATTCGCGCTGTGACAGGCGCGCCGTGACCTGTAACTGCGGGTATTTACGCAGCAGCATTGCCTCAATCATGCGCAGCGTAGAGTTACCGCTGTCGCACACCAGCAGCACCTGCGGATGGCGCTGATAGCCGACGTCATAGTGGCGCTCCAGCCCGACGCCAATATGCAGCACCAGAAAGCCGATCTCATTTTCGGAGATAACATACGGGGTATATTTCCCCCAGCTGGTTACCGCCGCTAAGGTGACATCGTAGGCCATCGGATAGTGCTGCTTGATGTTGCTGAGCAAGGGGTTGGGAATGTGGATCTGATAGCGCACCCGGGTAATCATGGTTTTGATGTGGGTGAGCAGATCGGCACGCAGCTGCTGATCGTTTTGCAGATTGAAGTTGTAGTGGGTGTTAATAAAGCTGAGCAGGTAATCCACTAAAGCGTCGGCGTCATCGGCATTAATAGCGCTGGGGGCGATCGCCTGAATGCGCCGCGCCGCAATATTGACCCGCAGCCAGTTCTCTTCCGCTGGTGAAATCGGTTTGCTGACCAGCGGGCGCATCAGATTAATCAGCTGATGTGCCGCTTCACGCACCTCATCACCAATCTCCTCGGCTCCCGGATCGTTTAACGGATAGCCTTCACTGATGCGACGCACCGCCACGGCGCAGTAAAGCCGCAGATAGCGCTCGCCCTCATCGCTGAGGCGAATATTGTGCTGGGCAAAGCAGTTTTGCAGCAGCGGGCGCAGCGTATCCAGCATGCCGCTGTTAAGCGCTTCAATCGTCAGCAGCGGACTCTCCGGCTGCGCCTGATCGATTTGCCATAACAGATCGGTCAGGCAGGTCCGAATCGCCACTTCGCTGCCGAACAGCTTCATGCCGTAGTGTGGCTTGCTCTCAATAGTAAGATGATAGCGCCCCAGCCATTCGCGGACTTCTGCCATATCATTCTGCAGGGTAGCGCGGCTGACAAACCACTCTTCGGCCAGCTCTTCAAGTTTCAGCGAATAGGCCGCAGTGAGAAAACGGGTCAGCAGGTAGCGAACCCGGTCTGGCGAGGTGCGTGGCACCCGCAGCGGCGACGCGGTGTGCTGCTGCAGATGCTGAAAGCGCTGAGCATCCTCAATCTTCAGCTGATAGCCCGCGCCACGGCTCAGGATAAACTGCGCGCCATGCTCTGCCAGCAGCGCATTCAGCGCCGTGATATCGGTGCGCACGGTGCGGGTCGAGACGGCAAAACGCCGCGCCAGCTCATCCTGAGGCAGCGTTTCGTTTTGCAGGGCATCGAACAGTTGCGCGAGGCGCTGATTGGGAAATCTCACAAGCGTTACCTGTTTGCAGACAGAAAGTGGGAACATCAGCCTACGGCGATCGTCACACAACGTCCATGTTGCGCGATCGGCCTGCTGCAGGCTGATCGTGTCGATCTCTACGCCAGTAGCGTTTTACAGATAGCCAGTAGCTGCTGCACATCTTCGATGCGGGTTTCTCCGCTGGCTTTGTCGATGATCGAACTGTAGACGTGCGGGATCACTTTGCTGACGCCGGACTCCAGCGCAATGCGCACGATCTCGCCGAAATTCTCCAGATCGATACCGCCGGTGGGCTCCAGCCAGA
This sequence comes from Pantoea sp. S62, assembly GCF_016658625.1. Lineage (NCBI taxonomy): Bacteria > Pseudomonadati > Pseudomonadota > Gammaproteobacteria > Enterobacterales > Erwiniaceae > Pantoea > Pantoea sp. S62. Next base: position 53,872 of record NZ_JACVVI010000011.1, on the reverse strand, counting down.
AATCGAGTTTTGCACAGGCTTCCGCCACGGCGCGATACTCATCCACCGCCTGCAGACCGCCCATCGGGAAATATTTCACCGAGCTGCCGCCCATATCCTGCAGCATCGCAATCGCCGTTTCGATAGGCACGATCCCGTCCTGCTGTTTTGCGCTGCGCGGTCCGGTAGAGATTTTCACCTGACCCGGCGTGCCGGTGGGCGAGATCAGACCGTTCACGATGGTCTGTGACTGGCCCAGCAGCGCACGACTGGTGGCGACGCCGGTAAAGACCTGGTTCACATGCTGCGGTTGCAGCACCGCGGAGATCTCACTCACCATCTGTGACTGTTCAGGATCACCCGCACCCAGCCCCACCGACAGCGCATTATCAATCAGCGCAGCATACTCGCGCATATCAGCGATAGCGGCGTCATTGCTGGCGTAGTTTTTTGACAGCACGCCGACCAACACGTGCCCTTCTGCTGCCTGCCAGATGGCGCGGGCGTTCTCTTTTGATCCCGCCAGGACGTTAAGGCAGATGCGATCCTGATAAAAGTTGGGGGTCAGCGTCATGCGTGTTTCTCTCCGTTTAACAGTGCCTGAATGCGGGTGAAAATAGTGTTCAGTTGATCAGCGCTGACGCTGCGCACGTCTGCTTCAATGATCCCCTCGTTGGCTTTGTAGCCACGGAAGTAGATCGCGACGTCGCCCTTTTTCAGCGCCTGCACCAGATCGCCGGTGCGCTGCTGGATCGCGGTTTCGTCAAAGGCGATCTCAGCGCGGGCAATATCGCGTCCGGCACCATCCCACACGATGCGGGCCGTCACGCCATTCAGGCCATTGAGCTGCTCAATAAACGGCGTCATTTTTTCCACCATCTGCGCGCCGCTGATTTTTGGCTGCGTCAGATAGTTTTCAATCGCCTGAGTCAGCCCCAGAATCCCCTCTTTGCCCACTTTCATTGCGCGGCCAATGCCGTTGGTCTGGCGTTTGACCCACTCAACGTATTGATGCCTGCCAATAACCAGCCCGCTGGTCGGCCCTTCAATCGCTTTTGCGCCGCTGTAGATCACCAGATCGGCACCCGCCTGGTAGTAGCACTGCAGATCCTCTTCCGCGGCTGCATCGACGATCAGCGGTACACCATGCTCACGCGCAACCGCCGCGGCCTGCGCCACATCGAGATGGCTCTTCTGCACGCAGTGATGCGATTTCACATAGAGGATTGCTGCGGTCTGCGGCGTGATCGCCGCAGCCAGCTGGGCAGGTGAGCACTCGTTGCTGTAACCCGCTTCCACCAGTTGCCCGCCACCCAGCGCCACCATGCTGCCGACCGGGGCGCCATAGTTCACGTTGTGGCCTTTCGGCACTACAATCTGGTGCGGGATGGTCAGCGGTGCGGCGTGCAGGTTATCCACCAGCCAGTCATTGTCTTTCACAATCACCGCCGCCACGCACTGGGCGATGCCTGCGGAGGCGCAGGAAACCACCAGCGCGTTCTCCACCTTCAGCAGACCGGCGATATAAGCACCGGTCTTATCCACCAGATCTTTCATTTCGAAGTAGTGGTCGAGGCCGTATTTCACCGTATCGATCACGTCACTCGACGGCGTAGAGACGCCGAGGATCGTCATACGGCCAGAGGCGTTAATTACCGGCTTCAGGCCATACTTTTCATATACCGAGGTCATGCGCTATTCCTTCTTCTGTCGCGATCCACGTGCCAGCGACCACAGCCGCCAGCGGAACCAGATGCTTCTCACCGGTTACCTGTTCACCTTCTGAATCGATAAAGGGCCGGGTTTCCTCTTTGACGCTAAAAACAGTCAGGTCGGCGTCGTAACCCACTTTCAGCTGGCCCTTGCGCTGCAGGCGCAGTCCTGCAGCCGCATTGACCGTCACGCAGTCGATCACCTGCGGCAGCGTCATACCGACGCTGAAGAATTTCGACATCACATGCGCCAGGCTGTGAACCGGCCCGGTCAGGCGATTACGGCAGTAGATGTCAGAGCTGATGGTGTCGGGCAGAATGCCCTGCGCAATCGCCACGCGGGCGACCTCGAAGCTGAAGCTGGCGCTGCCGTGGCCAACATCGAGTTTTACGCCACGTGCGATGGCATGTTTTACCGCCGCTTTGAGTTCACCCTGCGGCGTCAGAATGCGGTTGGGTTTGCCATTAAAGCAGTGCGTGATGATGTCGCCCGTGGTCAGCAGATCCGCAATCTGGTCGAGATTGGGTGGATTATTGCCAATGTGAACCATCAGCGGCAGACCGCCGCTCTCCTGCTGGATCGCTTTGGCTTTGATCAGCGGCTGGACGCCGTTCTGACCGACCACGCTGCTGCTGATGCGCGCCTTGAGGCCGACAATAAAATCGGGCAGTCGAGCCACGGCCTGCTGCACCGCCTCGCCATCGATCTGCGTCATATCGGCCAGCTCATTCTGAGTGACGATGCCGGTGCGGGCGATATTGATCAGCGCATAGACCTGGGTCTGCGCCGCGCGCGTCAGCTGGTAGAAGTCATCGATGTGTTCTGCGCCGGTGCTGCCCGCATCGACCACCGTGGTGACGCCATGCGCCACGCCAATCGCGTCCGCTTCATCATGGTAAATCGGTGATTTGGGATAGCAGTGAACGTGGGAGTCGATCCAGCCCGCGCTGAGGTAGTAGCGGCCCGCCAGATCGCGCTCACGCGGTGCGCTGCCCTGCACCTTGCCGATGGCAGCAATGCGGCCATCCTGCAACGCAATATCGACCACCTGCTCATCGCTGAGGCGCGCATTGCGGATAATCAAGTCGTACATGGTTTCTCCTTAACGGCAGCCCGCTGCCGGGCTGCCGGTGAGATCAGAGAGCAATCGGGAACAGCGCACCCAGGATCATCGCGCCGAGGATGGCACCGCCGGTAATCGGCTTGTTCCAGAGATAGAACAGCAGCGCACCCAGCAGCGAGCCCAGACCAATCGGAATGGAGGCCGCCATGGCGGACAGGATGATCAGCGGCCCCAGAAAGCGGCCTGAAGCATTACCTGCACCCATCATCACGTCTGCGCCGTAGGTGGAGTCGCTCTGATTGATGGTGAATTTACGCGCCAGAATGATCAGGTAGCCAATCGCCACGCCAATCACCAGGCCCGTCGCCAGCGAAGCTGCGAAGTTCGCCACGGGGAAGATGATGCCCGCCCCCAGCAGCAGTGCCGGCACACCCAGCCCGACCCCAGTCTGGATCGCGCCGCCGATATCCAGAATACCCACCAGCGAGCCTTCGATAATGCGGGCAAACAGGAAGCTGGCACCGAAGGCGGCGACCGCACCGTAGACGCCGGTTTCCATCCCTGCGCGCAGCATCGAGACAAACGCCACTTCGTTAAACGCGCCAATACCATAGAGGTAATACATGTGGGTCCCGGCAAAGACGCCCGAGGAGAGCAGGCCAACAAAGATCGGGAAAGACCAGTCGGCGTACCAGAAGCCTTTATTTTCGTTCATCACATTGCCTCTTATTTGCCGCTGACTGAGTTGTGGATCATGTCGAGCCAGCCTGGAATGCCGAGCTGGAAGGACTGCAGCAGCTTCATGTCGAAACCGCGGAAGAAGCCGCTCAGCACAAACAGCAGCACAATGGCGGTCATCATTACTTTGGTGACCCGGTTCCAGCCGCTCTCTTCCACGCCTTTACCGATCAGGATCCCCAGCACCAGACCTGGTACGGCGTTGCCCATGATCAGTTGCGCCAGACCGCCAAAAATGGTGGCCCAGAAGCCTGATTTTTTGCCTGCATCGATCGCCGCCAGCCAGAAGATGACCGGCATGACGGTATTCACCAGCAGGTTAGCGGCGGGCACCAGCACTTTGACCGCCGTCACCTGCAGCGCAGCCGGCACCGCAGAGGCGGTAGAGTTAAGGAAGGCGACCACGATCATCCCGATGATGCCGCAGGCGATGGCCATTTTTTTCGGATCGTGCAGCGTCTCCGCCACATTACGATTCTTCACCATCAGGGCAGCCGCACCCCAGTTTGGAATGATGCGATGGTCCACATCCTGCGTGAATGAACCGGCTGCGACAGACGATGCCCAGGCATTGAAAAAGAAGCCAAGACCAAAGGAGAAGTGGGAGGCCGGATCGCCTTCACACGAGTTCAGCTCACCCAGCGTACGAAACGCCCCCATGCCTTGGGTGGTGGGCGCGTGGAACATACGTGCAGCCCCCGCGCCAACGCCGACGCCTACCAGGCCCCCAATGATCAACGACTTAAACAAAATGACTAAAAACATGTTGCTGTACCTTGTTGTCGTTTTTACCCGCCCTATCCGCGCCGCCGCATCGCCCCGGCCTGACCGCCGCGCTATCGCTACAGCAGTGGAATGGGCAAACGGCGGGCTGATGTAAACAGGTTCTGTTTTATGATGCCGCCGTGAACGTCACCTGCTCGGTGTCGAAAACGGTGACGCTGACGGTGATCTCCAGCGTTACGCTGAAGCTCCGCCGTTGGCGCGCCAGAAAGAAAAAGAGAAACTTCTCGGTTCTGACGCTCTCCTGCGCACGCAGCACCCGGACATCCTGAGGTTCGATGCGCAGCAGAATTTTTTGCGTCGCGCGCAGAACCTGGTTCTGCACACGACTCAGGGCATCGGCAAAGGCTTTCGCTTTGGTGTCGCCTTTGCCCTCAACCGTCACCTGGGTAACGTAGTGTTCTTTCATAATCAGCTGCCGTGCTTCTTGTTCCAGGCCTGCACCAGCCGCTCGCCTAACTCTTCTTTATCCATAAAGCCGAAGCCCAGCACCGTGGCGCCTTCATTGATGGCGGTGACGCCTTCGTCAACAGAACGCATGCCGTGTTTGGCTTTGTAGCCATATTTGTTCTGCGCGGTGATAGCACCTGCGCCGCCGCTGCCGCAGAACGAGATGCCGAAATCGGCGTTTTCTGCCTTCATCACGTCACCCAGCTTCATGTCAGCGGCCACGCCTGGCACCACGACAGCACGACCACCCGCTTTCTCGATGCCCGCCGCCACTTTCTGGCCCTTACCTAAACGATCGCCAATCACTACTGTTACCATGGTGTGTTCCTCTCTAATTGTTTGATCGCGCAACTTCAATATGCACTGACAGCAGCCAGGCCTCTTCGCGGGGGAGATTGCCGAACAGGTCGACGACCTGCTGCGCCAGCGCGACCGTTTCAGGCGGAATATCCTCAAACAGCTCCGCTTCCACTTCCGGCAGCGGCTCCCCGCTCAGCGAACGTGACGCCATGGCCCCGACATGCGATTGCAGCATCTGCTGCTGGACCGCGTTGGGCTGAATGCCATGCTGCTGATAGATCGCCGCAATCTGCGTCATCACGCTGTCAGCCAGCTGTTGCACTTTCTCCGGTGGCGCTTCATACACCGGGACGCCGTTATTGCTCACCTTGCTACTCCTGTTAAACCAGATAATTCGCGTTAGAAATAAATTAGCGGTCATCACCCCGGCTGTGGAGAGGCAACATTTCCAGCAGTAAGTGGAAATTGAAGTGAAGGTTGTGCGTCAGATCGCAGGCTGCACGCTTAGTGCGATATGCGTCGCAAAATGCACCAAATGATGGCGTTAGCTTCGCAAGGCGGTGATGTTGTGCGGCGACCAGACTGCCGGGCGGTGGTTTACGGTGCGGTGATAAGCAGAAGTGATGGTAAAAACCGCCGGTCAGGCTGACCGGCGGTCGGATTAGCGGAATTTCTTATGGTTGGTATTACGGATGTCATCAAATTTAGCGGCTTCGCGCTTTGCGCCGTCCACGTTGTTGGCTTTCGCCAGCGCGCTGACCACGTCAATCTGTGCGATAAGTGAGTCGAGGCCCGCGTGGTAGTCTTTGATCTGCGCACTGTCAGCAGGCTGACCTTCCAGCTTATCGGGCGTCGACTTTTTGGCATCCTGCGCCGCGGTTCGCATTTTGGTTAACGCCTGCTGCATCTCCTGCGCACTGTCCGTTTTCTTAACGATTTTCAGATTCGCATTGAGCGTGTCCATATCCTGCTCCAGATCTGCCGCATAGAGGCTGACGCTGGAGAACAACAGAGAAGCCGACAACATTGCAATCACATGCTTACGCATCATTACTTCCTTTTTATTGTGATGAAAAAAAAGCAGCCAACCGGCTGCTTCAGGAATTCATCTTTATTGTCCCGCTATCTTCATCTCAGGCAGTAACACGGAACCGCACTGGATATTACTGCGGGTTTCAATATCGTCACCGATGGTCACCATGTTGTGCCACATCTCTTTAAGATTGCCGGCAATGGTGACTTCGCTGACCGGGTACTGAATGACGCCATTCTCAACCCAGAAACCGGCTGCACCGCGTGAGTAGTCACCGGTAATGGCGCTGACGCCCTGGCCCATCAGCTCGGTCACCACTAATCCGGTTCCCATCTGCTTCAGCAGGTCGTCAAAGCTGTGGCCCTGACCCGCAATGCGCCAGTTATGAATACCACCAGCATGACCGGTGCTGGTCAGACCCAGTTTACGGGCGGAATAGCTGGTCAGCAGCCAGGTCTGCAATACGCCATCTTTGATGATGTCGCGCGCCTGAGTCCGCACCCCTTCGCTGTCGAACGGCGTAGAGGCGAGCCCTTTCAGCAGGTGTGGCTGTTCACTGATGGTGAGCCACTCCGGCAGAATCTGCTGACCCATTGAATCCAGCAGGAAAGTCGATTTACGGTAAACGCTGCTGCCGCTGATCGCACCAACCAGATGACCAAACAAGCCGGTCGCCACTTCAGCGGCAAAAATTACCGGGGCTTTCATGGTCGGCAGTTTACGCGGGGCCAGACGGGATAGCGTACGGCGCGCGCACTCGGCTCCTACCCACTCCGGGCTTTTCAAATCTTCAAATGCACGGCCAATGGTATAGGCGTAGTCGCGCTCCATGTTGCCATCCTGCTCAGCGATGACGCAGCTGGAGAGCGAATGGCGGCTTGAGCAGTAGCTCTGCAACATTCCGTGGCTGTTGCCAAAGACTTTAATGCCGACGTGGCTGTTGAAACTGCCGCCTTCGGTGTTGGTAATTCGCTTGTCGGCACGCAGTGACGCCTGCTCCGCCTGCGCGGCCAGTTCAATGGCGCGGTCAGCGTCAATTTCCCACGGATGGTAAAGATCCAGATCCGGCGCATCATAGGCCAGCAGCTCTGCGTCGGCCAGACCGGCAAACGGATCGGGCGAGGTGTAGCGGGCAATATCAATCGCCGCCTGCACGGTACGTTTGATCGCATCCGGGCTGAGGTCGGTCGATGAGGCACTGCCTTTACGATTCTGATGATAAACGGTGATGCCCAGCGCACCGTCGCTGTTAAATTCAACGTTTTCCACTTCGCCATAACGGGTGCTGACCCCGATGCCGGTGGTCTTACTGACAGCCACTTCCGCGCTGTCAGTGCTTGCTTTAGCCAGTTCAAGTGCCTGCGCAATGGCCTGCTCCAGTACTTTTCGCTGTTCTGCAACCTGAGTAGATACGTTCATCGACCTGCCGTCTAATCTTATGTGTGAATGATTTGAGTCTATCAGAGTCAGAGAACAATTTCGCAGTCACCCGATAAACTGGTAGGATTAGCCTCTTTTTTTTTGGGAGCCCGGAAATGACCAGACAGCCCGATGAGTGGCTCGACGATGTGCCAGATAATGACGAAGAAGAAGATGAAGAGATTATCTGGGTCAGTAAGAGTGAAATTAAACGCGATGCAGAAGAGTTAAAGCGCCTGGGAGCCGAACTGGTTGATCTGGGTAAAAACTCGCTGGATAAAATCCCACTGGATGAGCGCCTGCGCACCGAGATCGAACTGGCACAGCGCATCAAGAAAGAGGGTCGCCGCCGTCAGCTGCAGCTGATCGGTAAACTGCTGCGCAGCATTGATGTGGAGCCTATCCGCATTGCGCTGGATAAGCTCAAGAATCGTCACAACCAGCAGGTTGCGCTGTTCCATAAACTGGAAATGCTGCGCGATCGTCTGATTGAGCAAGGTGATGAGGCGATGAGCGACGTGATTGCGCTTTATCCCGATGCCGATCGTCAGCAGTTACGCAGCATGATTCGTAACGCGCAGAAAGAGAAAGCGGGCAACAAGCCGCCGAAGTCTGCCCGTCAGATTTTCCAGTATCTGCGCGAGCTGGCCGAAGCGCAGTAATGTCATGGCGGGCAGTCTCGCCCGCCTCCCGGCAGCACTTACCGATAGATATAGAGAATACCGGTGCGCAGCCGCAACTGGCGTTCGCTCGATGTAGCAGAACGTCCGATATCGCCAAAGGTGACGTAAGGCACCCAGACGCGATCGTTGCCAAGCGCATAATCGAACTGTAACTCCTGTTCATAGTCATCATGCTTATTAGCAAACAGTTTCGCATCCGCGTGCTTATACACCAGCTTATAGGTGGTGGTGAGGCGATCGGTTTTATTCCGCAGATAGAGATCAAAACGGTTAGCCGTGCGATGCCGGTCAGTATCGCAATAATCAATACCCCCGGTGCGGCAGTGATCGTCATGGGCATAATCGGTCAGTTCAAGGCGATATAATCCGCCAACAGACCAGCGGTCATTAATTTTATACCAGGGTGCCACACCAAACTTCCATTCGGTGCGCGAGGAGTTAAATTCCGGCTGAATAAAAGGCGATAGCGTCCAGTTCCCCCAGTACCAGGACTTCAGAAAGGTGACTTCCACCACATTTAACACGGTGTCGTTATAATATTTATCTTTTGGATCTGCGCCACCGGTTTTAAATTTGGTTTCGACGCCAAGAAACATATTATCCGGCAGTGTGGTACTCAGCCCCAGCTTGTCATAGTGCGTGCGGTCGCGAAGACGGTACTCGTGCCGGTAATCCACCGTAGCCGTTGCCAGCGCTGCCGCCGAAGTGCATAACAGCGTGACGCCCAGAGCTAATGATCGTGTTGTACTTTTTCCCATAAAAATGTCCTTATTCTCAGTAATAAGGGCAATGAATTATCCGAATTCATTTAACCCAAATTTAACTTATATTTAAACCCTGTATTAATATAAGATGCCACATAAAGAAAACCTGTTAATTGTTTCTTTAATCTGAACCCTTCTGATTATTATTTATTTCTCAGCTGCAACAGAGACGATGCTAAAAATAACCGGCAGGTGTGGCCTTTCTGTTTCAGACACTAATAAAGAAAATATGGCAACTGAAGGAAGAGTGAGCAGATCAGATTCAAACTATGCGGGATTTATTCAGGAAATAATATTAACGGCAATAACGCTTTAAAAAAAAGCGCCCGAAACGGGCGCCTGATTTTCAGGCCAGCCTGTCCAGCAGCTTCTGATGAATGCCACCAAACCCGCCGTTGCTCATCACCAGAATCGTGTCGCCAGGCTGAGCGGCTTTAGCCACCATTTCCACCAGGGTATCGATATCCGCGCTCCAGTGCGCAGGCGGAATGCACGCTTCTGCTACATCTGAAACCTGCCACGGAATATGGTGCGGCTGGAACAGGAAGACCTCATCAGCACGCGCCAGCGACGGCGCCAGGTCGTTTTTGCTGACGCCCATCTTCATCGTATTGGAGCGAGGCTCCAGCACGGCCAGGATGCGTGCTCTGCCACCCACTTTACTGCGCAGGGCAGCCAGTGTCGCCAGAATGGCCGTCGGATGGTGAGCGAAGTCATCATAGACTTTGATGTTATTCACTTCGCCACGCAGCTCCAGCCTGCGACGTGCATTGATAAAGGTGTTCAGCGCCTGGCCGGCATCTTCCGGCTTCACACCTACATGCCGCGCGGCAGCAATTGCCATCAGGCCGTTGTGCATGTTGTGTTCGCCCACCAGCGCCCAGTTCACTTCCCCGACTTTCTCACCGTCGAGCCAGATTTCCCAGTGAGACGCATCGTTGGTCAGCTTCTTCGCCTGCCAGCGCCCGTGCTCGCCAACGCTCTCCTGCTCGCTCCAGCAACCCATCGCCATCACCTGTTTGAGGTTAGGATCATGTTCCGGCAGCAGGATCTTGCCCTGGCCCGGCACGATCCGCACCAGATGGTGGAACTGTTTCTGGATCGCCCGCAGATCGTCAAAGATATCGGCGTGATCAAACTCAAGGTTGTTGAGGATCAGGGTCCGTGGAGAGTAATGGACAAATTTGGAACGCTTATCAAAAAACGCGCAGTCGTACTCATCCGCTTCAATCACGAAGAATGGACTTTTTCCTAATTTTGCCGAGACATCGAAGTTTCCAGGCACACCACCAATAATGAAGCCGGGTTCAAGGCCGCAGGCCTCGAGAATCCACGCTGCCATACCGGCTGTGGTGGTTTTACCGTGGGTTCCGGCCACGGCCAGCACCCAGCGATCGCGCAGCACGAAATCGTGCAGCCATTGCGGGCCAGAGAGGTAGGGAATGTTGCGTTCCAGCACCGCTTCCACACAAGGATTACCTCGCGTCATCGCATTGCCGATAATGACTAAGTCAGGCACCGGATCAAGCTGACTGGCGTCATAACCTTCCGTTAATTCAATGCCTTGCTGTTCGAGCAGTGTACTCATTGGCGGGTAAACGTTGGCGTCTGAACCGGTCACCTGATGACCCAGTGAACGAGCCAGCACCGCCAGACCACCCATAAAAGTGCCACAAATCCCGAGGATGTGAATGCGCATAACATGATCCATTACTCAAAAGTTCGGCGCACAGTGTAACGCCGCTCGCAGACGGAAGAAACGGATTAGGACTATGGTTTTTGAAGTTCAATCGGCTAAACTGCGTACGCATCCGTTGGCAGACTGTTACGCGTGCTGCCACTCCATCGAAGATTCAGGGAATGTGTTATGAAAACGTTGGGCGAATTTATCGTCGAGAAGCAGCACGACTTTCCGCACGCCACAGGTGAACTGACGGCGCTGATTTCAGCTATCAAGCTGGGTGCCAAAATTATCCACCGCGACATCAATAAAGCCGGTTTAGTGGATATTCTCGGTGCCAGTGGTGTGGAAAATGTTCAGGGTGAACAGCAGATGAAACTGGATCTGTTCGCTAACGAAAAACTGAAGGCAGCACTGAAAGCACGTGGCATCGTCGCCGGTATCGCTTCTGAGGAAGAAGACGAGTTCGTTATCTTTGAAGGTGAGGAAAACGGTAAGTACGTGGTGTTAATGGATCCACTGGATGGTTCTTCTAACATCGACGTTAACGTTTCCGTCGGTACCATTTTCTCTATTTATCATCGCGTCAGCGAGCCGGGTACGCCAGTGGTTGAAGCGGACTTCATGCAGCCAGGCAACAAGCAGGTTGCTGCCGGTTACGTGGTCTACGGCTCATCCACCATGATGGTTTACACCACCGGTGCAGGCGTGCATGCGTTTACTTACGATCCGTCACTGGGTGTGTTCTGCCTCAGCCACGAACGTATGACCTATCCACCAACCGGTTACACCTACTCGATTAACGAAGGTAACTACATTCGTTTCCCGCAGGGTGTGAAGAAATATCTGAAGTTCTGTCAGGAAGAGGATCTGCCAACGCACCGTCCTTATACCTCACGTTACATCGGATCGCTGGTCGCGGATTTCCATCGTAATCTGCTCAAAGGCGGGATCTACCTCTACCCAAGCACCGCCAGCCATCCTCAGGGCAAGCTGCGTCTGCTGTATGAGTGCAATCCGATGGCCTTCCTGGCCGAGCAGGCGGGCGGTAAAGCCAGCGACGGTCAGAAGCGTATTCTGGATATTCCACCGGTCACGCTGCATCAGCGCTGCCCGTTCTACTGCGGTAATGAGGCAATGGTAAACGACGTTGAGCGTTTCCTGGCGGAGTTCCCGGATTGCCGTCAGGGTTAATCTGGTCGTAGTATAAAAAGAGATATAAAAAGGGCGCGATATCGCGCCCTTTTTGCTTTTACGCCGTCTGTAATCTGAACTGCGCCATGGTTGCCTGAAGCTGATCGGACTGCGCTTCCAGCGACTGGGTCGCGGCGGTGGCCTGTTCCACCAGCGCCGCGTTCTGCTGCGCCGCCGCATCCATCTGCGTGACCGCCAGATTGACCTGCTCAATGCCACGGCTCTGTTCGTCGGAAGCCATTGAGATCTCCTTCATCAATGCCGTGACGCGCATCACTTCGCCAGAAATCTCATCCATGGTTTCCCCGGCGCGCGTCGCCATCTCGCTGCCCTCTTTGACCCGCGACTGTGAATCACTAATCAGCGTACGGATCTCTTTAGCCGCATTAGCACTGCGCTGTGCCAGCGTGCGCACTTCATTTGCGACAACCGCAAAGCCACGGCCCTGCTCGCCTGCACGCGCCGCTTCTACGGCAGCGTTGAGCGCCAGAATGTTGGTCTGGAAGGCGATACCGTCAATCACGCTGAGAATGTCGCCGATGCGATTGGCGCTGTCGGTGATCTCATGCATTTTTTCCATCACGTAGCTGACCACCTCAGCGCCGCGATCGGCAGTCTCGGAGACCGCGCTAGCCAGCTGATTCGCCTGCTGAGCATTCGTGGCGTTAAGGCGCACGGTTGCCGTGAGCTGCTCCATGCTGGCCGCCGTCTGCTCCAGCGAAGCGGCAGACTCTTCGGTGCGCTGCGACAGATTGACGTTACCCGCGGCCAGTTCACGGCTGCCGATGTCGATCTGCATACTCGCTTCACGCACCTGACTCACCGAGGTGCGCAGTGACTGCTGCATCCCGCTCAGCGCGTGGTTAAGTCGTCCCAGCTCGTTGTTACTTGACGGTGGCAACGCCTGTGACAGGTCGCCCAACGCGATCTGCTCAAGATGGACAATTGCCTGGTTCAGCGGCTGCAGCAGCATCCGGCGCAGCAGTTGCCAGGCGAGCACCAGCAGCAGCAGGGTTAATACCACCGCTACGGCGATCAGGATTTTCATTTTGGTTTCGTTGTAGGCCGCCTGTTCAAGCTGGGCCTGAGTGATCTGATCGGCTAGCTGGCTGAAGTCATTGACCGCCTTGTCGTAACTGGCCGCCAGCGTCGCCAGATTGCCTTCCAGCAGCTGGTAATATTCGTCGGTATATTGCTTATCCAGCGCATCCATCATCGGTTTGATGCCCTGATCGAGATAGGCTTTGTAACTGGCTGAAACCGCATCCGCCAGCATTTTGCCGTGCGCCGTCACTGTTCCGGCATCAACAAAACGCTTCAGGTGTTTCTGCGATGACACCACATCCGCCTGCGACAGTTTTGTCACTGCCGCGCCCTCTTCCAGCATTCCAATTTCAATTTTACGTACCGCCAGCGCCGCGTTTGCGCGGGCCCGCATCAGATCGGAATTGCTCTTATACAGACTGTTCAGCTCGATCCCCTGAATGCGATTGATTACATCCAGCGAGCGATTGCCTTTATTAATTGCCACGATACCCATAAAACTCACCGCCAACAGCAGCAGTGTCATAAATGCCAGCAATGCCAGCAACCCCGTGCGAAGTGATAACTGTTTCATCCTGATAGTTTCCGTGTATGTGAAAAGGCGAATTTTGAAGCGGCCCTAAAGCGGAGAAATTATCGGCAGTAACGGGGCGAAACTTTAACTCTGATTAGTGTTAACAACTTGATCATCACAGAAACATCCATCAAGCTGATCGCCGCTTATCCGTTATCCGGAGAAAATAATGAAACCAGGGTTGCTTCTGATGCTGCTGCTCCTCAACACGACGGCAATGGCAGAGGATCTGCCGTCAGATGCCTCGCTCAAGCGCTGCCTGAATGACGCCCCGACAACGCTTGCGATGAACCAATGCTATGCGGCAGCCAATCAGGCCTGGGATCAGGAGATGAATCAGCAGTACAACACACTGATGAAAACCCTCTCCGGCGAACCTAAAAATAAATTGCGTGCTGCGCAGCGCGCGTGGCTGAGCTACCGCGATAGCTGGCTTGCAGCGAGCCACAGCCAGCTGGCGACGCAGGGAACGCTGGGCAGCGTAGCGCTGAGTGCCCAGGGCCTGAGCCTGGTACGCAATCAGGCATTGATGTTGCAGTCCCTCGGTAAAGGCAGTTGTGCCAACCCCGATGACTGCTGACCCATAACCCGCTTTTGCGCTGGCTGACGTCAGTGCGCTGTTAACCTTCAGGGAGAAACCATGGCTGCTTACGCCTCGACATTGATTCTGATTGCCCTTGCCGTACTGAGCTATTTTGTTCACAACAACGCAGTCACCATTTCTATCCTGGTGCTGCTGGCGATTAAAATTACCCCGCTGGCGCAGTTCTTTCCCTACGTGGAAAAACAGGGCATTACCTTGGGCATCATTATTCTTACCGTGGCGGTAATGGCGCCGCTGGCCAGCGGCTCACTGCCCGCCTCTGCGCTGCTTAAATCCTTTGCCAACTGGAAGTCGATTGTGGCGATTGTGGTGGGGATTTTTGTCGCCTGGCTGGGCGGTCGTGGCGTGAACTTTATGAGCGTGCAGCCGTCGGTTATCGGGGGGCTGCTGATTGGTACGGTGATTGGCGTAGCGTTCTTCCGCGGCGTGCCGGTAGGACCACTGATTGCCGCAGGCATTGTTTCGCTGTTTGTGGCGGCTAAGTAGCGTTAGGGCGCATTCCGAAACGCCAAAAAGAGGGCATACTTTCAGAGTCAGTTGGCTATAATAGCCGACACTCAACATACGACTACTGAAGGAATGCCAGATGAGTTTGAACCAGGTGCCAGCAGGTAAAGACCTGCCAGAAGATATCTACGTTGTCATTGAGATCCCAGCGAATGCTGATCCGATCAAATATGAAGTTGATAAAGAGTCTGGTGCCCTGTTTGTAGACCGTTTCATGTCTACCGCCATGTTCTATCCGTGCAACTACGGCTACATCAACCACACCCTTTCTCTGGATGGTGATCCGGTTGACGTACTGGTTCCGACCCCGTATCCACTGGTCCCGGGCTCAGTGATCCGCTGCCGTCCGGTTGGCGTGCTGAAAATGACCGACGAGTCTGGCGAAGATGCCAAACTGGTTGCCGTTCCGCACACCAAACTGTCTAAAGAGTACGATCACATCAAAGATGTGAACGACCTGCCAGAACTGCTGCGTGCACAGATCACCCACTTCTTTGAGCACTACAAAGATCTGGAAAAAGGCAAATGGGTGAAAGTGGATGGCTGGGATAACGCCGAAGCCGCTAAAGCCGAAATCATCTCCTCTTACGAGCGTGCACAGAAGAAGTAATTCTGCTGCCGGTTTGTGAGTCGAAAAAAAACACCGTCCAACTGGACGGTGTTTTTGTTCAGGCCTCTGGCTCCTCATCGCGCTTCAGCCAGTCACCACTCATAATGCGCTGGCGTCCTGCCACTGAGCGTTGATAGACATAAAGCCATGCACTGCCAAACGGCGTCTGAGTCAGATAACGTTTGTACTCTCCCCCTTTGGTGCGAAGCGCATCCAGCTCCGCAAGGGTTGAGGCATCAATGCGGTACACTTCACACTGTACCGCTCCATTGCCCTCTATGACGCCGGGATAATGCCCCAGACTGTAAAGCTCAAAGCCTTCAATCTGGTGATCACCCAGCCACTGCGCATTCGTCATCCAGTGACTGTTTCCCTGTTTGCGCCGTAAACTGCCGTAGACAATTATTCGCATTGCTAAAACTCAAACTGATAGAGCAAATCGAGAGCCTGATCCACACCGGATACGGCTTCCAGATAGAGCTTAGGCATCAGGCGGTAACGCAAGGTTAACGTCGCCAGTGAATCAAATATGCCAACACCGTATTTTACCTGCAGACCCGGTAGTACATAGCCACTGACCTGCACCTGCTGGCTGTCGCCAACACCCGCAGTATCAACGGCCAGATTACTGACACCGAATGTCTCCCCGATTTTACCCACAACCTGCCCACTTTGTGCAACCCCTAAGCCAACAAGGGCCGAAGTAAGGGCGTTACTGTCGCCGTCACTGCCCAGTCCCTGACCGCGCAGCAGGTAGGAAAGCGCTTCCTGCTGCGACATTGCCGGATCGGAGAAGACTTCTGCTTTCGGCTCATCAGCAAGGCCAGTGACGCGCAGACCGGCGGTGACGCCATCTTCAGTCGCATCCGGGTTACGGATAGCTTCCAGATTGACGTAAGGCTGATCAGGCGGACCGGCAAACTGCAGCTCGCCTTTACGGACGATCAGATCCTGACCGTAGGCGTGGAAGCGACCGGACGGAATGTTGATCTGGCCATTCAGACCAAGCCCTGTCCTATCCTGTACCAGTTTAAGATCGCCATTCAGTTTCGCTTTCAGGCCAAATGCCGAGAGCCGCACATCGTTACCGACGTGGATCACCAGATTACTGTTAATCGGGATCGCGGCGGTTTGCGGTGCAATTGGCTTCAGCTGTTCATCCAGCATCACCTCATCCGACGAGACGCCAGTGGCGCTTTCCGGCACTTCCTGCACCGTGATGCGCGCCCACGGAATGTCGACCCGGCCATCAAGGTTAAAGGCGGCTGGCGTCGCTTCAAACACCAGATCCGGCGAGACATCCATACGCACCATTGGCGGCACGGTCACGCGAACCCGGCTGCCCTGCGCCGCAATGCGCGCACGCCAGTTATCAAGCTGACTCCAGTCCGCGTTACCGCTGAGGTTAATGTTGCCCTGCGCGGTCTGCACCAGCCCGTTCAGGGTCGAGCTCATCCCGTTGAACACCAGATTCAGGTTAGCGGCTGTGAGATCGACCGGCATAAAGTTGCCATCCACATCGACACCCGTCAGACCAAGCTGACCAAATACCTGCGGCTGCTGGATGCTGCCACCCAGACGCAGGCTGCTGTTCAGGCTGCCTTTGATCTTCTCACCCTGCATCAGCGCCGGATTGATCATCGCCAGCGAGATATTGCGGATATTAACGTTGCCGCCCAGCGTACGGCGGTTTTGCGGATCGTCGATCTGCACGTTGCCATCCAGCTGCCCGTTATTGGCGATGCGGATCAGCCAGTCGAGCTTAGCACGTCCGTTTTGCAACGCGGCATTGAGGTTCAGCGTGTCGAAGGCGATCGGCAGGTTATTGCCCTGCACATCCTGCACCACTTTCACGCCGTTGCCTTTCAGCGCCACGGTGCCGGTCGGCAGCGCGCCGTCGGCCGTCCAGTTGACGCGCACATCGCCGCTGAACAGGCCGCTGAGCTGGGTCGCATCCGGCATAAACGGCTTCACCATCGCCAGGTCAAAGCGATTCAGCACGACATGCGCCTTGCCTGCCGGCCCGGCTTCTACCGGTTCTGGTACACAAATCTGTGCATTCGGGTTCTGCCAGCAGTGCGGCCCGATGGTCGCCGTCTGGCGGCTGTTGAGATAGTCGATGGCCATCGCGCGGGTCAGACGCCACTCGCCGACAGGCGTATCAAAATGGGTATCATTCAGCGTGCCTCTCCAGCGTTCGGTCTGGCGATCGAAGCTGCCGTTCAGCGCTAGCTGGCCAGAGACCGGTTTGCCCTGCACATTCAGCTTCAGCTGATGCTGATGCTCGTTGCCGTCCGCATTCAGCGTCAGCAGGCTGATGTTCAGCGCATCCTGCTTCAGTTGCTCGACGCGCAGTTGCAGTTTACCCGCCACCTGTTCGCCGGAGCGCACGTCACCATTCAGCGTAACGCGATTGATCTGCATCTGCTGCCAGCGCAGACCACGGGCATTGAGATCGGCCAGCAGCTGTGGGGCTTTCAGGGTGCCACGCGCTTTGATAGTGCCGTTGACGACACCGCCCAGACCTGGCAGCGCATTGTCGAGCTGTGGCGCGTCGATGCTGGCATCAAGATCCAGACTATCGCCCAGCCCCCCTTTGACATCCAGATGGTTGCGTCCCAGCGCCAGCTTAATGCCCGGCACCGTCCACTGGTTGTAGCTGTTACCGGTCAGTGAACCGTCAGCGGTGACGGCGTTCTGCTTCACGTTTCCTTTCAGCTGAAGCTGCGGCACACTCAGCTGCCAGCTGCCGCCATAGAGACTGCCGCGGGTGGTGATTTTTCCATCCAGCCGCGCTGGCCAGTCAGGATACTGTTTTGCGGTGTTGATCCCGGCCAGCGTCAGCTCACTGCGCCAGCTGATCGCCTTGCTCCAGTCCACCAGCGCGGTGAGGTCAATATTGCCCTGCAATGCAGCCACGCGCAGGCGATCCAGGCTGAACTGCTCAACATTGCCTTTACCCGTCAGCGAGATATTGGCTGGTGGTACCGACTCGCCCTTCACGGCGGTCTGCAGTGACATCACATAGTCGGTGGCTTTGCCTTTAAACTGATAGTTCAGGTCATCCGCCTGATACTGAACCGGGCCGGTTAATGGCCAGCGTAGCTGCGGGCTGGTTAACTGCAGTGACAGCGGCAGTCCTGCTACCGCCAGCTGCGTCGTGGCGTCCAGTTGTGCCTTCACCGGACCGGAAAGATTCAGTCCCAGCTTCAGCTCGTCGCGCATTGCACCATTCAGTTTCAGCGCCAGCTTTTCGCCTTTGATCGGGTCGGTGTTAACCGTGCCGTTCAGGGTGAAATCGACCGGCCAGTTATCCGCCAGCGTCGCCTGTCCGCTGCCGTTGAGGTTGCCAAGATTCGAGTCCACTTCCAGCGTCGTCAGTTGCATATGACGATCGGCGGTTTTAGCTTTCAGCAGTAACCGGCTGACGGAGATATCGGTGTCGCCGGTAATGCGCAGCTGTTCACCCAGAATCTGCTGCACCTCGATATCCAGCGGCAGACGGAAATCGGGCAGCGCAGGCAGCAGCGGTTTGGCAAACATCGCCTGCAGCGTTTCACCCAGCGGTTTCTCCGCAGGGTGAGGCTGCTGAACCTTCGGCTCCACCACCTCGTCATTCACGACTTTCGCCGCTTTCGGCAGCGCAATCAGCAGGCTTTGAATATGGGTCGGATTCAGCGTCAGCGCGCGATCCTGCCATTGCAGGCCAGTAGTGAAGTCGAGCAGCGAGATCGCCGTGTCATCCACTTTGACATTGATGTTGTGCAGGCCAAGGTGACGCAGCGTAATCGGGTACGGCGTACTGAGGTTGGTGTTGCCACTTTCCTCTTCCGGCGCTGGCGCAGCAGGTGTCATCTTCTTGCTGTCGACGACCACGCTGATATCACGCAGGGAGACATCGTTAACGCATACGGAGGAGTGCAGCAGGCAGTTGAGATCCACCGCCAGATGGATTTGCCCGGCATCGAGGCTGACGCCTGGCATCTCAAAACGCAGACCGTTGAGCGTCAGGTTACGCCAGCCGCCATCGACCTGTCTGATGGACAGGCCGGGCACCCAGCGCGATGCCCCCTTCAGCACTAAATGCAGCCCCGGCGTGGTACCGATTAAAAATGCCACGCCGCCCAACAGCAGTACCAGAAAGATCAGAATACCGATCAGGACCTTTTTCCACAGCTTCATAGTTCTGGCCCCAGCCCTACGTAAAATTGTAATCCATGTGCCTCGTCATCCCCGATGGGTCTGGCGATATCAAATTTGATGGGGCCAACCGGCGAAGACCAGCGCACGCCGACGCCCGCACCGGTTTTGATATTGCTCTGTTTGATGTCGTTAACGGCTTCACCCGAGTCAACGAACACCGCGCCCCACCATTTCCCGGTGACGTTGTACTGATATTCCAGCGATCCGGTGGCGAGTTTGGATGCACCAGTGAGTTTGCCGTCGTCGTCACGCGGTGAAATGTTTTTGTATTTGTAGCCGCGAATACTGCGGTCGCCCCCGGCAAAGAAGCGCAGATCCGGCGGCACTTTGTCAAAGTCGTTGGTTTCGATCCAGCCAAGATTGCCGCGCGCCACAAAGCGATGGCTGTCGCCCAACGTGCGGATCCAGACGTTCTGCGCCTGCAGGATCAGGAAGTCAACGTCCGAACCCCAGGTCGTATCAGAGACGTCCACCGAGTAGCGCTGTGAATCGCCCCACGTCGGCATCAGACCGCCACGCGAACGGGTACGGTTTACGCTGACGCCGGGATAGAGCAGCATCGTGGTGTTGGTCACGCTGCCCTGCGTAAAGTGATCCAGGCTCCAGCGCAGGTTAACTGCCTTCTGCCAGCCGCTACTGCTGTCCCAGTTGCGCGACATCGCCAGCGTCGTGGTGTCGGCTTTAGTGTCGTTGAGGTCGGTGCGCTTCAGGCCGCCAGAGAAGGTGTAGTACTGCTCCAGCGGGCTTTTCAGCAGCGGCACTTTGTAGCTGAGATCGACCTGCTGTTCCGGCGCAGAAACGTAGGCGCTGGCCGCCAGGCTGTGGCCGCTATCGTTGATCCACGGTTTTTTCCAGGTGCCTTTCAGGCGCGGACCGACATCTGTGGAGTAGCCGACACCGGTTTCAATGGTGTTTTCGGTGCGGGGCGACATCACGGCATTCAGCGGCAGGACTTTGGTCTGGCGTCCCTTGCTGAATTCGGGCGCGACCACCACCGAATTAAACCAGCCGGTGGCGGAGAGACGCCGATTCAGTTCGGCTAAATCACGGGAGCTGTAGTAATCCCCCTCTTTGAACGGCACCAGGTTCTGCAGGTACTCTTCGCGAATCTGCGAACCCTGGAACGTGACGTCGCCAAAGCGATAGCGCTCGCCGCTGTCGTAATCAATATCCCAGAAGGCTTCCCGCCGCTCTACCGAGACGCCGAGCTGGCTTTTTTTAAAGGTGCCGTCGAAATAGCCGTTACGCAGCGCAAGATTTGAGAAGCCGCTTTTGAATTTGTCATATTGCCCGTGGTTAAGCTGCGTACCCACTTTGGGCCGTCCCTGCTTCACCCAGGCTTTATAATCTGCGTCATTGCGCGCATCGCCTTCGACCACGATGGTGCTGCCGCCAATTTTTACCGGTTCGCCGGGGGTGACATGGGCCACTAATACCGGGCGTCCGCCCTGCGCTGGCGCGGGGCGGGATTCAAAATCAATGGTGGGTTCATAATAACCGAGTGCGCGCAGCCCCTCTTTTATCGCAACAGAAACACGCGCGCGAAAACGACCATCGTTAGAGACCTCATCGCTGCCGATGGTCGACAGGCGCGCCCTGACATTTCTTTGAAGATCCCCGGTTAAGCCGTCTACCTGTAATCGCACTGTCGCCGCCTCAAGGGCGGGCGCGGCAAGCAGCAGGCCAGCCATGCAATAAACATAAAATCGTGGCACCTGTACTCCTGTTAATCATGCCGGCCCCTTTTCCGCGGGGCACTTATTAATCATCTTTGCCCGCACTACCGCAACGGCAACACCCTCATCATAGCCGCACTTTATGGTAAACGGCGACGCAACGCTGACATCTAAGTCAAATAACAGGGTATTGTCGGTAAATGGGGATCGCGATACAACTCCTGAGGGGTGGAATGATCAAACCCGGATGACTCACTCAGATAAATCCGAGTCAATAACCGGCCGCTCTGGACGCAGATGCGGTGTGATGCGACGGTTTGCCCTCTGGCGGCACAATGAGCGCTCCTGCTATAATCTGCCACCACAGGCATTCCGCCTGTTTTCATTTCTGCCCCGACATCTTTTTCCTGTCGAACAGGCGCAGACATTTTTGGCACGGATAGCTGTGATTCACGGATAAACCAACTCTGTTTGCGCTTACCCACGCTGCCCAGGCCAAAAATGACAAGTGGATAACCCTTTGGATCTCATATGTTAGATAGCTTGCTTGTCATTCTGTTGCTGATCGTAATCAGTGCCTTTTTTTCTCTGTCAGAGATATCGCTGGCGGCCGCCCGTAAGATCAAACTGAAACTGCTCGCCGATGAAGGCAATGTTAATGCGCAGCGTGTCCTTAAAATGCAGGAAACGCCGGGCATGTTCTTCACCGTGGTGCAGATTGGCCTTAACGCCGTCGCCATCCTGGGCGGTATTGTCGGCGACGCTGCTTTTTCACCGGTTTTCAGCGGCCTCTTTAACCGCTTTGTTTCGCCGGAACTGGCAGAACAGCTCAGCTTTATCTGCTCCTTCACCATCGTCACCAGCCTCTTTATCCTGTTCGCTGACTTAACGCCGAAGCGGGTTGGCATGGTCGCACCGGAAACCATCGCGCTGCGCATCATCAACCCAATGCGTTTTTGCCTGCTGGTGATGCGTCCGTTGGTGTTCCTGTTTAACGGCCTGGCTAACGTCTTCTTCCGTATTTTCAAACTGCCGATGGTGCGTAAAGATGACATCACCTCTGACGACATCTATGCCGTCGTTGAAGCGGGTGCGCTGGCGGGCGTGCTGCGTAAGCAGGAGCATGAGCTGATTGAAAACGTGTTTGAGCTGGAATCGCGTACCGTTCCCTCTTCAATGACCTCACGTGAGAATATCGTCTGGTTTGATCTGCATGAAGATGAGACCAGCCTCAAGACCAAAATCGCTGAGCATCCGCATTCTAAGTTTCTGGTCTGCAGCGGTGATATCGATCATATCGTTGGTTATGTCGACTCTAAAGAACTGCTGCTGCGTGTGCTGGGCAATCAAAGTATGGCGCTGAACAGTGGCCTGCAGATTCGCTCTGCGCTGATTGTGCCGGACACGCTGACCCTCTCCGAAGCGCTGGAAAGTTTTAAAACCGCTGGTGAAGATTTCGCAGTGATCATGAACGAGTATGCGCTGGTCGTGGGCATCATTACTCTGAATGACGTGATGACCACGCTGATGGGTGACCTGGTGGGCCAGGGCATGGAAGAGCAGATTGTGGCGCGCGATGAAAACTCATGGCTGGTTGAGGGCGGTACGCCGATTGATGACGTGATGCGCGTGCTGGACATTGATGATTTCCCGCAGTCAGGCAACTACGAAACCATCGGCGGCTTTATGATGTATATGCTACGTAAGATTCCGAAGCGTACTGATTTTGTGAAGTTTGCTGGCTACAAGTTCGAGGTGGTGGATATTGATAGCTATCGCATCGACCAGCTGCTGGTTACCCGCATTGACGAACGACCGCCGGTGCTGAGCATGACGAAAAGCGAAGAAGAGTAGAATGACCGAGGGCCAGGTTCAGACTGTGAAATAAATAGTCTGACGTGCCAGACACTAAGGGCGCCATCGGCGCCCTTGATATTAGTTGAACTCAAGCTTGAGACGAACGACCTGGCGGTTAATTTCTGACATCACGCTCAGATGCTGTTTGTCTTTGACGCGCGGGATTAAGACTTTCCCTTTATCGAACTCGAACGCGCCAACGTCCTTGATATACAACCTTCCTTTGAACAGCGTTTTTACATATTTCGCTATTTGTAGCGGATTATAGCGCTGGAAGATCTTCATACTGACTAACTCCTGTACATTTTTAAAGCACGCTTCGCCGTTTCCAAATTTGGTTCCAGCCCATGAAGCGCGAATTCGCGATAACTATAGAACACTAAAATCGTCTGGTGTTCCGAAAAGTGAATTTTTTTACTGAATTGACACATCATTACAGAACACTCTGTTATCAGGGTCATACAAGACAGTATAAACCTTCATTGGTTAAGGAATTGTGGTGTCCATAACAAACCTGACACCTTTCCATGACAGGCGCATCATCCCTGCTTACTATTGCAGTAAAATGACTGACTGGTCCGATCACTTAAGGAAATAGCAATGCGAAACATTCTGACCGCTGTGGCGTTGTCTTTGCTGATACCAGCAAGCGTGATGGCCCATGACCTCAGGCTGGGATCACGAGTCCCCGCCACTGGCGTCAACGATAAGGGCGAATTGTTATTACAGCAGGAGAAGTTTAGCTACAAAAACTGGAATAGCGCGCAACTCAGTGGAAAAGTTCGTGTGGTCCAGCATATTGCTGGTCGCTCCTCCGCTAAAGAGATGAATGCGGCACTGATAGAGGCGATCAAAGCGGCGAAGCTGCCACACGATCGCTATCAGACCACCACTATCGTGAATACCGATGACGCCATTCCTGGCACCGGCATGTTTGTTCGCAGTAGCGTCGAGACCAACAAGCAGCAATATCCGTGGTCGCAGTTTGTCATCGACAGCAAGGGCAATGTGCAGCATGCCTGGCAGTTACAGTCGGGCGGTTCCGCCATTGTGGTACTGGATAAACAGGGCAAGGTGAGATTTGTGAAGGATGGATCGCTGACGCAGGATGAAGTGACAAACGTGATGGCGCTGCTGGCCTCACTGCTGAAAGAGTAATCGCTGAAATCCCGGCGGTCACAGCGCAACCGCCGGGATTTCATCAGCCTGCAAATTCAGACAGCATTAAAACAGGGAGACGCGGAAGCCAGGATTAAGGAAGGATTCGCGTGGCGCGTAGTCCAGGGTTTTACCCTGCCAGTCATGCACATGGGCGCCAGCGGCCATCGCCACGGCATGACCCGCGCCGGTATCCCAGATGTTGGTGGGCCCGAAACGGGGATAGAGCTGAGCTTTCCCTTCCGCCACCAGGCAGAATTTCAGAGAAGAGCCGGTGGCGACGGTCTGATGTTCACCCAGCTGTTTCAGGTACTCTTTCATCTCGGCGTCATCGCCATGTGAGCGGCTCACCACGACCAGCGGAGGACGCGCGTCACGGGCATGAATCTGTTCACGCTGACCGCCCTCTTCTTTCCACGCTTTACCGTCTGCAGCGGCGTACATGACGCCCAGCACCGGTGCATAAACCACGCCCATAACCGGCTTGCCCGCTTCGATTAGCGCAATATTGACGGTAAATTCGCCGTTGCGTTTGATGAACTCTTTGGTGCCATCCAGCGGATCGACCAGCCAGTAACGCTTCCAGTGCTGACGCACCTCCCAGGCTGGGGGATCTTCTTCTGACAGCACCGGGATCTCTGGCGATAACTGCTTCAGGCCCTTCATGATAACGTTGTGCGCCGCAATATCCGCAGCGGTCACCGGTGAATCGTCCGATTTGTGAGAAACGTCAAGCGGCGCGGCACCGTTATAGACCTGCATAATCGCGTCGCCCGCTTCGCGTGCCAGTTGGCAGATTTGCTCTAACATTTTTCACCTCGTTGTGTCTGTCTGCTGCGGGATAGGTTCACCCCAGCTAGTGACATTTTAGCAGTTCAGCCTGCAGTGCTCATGTGCAGGCAGGCTGACCCATCAATTCATAGATATATCAATATCATAGTTATCCGACAATCGCCACGCCTGCGCTGCTGCGCCTTCGTCGTATAAGAATCCGCCGCTGGCTGATGCGTCAAAACGTTATATCCATCACGATTTAAAATGACTATCTGTCATGCTTTTACATTATTTTGAGAGCCTTAATTTAATTTGCAGCAGGAGCAAGCATGTTTAAGCCCGGAATGATGTTACTGGCCCTGAGCGTTTCCGTCGCAACCCAGGCCGCAACGGTAGATTTGCGGATACTGGAAACCACCGATCTGCATAGCAATATGATGGATTTCGACTATTACAAAGACACCCCAACCGCGAAGTTTGGCCTGGTGCGAACCGCCACGCTGATTCACGCCGCGCGCCAGGAGGTGAAGAACAGTCTGCTGGTCGATAACGGTGACATCATCCAGGGCAGCCCGCTGGGTGACTATATGGCGGCCAAAGGATTACGTGAGGGCGAGATCCATCCGGTCTATAAGGCGCTCAATACGCTGGATTACAGCGTCGGCAACCTCGGTAATCATGAATTCAATTATGGCCTGCCCTACCTGAAAAAAGCACTGGCAGGCGCCCGCTTTCCTTATGTAAATGCCAACGTGATTGACGTGAAGAGCGGCAAACCGCTGTTTACCCCATACATCATCAAATCCACCACGGTGGTTGATCGCGACGGCAAAACACAGACCCTGAAGATTGGCTATATCGGCTTTGTGCCGCCGCAGATTATGGTGTGGGACAAAGCCAACCTGCAGGGCAAGGTGCGGGTCGACGACATCACCGAAACGGCACGCCGTTATGTGCCTGAGATGCGCGCACAGGGTGCCGATCTGATTATCGCTATCCCCCACTCCGGCCTGAGCAGCGAGCCGTATCACACGATGGCGGAGAACTCGGTTTACTATCTCAGCCAGGTGGAAGGCATCAACGCCATCCTGTTTGGTCATGCACATGCGGTCTTCCCCAGTGAGGAGTTCGCAGCCATTAAGGGTGCAGACATTGCTAACGGCACGCTGAACGGCATTCCGGCGGTGATGCCAGGCATGTGGGGCGATCACCTGGGCGTGGTCGATCTGGTGCTGAGCAATCAAGATGGACACTGGCAGGTAAGCAGCGGCAAAGCGCAGGCGCGGCCGATTTATGATATCGCCGCGAAGAAATCGCTGGCGGCTGAAGATCCGGCGCTGGTGAAAGTGCTCGCTGACGATCACCGCGCGACGCGGGAGTTTGTGGCGAAGCCTATCGGCAAATCCGCCGATGTGATGTACAGCTATCTGTCGCTGGTGCAGGACGACCCGACAGTGCAGATCGTCAATAATGCGCAGCGCGCCTACGTAGAACACTTTATTCAGGGCGATCCGGATCTGGGCCGACTGCCGGTGCTCTCTGCTGCTGCGCCGTTTAAAGCGGGCGGACGTAAAAACGACCCATCGAGCTACACCGAAGTGGAGAAAGGCGCGCTGACCTTCCGTAACGCCGCCGACCTTTATCTTTATCCCAATACGCTGGTAGTGATGAAAGTCACGGGCGCACAGGTCAAAGAGTGGCTGGAGTGTTCTACGGGCCAGTTTAACCAGATCGATCCACACAGTAGCAAAACGCAGTCGCTGATCAACTGGGATTTCCGCACCTATAACTTCGATGTGATTGACGGGGTGAATTACCAGATCGATGTGACACAGCCCGCGCGCTACGACGCGGAGTGTAAACTGATCCACCCGGATGCTTCACGTATCCGTCAGCTCACCTGGCAGGGTAAGCCCGTCGATCCGCAGGCCACTTTCCTGGTCGCGACCAATAACTATCGCGCTTACGGCGGCAAGTTTGCCGGCACCGGGGATAAATACATTGCCTTTGCTTCGCCGGACGAGAACCGGGCAGTGGTTGCGGCTTATATCAGCGCGGAAACCAAAGCACACGGTGAAGTGCAGCCGAAGGCGGACAATAACTGGCGTCTGGCACCGATTACCTCATCCACCCCACTCGATATTCAGTTTGAAACGGCACCGGGTGATAAGGCGACCGGCTTTATTCAGCAGCATGCACAATATCCGCTTCAGCCCAAAGGGACAGATGCGATTGGCTTTGCGCTGTGGCAGGTGAATTTACAGCAGAAATAAGGCGGGAGAAGACGCTGCAACCGGGTTGGTTGCAGCGTCCGGGTATTACAGAATTTCCAGCAGCTCAACTTCGAAGATCAGGGTGCTGAATGGCGGGATAGAGGCACCCGCACCGCGCTCGCCATACGCGAGGTTCTGTGGGATCACCAGTTCCCATTTTGAGCCAACCGGCATCAGGGTCAGTGCTTCGATCCAGCCAGGGATAACACCGCTGACCGGGAATTCTGCCGGTTCGCCACGGGCAACCGAGCTGTCGAATACGCTGCCGTCTATCAGTTTGCCGGTGTAGTGAACGCGTACGCGGTCCTGACGTGATGGGATTGGACCTTCGCCCTGAGTAATCACGCTGAACTGCAGGCCTGATTCGGTGCTGCTCACGCCTTCACGCTGCGCATGTTCCTGCAGGAACGCCTGACCTTCTGCTGCCATGGCTTCGGTACGCTCACGACGTACGCCTTCCGCACGTTCGTGTACTTCACGCAGTGCGCGATGAACCACGTCAACCGGTACGGCCGGTGAGTTCCCTTCCAGCGCGTCGCGCAGACCCGCGAGCAGTGCTTCTGGTTGCAGACCCTGCAGACCAGATTCCAGCAACTGCTGGCCAACCTGTAAACCAATACCGTAACTTGCTTGTGCTTCGACGCTGTCGAAAGAAGGGGTAGTCATCTTCGTTCCTTTCACTCTCGGATAAATTCGAACCGGCAGCATAGCAGCGCAGGCCGCTGGCGTAAAATGCCCTGCGTCGCAGATGACTTTTGCGGGGGAAAGAGAAACAATAGAGCCGTCAAATTTATCAATGCTGGCAGGCACTTCGCGCCGGTATTGCCCATACTATAACTATCGATGGGGATCATCCCGTCTGTAGCACCTGAATAAGAGAGCAAACATGGGCCAGATTGCCCCACGACGCCGCAGGATGCGTGCACAACATATTGTATCCCGGCTGCAGAGCTGGCTGGCCGCACGCAGGCCACAGCAGCCTGCCGGAGAGGAGAAACCCCGAATGGCTTCAGACGCGTCATCCCGCCTGCCGACATGGCTTCAGCGTATCTGGCATTTTACCGACCACATTCGCTGGATGGACCCGCTGCCTGCGCCGCACCGTCGGGGCATCGTTGCCGCTCTGCTGGTGATGCTGGTGGCGTTTCTCTGGCCCGCCAGTACATTGCGCTATCCGGTTGAGCAGCCTGTCGCACCGCAGGCTGAGAAAGAGGTGCCGATGCAGGCGGATATTTATGAAAACAACGGTACCCGTCAGCCTTCATCCTCGCAATCTCAGCAGACGCCAAAAGCCGATTCTCAGGGGGAATGGCGTAACCTGACCATTGCATCCGGTCAGACGCTGGCGCAGCTGTTTCGTGACAATAGTCTGCCGGTCAATGATGTGTTTGCGATGGCGCGGGTGGAAGGCAGCGATCAGCCGCTCAGCACACTGAAAAGTGGCCAGCAGGTTAAAATCCGTCAGGATGCGCAGGGCGTGGTAACAGGACTGACCGTGGATGGCGCTAACGGCCCGGTGCTGTTTACCCGTCAGCCCGATGGCAGCTTTATTCGCGCGCAGTAACGCGAACAGTGCCTGGAGAAAGGCATAAAAACAAAAACGCCGGCACAGGGCCGGCGTTAATGTCGTGCTCAGTTAATCAGGATTAACCAGCAACAACTTTCACGTTCAGTTTAGCGAAGACTTCGCTGTGAACCTGGAAGCTTACTTCATGCTCACCGGTAGTGCGCAGAACGCCGTTTGGCAGACGAACTTCGCTCTTAGCCACTTCAACCCCTGCTGCAGTCACTGCATCAGCGATGTCGCGGGTACCGATTGAACCGAACAGTTTACCTTCATCGCCTGCTTTAGACGTGATGGTTACCGTGCCCAGTGCATTGATTTTCTCAGCGCGAGCAGTTGCTGCAGACTGAACATCAGCCAGTTTGGCTTCCAGTTCAGCACGGCGTGCTTCGAAGAACTCTACGTTTTTCTTAGTAGCAGGAACAGCTTTGCCCTGTGGTACTAAGAAGTTACGAGCGTAGCCCGCTTTAACGTTAACCTGATCACCCAGGGTGCCAAGGTTTGCTACTTTATCAAGCAGAATAACTTGCATTACCTTATCCTCTTAAAGTCGTTAATGGACAGTTGCCGATTACTGATGACGATCAGTGTACGGCAGCAGAGACAGGTAACGCGCGCGCTTGATGCAGCGAGCCAACTGACGCTGGTATTTTGCACGAGTACCGGTGATACGGCTCGGGACAATTTTACCGCTTTCGGTAATGTAGTTTTTCAACGTTGCGATGTCTTTGTAATCGATCTCAACAACGCCTTCCGCGGTGAAACGGCAGAACTTGCGACGACGGAAATAACGTGCCATTAGGCTAGTCTCCAGAATCTATCAATTCAATCTGCTCGGCATGGAACACCACTTTGCTCTGGCCATTTCGTGCCTGATGGCAACTAATGAAACCGTCGAGTGTGAGTTGCGTGCCGACCGTTATATGTTGAGTAATCACCTGATGGGCGCTGCCGCTAATAATAACAGGCATACGACACCAGGCTTGCCGGTGAAACCCGGCCTCCTCCTGCACTGAGCGGTGCTCAAGCACGAACTGACAGTGAGGAATTCCTGACGGGCTAACCCTTCGAACCGGTGTCCTGCACACAGTGCCAGACAGGCGAAGCCGATTGACCGTCACGATGGATTACTCTTCAGAATCCCCAGCATCTGACTCATCAGCGGATTCGTTAGCAAAATCTTCGCGACGATCACGACGCTCATCTTTCGCTTTAACCATCGGCGATGCTTCAGTTACCGCGTTTTTAACGCGCATAACCATGCTACGGATAACGGCGTCGTTGAAGCGGAAGTTCGTTTCCAGCTCATCGATCGCTTCCTGCGGCGCTTCAACGTTCATCAGAACGTAATGCGCTTTGTGCAGTTTGTTGATCGGGTAAGCCAGCTGACGGCGGCCCCAGTCTTCCAGACGGTGAATCGTGCCTTCTGCACCAGTGATAGCACCAGTGTAACGCTCGATCATGCCAGGAACCTGTTCGCTCTGGTCAGGATGAACCATAAATACGATTTCGTAATGACGCATCGAAATTGCTCCTTACGGATTATTCAGCCTCCTGTCGGGGTCAACCGCGGCCCATGGAAGCAAGGAACGTTATAGGCTGTGTCCCACAAAGGTTCGCTGTAGCGAGCGCTTGTGGGACACAGCCTGAGAATGCGGCTGAAAAATTGACGCGTAATCATACTGGCGACGGCCCCTGAACTCAAGCGCACATTTAAACAAATTGCCGACAGCGTGCCAGATACCGTAGCTTTTTGTGCTAATGATGTGAATACAGCGGGTTAATACCGCTTTGTTCAAAAACGCTGACAGAGAGGTTCAGAGGAAGGATCTGGCGATAATATGCTCAGTCGCTAAACTGAATAAAGACGCGACGGTTCGCTTAGTGGCGTCATTCAGAGTGTGTTCCCTGAAGTGAGGAGTCGGGCATGAAAACGTTCGTCATCGCCACTTTACTGGGTCTCTTCCTGTCTCCACCCGCTCTTGCCAGCTATGCTGACTGTGCGCAGCAGATGAGAAGTCACAGCAGCGAAGCGGCATCGGGTTATGTCTACGTTAACCGGCTGGATACGCCGGAAAGAAACCCGGTTAATGCACCTGCCAGAACAGCAGAAAAATCGTCTGCACACTGGTAAGGGCCGGTAAGTTTTCGGGCGGCAGAGTCCTTCTCCGCCCGTTCATCGTTTAAAGCTGATTTTTAAAAAAGCTGACCAGCGCCGTTAAGGCGGATGGGGTGATCTTGTGACCAATCTGCTTTTCTGACAGTGAGGTCAGATGCTGGGCCAGCCCGTTTTCACGCAGTGCGCGCTCCAGTCGTACGCTCTCCGCCCAGGGCACCACCTCATCCGCCTCGCCATGCCACAACAGCAGCGGACGGTTTGCCAGTGCCTCCAGATGGTTGCAGGGATCATAGTCCGCCAGCGGGGCCATGCGGGCCGCAAACTGCGCCTTCTGCTCCGGCGTGTCAGCCACCAGCGGCGGAAACAGCGACTCGCTGAGCTGCATAAAATAGCCCGATCCCATCATGCAGGCGACGCTCTGAATCTGCGGATAACGCGCCATCGCACCCAGCGCCGTCATCCCGCCCATCGACGCGCCTGCCACAGCGAAATGCCCGTCAGCGATCAGATTCTTATTACGCAGCGCAGTCTCCAGCAGCGGCAGTTCATCAATGTTCTGTTTCAGAATCTCCCAGAAGCGGCCCAGCCGTGCTTCGGCGTCACCGTGATAACGCGCGCCGTGCAGTTCGGCATCCGGCATAACTGCCCGAAATCCCGCCTGCGCCAGCGCAACGGCGAAGTAGGCGTAGACCTCTTTTGATGAGGTGAAGCCGTGATAAAACAGTACGGTCGGCAGTGGCTGATGCCGCTGTCCGGCAGGCGTAGCGTGCAGGCATTCGATACCGGCCAGCGTTTCTGTGGTGAGTTCAATCATGGTCTCTCCTGAGCAGGGGTAAGGCGTGCCGTTCAAGTGTACGTACTGCGGGTTAATTTGCGAAATTCCCCGCTGCGCTTAGTTATGCTTTTCCACGCTAAACTTTTTCCGCAGCGTGCCGTTGATCGTGTATTCCCCTAACTTGATCAAAGGTAATTTATGAAGCGTCTATCTCTCAGCGGACTGAGTCTCGGAGTTAAGCTGTCTGTACTGACGTCTCTCAGCGTAACGCTGCTGTTGCTGGTACTGACACTGACTCAAAGCCACAACGCCTCGCGCCAGCTGGAAAATCTCGCCATTGATGACATGCACAATCAGGTGCAGGGCATCAGTGAAATGACCACGATGTTCAATGCCACCCTCACCGAAGAGGTGTCTCATTACACCAGCCTCTTTACCAGCTTTCTGCCTAAGCGCTTTAGCCTGGATGAAAGCTCGCGGGTGCAGGTCGGTGCCTTTTCAACGCCCGTGCTGCGCGCCGGGTTAAAAACGCTGAACCTCGATCAGACCGCGGTTGACGATTTCACCGACCGCACCGCCGCCGTGGCGACCATTTTTGTGCGCGACGGCGACGATTTTATCCGTATTTCCACCTCCCTGAAAAAGCAGGATGGCAGCCGCGCGATTGGTACGCAGCTTGACCGCACAGGTGCCGCCTGGAAAAGCGTTCATCAGGGCGAGGTGTATCAGGGGCTGGCCACGCTGTTCGGCCACCGCTACATCACCCAGTATCAGCCAGTAAAAGATGAGAGTGGCAAGGTCGTCGCCATCCTGTTTGTCGGCGTAGGCATTGATAAGCAGTATGCCCTGATGCGCGAGAAGATTCTGGCACGCCGGCTGGGCGACAGCGGCCATTTCTATGTGCTCAACGGCACGCCCGGCAAGAATCAGGGCGAGTATCTGTTCGATCAGCACAACGAAGGGAAACGGCCAGACTGGGATGATGCGACACTGCAGCCGCTGCTGACGCAGCCGCAGGGCATGCAGCAGGTGGAGATCAACGGTGAGCAGCAGATGCTGGCATGGCAGCAGTTGCCGGGCTGGAACTGGGTGATTACCGGTGAAGTTAACCGTGCCAGCCTGCTCGCCCCGATTACCCACAGCCGTAACCTGTTCCTGATTACCGGACTGATTCTGGTGGTGATCTTCGCGCTGGGCTTTGTCTGGTACAGCCGTCGGGCGATTACCCGTCCGCTGCAGCAGGTGATCCATCTGGCGGAGCAGTATGCCGCCGGAAATCTGCAGGTCCATATGGATACCCGCCGTCGTGATGAAGTCGGTCAGTTGATTATTGCGATTAACGGCATTGGCGATGGGCTGGAAAAAATCGTCGGCCAGGTGCGTGGCGCAGCGCAGGAGATCAGCGACGGCACGGACACCATCGCGGCCAGCAGCCATAACATCAGCGAGCAGATCGGGCGTCAGGCCAGCAGCGTGGAGCAGACCTCAGCCAGCATGGAGCAGTTTGGTGCCACGGTCGAACACACTGCTGACAGCCTGCGTCAGGCGATGTCACTGGTGGCCGAAGCCAGCGATATCGTCAGTCATGGCAGCCAGACGGTGGTGCGCTCGGTCAACACCATGTCAGCCATTAAGGTGTCATCGCAAAGCATTGCGGATATCACCCATGTGATTGAGTCGATCGCCTTCCAGACCAATATTCTGGCACTGAATGCGGCCGTTGAAGCGGCCCGAGCCGGTGAACAGGGCCGTGGCTTTGCCGTGGTGGCCGCAGAAGTGCGTGCGCTGGCACAGCGTTCCGCGCAGGCCGCCAAGGAGATAGATGGACTGATTGCCACCTCCATCACCAATGTGGCGGAGGGCCACCAGCTCTCTGAGCAGACGCGCGATGCGATGACCGACATTGTGACCCACATCGAACAGGTGCAGGCGCTGATGGGCGAGATCAACGTGGCAGCACAGGAGCAGGCGGCGGGTATCGGCCAGGTGAATCTGGCGATGAACCAGATCAGCCAGGCGACCCATCAGAACAGCGAACTGGTGGCACAGGCAGAAAACAGCGCACAGAACCTGAGTGATAAAGGGCATCACCTGACCCAACTGGTCAGCGTTTTCAGCCTTAAATCCTGACGTCATTCAGGACGATGACATACACTTACTGTTTCGTCCTGAACAGGGGTTTTGCTATGCGTTCCGCTTACTTACTGATAATAAGTCTGTTGCTGGCAGGCTGTTCTGCGCTTGAAACCACGCCCAAAGCCCCGCCTGCGCCAACCCAACAGGCGCAGGAGATTTCACGGGCACAGAGTGGCGGTTTGCCGAAGCTGGGTAACATTACCGTTAACGTGCATGGCTCACCGGATGATGCCCAGCGGGCCATCGCCGCTCAGGCTAATCAGGCTGGCGCGGCTTACTATCAAATTGTGATGCTGAGCGAAACGGTGATGCCCGGTTTATGGTACGCCAGCGCGATTCTGTACGGTGCCTCACCGGCCACAGGCACGGGCCAGTAACCGGTCAGTCACTGCAGCCTCAGACGGGTGCGAACCGCGCTGGTCGAGCCACTGCTGGCACCACGCATCAGCCAGGGGTGGCTCACTGTATTTCAGTAGCTGAGCGCCTGTCGCCAGCTGCAGCAGCGTGTGGGTGACGTCGCGCGCCTGCTCTTCGGGAACGTTCTTGAGCCTCAGTCGCAGCTGACGCCAGCGCGTATCGAAATGCCGATTACTCCCTTTTACCGCCTCAAACTCCTGACTCAGCATCTCGGTCACCTCTGCATGGCGGCTGAGTACGCGCAGCACGTCAAGACACATTACATTGCCCGATCCTTCCCAGATGCTGTTGACCGGCATGTCACGATAGAGGCGCGGCAGCTCACTCGCTTCGCAGTAGCCGATGCCCCCCAGCACTTCCATCGATTCCGACACAAACGGCGCACCCGCTTTGCAAATCACATATTTTGCCGCTGGCGTGAATAAGCGGGCAAAGGCGACCTCATGCGGTTTGGCCGGTTGTGACCAGGCACGAGCCAGACGCATCAGCAGGGCAGTTTGCCCCTCAAGCTGCAGCGCCTGCTGTGCCAGAACCTGCCGCATTAGCGGCTGATCCACCAGATTTTTCCCCATGACCTGACGCTGATGAGCATGCCAGAGCGCCACCGAGAAGGCGCGCCGCATCTGACCATGACTGCCGAGCGCGCAGTCAAAGCGCGTCATACCGGCCATTTTCAGGATCAGCCGTACGCCTTCGCCCTCCTCCCCCAGCAGCCAGCCGGTCGCGTCGCGAAACTCCACTTCGCAACTGGCATTTGAGCGATTGCCCAGCTTATCTTTGAGCTGCTCAAGCTGGATGGCGTTACGTGACCCGTCGGGCAACAGGCGCGGCAGGAAAAAGCAGCTTAGTCCCTCGGGCGTCTGGGCCAGGACCAGATGCGCATCACTCTGCGGCGCTGAGAAAAACCACTTGTGGCCGGTCAGCCGCCAGGCTTCACCCGGGCCTCGTGCGCCCAGCGGCTCGGCACGGGTGGTGCTGGTAAGCAGATCGCTGCCGCCCTGCTTTTCTGTCATGCCCATCCCGATCAGCAATCCGCGTTTCTGGTCGCCGGGTTGTGCGTGCGTGTCGTAGCGATCGCTGAGCAGCGGATCGAGCCAGCTTTCAAACGCGGCGGGCAGATAAGCCTGCAGCAGCGGAATGGCGGCGTGCGTCATGGTCACCGGGCAGAGCGTACCCGCATCTACCTGTGCGTGCAGAATAAAGCGTGCAGCGCGCGCTACACTGGCCTGTTCACGCACCGTCGGTTGCCAGCTGAGATTGTGCAGACGACTGGCGCAGACGCCCTGCATCAGCAGGTGCCAGGCAGGATGAAAGCGAACCTCATCCAGGCGCACGCCACGGGCATCGTAGCGCAGCAGTTCAGGCGGTTCAGCGTTGGCGAGCCGCCCCAGCTCCAGCGACTCGGCGCTGCCCAGCTGGCGGCCGACTGACGCCAGCCATTCCCCATCCCATCCGGCGCCTTCGCGTGACAGTGCCTCGCCAAGCGGCGTGTCGGACAGGAACAGGTTACTATTGCTCAGAGGATGGGGCTGATTAAAAACGGTGTGTGTTGTCCAGGTCATAACCACTCCTCGCGGATGTCACTCACTAAGTATACCCGTCGTCTTTCAAGCTGCATTTTTGTTGGCTGCGTTCACTCACCCGAATCACTTACCCATGTAAGCTCATCGGGATTCGTTCTCTTGCCGCCTCAATGCAACCCGAAATCCTTTGGGTATATACGAATGACGCGCAGTTATGCCTGGTACAGAAACTAATTTGTGGCGAGGATCACATCGGGGATCAGGCGTTACGCTGACGCACCGCTTCAAACAGGCAGACACCGGTTGCGACCGAGACGTTGAGTGAAGAAACACTGCCCGCCATCGGAATGCTGATCAGCTCATCACAATGCTCGCGGGTCAGACGACGCATGCCTTCGCCTTCCGCACCCATCACCAGTGCCATCGGACCGGTCATTTTGCTCTGGAAGACGGTATGATCCGCTTCCCCTGCGGTGCCGACCACCCAGATGTTGTACTCCTGCAGCAGGCGCAGTGTACGCGCAAGGTTAGTAACGCGAATCAGCGGCACATTCTCTGCCGCACCGCTGGCCACTTTTTTGGCCGTGGCATTCAGGGGAGCAGAGCGATCTTTCGGCACAATAATCGCATGAACACCCGCCGCATCGGCGCTGCGCAGGCAGGCACCCAGGTTGTGCGGATCGGTAACCCCATCCAGCACCAGCAGGAAAGGCTTCTCCAGGCTCTGCAGCAGATCCGGCAGGTCGCCTTCCTGATACTGACGACCCGGTTTTACCCGCGCCACGATGCCCTGATGCACACCGCCTTCAACCTGGCTGTCGAGCCACTTACGCTCGGCCAGCTGAATCACGATCCCCTGAGCTTCCAGCGCGGCGACCACGGGTTGCAGGCGACGATCGTCGCGGCCTTTGAGGATAAAGACTTCCTGGAAACGTTGTGGATCACGTTCCAGCAGCGCCTGCACGGCATGGATACCAAAAATAATTTCGCTCATCGATCTGCTCAGTGGTTGGAAATGAATAAATGACCGCCCTTTCTGCGGAGAGAAAGGGCGGGTACGCGCATCCTGTTACGCTCAGCCTTCAGGCTCAGCTTTTTTTCTGGCGCGCTTCGCCCGGGTGGCGGCGGCGATTTTACGGGTTTTTTCCGAGACGTTTTTACTTTTTTTCTCGGTATTGGCGGCGGCAGGTTTGCCCTTGTCACCCCGGAATGCAGCATCCGGCTCGAAGTTGGACTTTTTGTTCACGTTACGACGACGCTTAGCTGGCGCGTTGTCTTCACGCTTCGCCCGATCACGCGCAGTTTTACCTTCACCACGCACCTGACGCTGGCTGGAGATAAGAGCAAAGTCGATTTTACGCTCGTCCATATGGACCGCCTCGACACGCACTTCAACGGTGTCACCCAGACGATAGGTGCGGCCGCCCGATTCACCGATCAGACGCTGACCTACCGGGTCAAAACGGTAGTAATCGTTGTCGAGGGTTGAAACGTGCACCAGACCATCGATGAACAGATCGCTCAGGCGGACAAAGAAGCCAAATCCGGTCACGCTGGAGATGACGCCGTTGAAGACGTTGCCGACCTGATCCTGCATGAAGTCGCACTTGAGCCAGTCCGCGACGTCGCGGGTTGCTTCATCGGCGCGACGTTCGGTCAGGGAACAGTGCAGACCCAGCTGCAGCATCTCCGGCATCTCGTAGTGATAGCCGCCGGTTGCTGTCGTCATATCTTTGGCGACATTGCGCTCCTTCGGCATCAGGTATTTGATGGCGCGTTGTACCAGGCCTTTACCTTCATCCTGCTCTTTTGCCAGCAGATATTTAATGGCGCGGTGCAGCGTCAGATCCGGGTAGCGGCGAATTGGCGAAGTAAAGTGCGCATACGATGAGAGTGCCAGACCAAAGTGACCGCGGTTTTCCGGATCGTAAACCGCCTGCTTCATCGAACGCAGCAGCATGGTTTGCAGCATCTCTGCATCAGGACGATCGGCAACCTGCTTCAGCAGCGCCGCATAATCCACAGGCTGCGGTTTGTTGCCGCCTGGCAGAGTCAGTCCCAGCTCGTTGAGCACGGTACGGAAGCTCTTGATGCTCTCATCGGTCGGACGATCGTGATCGCGGAACAGTGCCGGTTCCTGATTTTTCTCAACGAAGCGTGCTGAGGCGATGTTCGCCAGGATCATGCACTCTTCGATCAGCTTGTGGGCGTCATTACGTGACGCGCGCTCAACCCGTTCAATACGGCGCTCGGCATTGAAGATGAACTTCGCCTCTTCCGTTTCAAACGAGATACCGCCGCGCTCTTCACGTGCAGCGTCCAGTACCTGGTAGAGGTTGTGCAGCTCTTCAAGATCTTTGACCAGCGGTGCATACTGCTGACGCAGCTCTTTGTCGCCCTGCAGGATGTTCCAGACTTTGTTGTAGGTCAGACGCGCATGGGAGTTCATCACCGCTTCGTAATGCTTAAAGCCGGTGAGCTTACCTTTGGTCGAAATGGTCATCTCGCACACCATACAGAGTCGATCGACCTGCGGGTTAAGCGAGCATAAGCCATTCGACAGCACTTCCGGCAGCATCGGCACAACCTGCGACGGGAAGTAGACTGAGGTGCCGCGCTGATGCGCTTCGTCATCCAGTGGCGTGCCCGGACGGACGTAATAGCTCACATCGGCGATAGCGACCCACAGACGCCATCCGCCACCGCGTTTTTTCTCGCAGTAGACCGCATCATCAAAGTCACGGGCATCTTCACCATCAATGGTGACCAGCGGCAGTTTGCGCAGATCGACGCGGCCTTTTTTGGCCTCTTCCGGAACTTCTTCTTTCAGCTTGCTGACCTGAGCTTCCACTTCTGGCGGCCAGGTGTGCGGAATTTCATGGGTACGCAGCGCCATATCAACGGCCAGGCTGGTGCCCATATCATCACCCAGAATCTCAGCCACTTTACCGATCGCTTTGGTGCGGCGGTTCGGACGCTGGACCAGCTCAACCACCACCACGGAACCCATGCGGGCATTCATCGTCTCTTCAGGCGGGATGAGGATATCAAAACTCAGGCGACTGTCGTCCGGTACCACGAAGCCGGCACCGGCATCGGTAAAGTAGCGGCCAACGATCTGATTGTTACGCGGTTCCTGCACGCGGACCACGCGCGCTTCGCGGCGGCCTTTGCGATCGGCACCCAGCGGCTGCGCCAGGATTACGTCACCATGCATACAGAATTTCATCTGCTCTGCGGAGAGGTAAAGGTCATCTTTCTGACCTTCTGCCCGCAGGAAGCCGTAGCCATCACG
Source organism: Pantoea sp. S62 (assembly GCF_016658625.1). Lineage (NCBI taxonomy): Bacteria > Pseudomonadati > Pseudomonadota > Gammaproteobacteria > Enterobacterales > Erwiniaceae > Pantoea > Pantoea sp. S62. Next base: position 14,963 of record NZ_JACVVI010000011.1, on the reverse strand, counting down.
GTGGCCAATGACTTTACCGCGCAGGAGATCAAGACGTTCTGGCAGCGCATAGCATTGACGGCGGGTGAACACCAGCTGACCATCACGCTCCATGGCGCGAAGGCGGCGACGCAGCGCCTCAAGGTGCTCTTCTTCGTGCAGGTTCATCTCTTCAGCCAGCTCTTCACGGCTGGCTGGTTTTTCACGTTTTTCTAACAGCGCCAGAATAAATTCACGGCTTGGAATAGGGTTTTCGTATTTTTCAGCTTCTCTATCCTGAAAAGGATCTTTTGACATAGCGGTTCCTCCGATGTCATTTAATATTTATTTCCGCCGGCGATTTGGAAAGGATGATTTCATAAAGTGGTGTATTTCCTTCGACCAAATCTGCCAGCGTATAGCTATCCAGCTCCTGCAAAAAGCGCTGCACTGCATCGTGCAGTGCCTGCTTCAAACGGCAGGCTGGTGTGATGGAACAGGAGGCGCAATCCACTAATTGTAGCGGTTCCATCTTACGTACCACGTCGCCAATAACAATCTGACGAGGCGGCATACCCAGGCGAATGCCCCCATTTTTTCCACGTGTTGCGGCAACGTAGCCCGCACGGCTCAGCTGATTGATGATTTTGACCATATGATTACGGGACAAACCATAGGTATTTGTCACTTCCGTAATATTGGTCTGCTGACCTTCAGGCAACGCTGCCAGATAAATCAGCGCCCGTAAGCCATAATCAGTAAAACTCGTGAGCTGCACAGTAACCTCAGTGAACCTTCAGGCGTGGCATTGCATTATTCGCCCTGTGATTGATGTCAGAATTAAATCGGATCGTCATTCGATTAGCTACGATGATAAACCAGAGTCTGATTTGCCGTGCGTTTTTTTAAGCCAGCACAAGGTTTGACAAGCGAAGGGAGGTAAAGTGGCATCAAAGAGTGGAAAAACAAGGGCCGGACAGCGTCCGGCCTGAATGATTATGCGTCGAATGGATCGCGCAGAATCATCGTTTCACTGCGGTCTGGACCGGTTGAGATAATATCAATCGGCACACCCGTTACCTCTTCTACACGCTTAATGTAGTCGCGTGCAGCCTGAGGCAAACCTTCCAGCGTCTTCACGCCAAATGTAGTCTCGCTCCAGCCTGGCAGGGTTTCGTAGATCGGCTCAATGCCTTCCCAGTTCTCTGCCGCCAGTGGCGTAGTAGTCACTTCACGGCCATCAGGCATACGGTAAGCAACACAGATTTTCACCTCTTTCAGGCCATCCAGCACGTCCAGTTTGGTCATGCAGAAACCTGACAGGGAGTTGATCTGAACCGCGCGGCGAACCGCGACCGCATCCAGCCAGCCGGTACGACGACGACGTCCGGTGGTCGCACCAAACTCATTGCCCTGCGCACAGAGGAATTCGCCGGTTTCATCGAACAGCTCAGTCGGGAATGGACCTGCGCCCACGCGGGTTGAGTACGCTTTCACAATACCCAGCACGTAGTCGACATAGCGCGGACCAATGCCTGAGCCGGTTGCCACGCCACCTGCGGTCGTATTGGACGACGTCACGTACGGATAAGTTCCGTGATCGATATCCAGCAGCGTACCCTGCGCGCCTTCAAACATAATCAGATCGCCACGCTTACGCGCGCTGTCCAGCAGTTCTGAAACGTCAACCACCATGCCAGTGAGGATGTCAGCGACTTCCATCACATCGCTCAGCACTTTGTCGAAGTCCACTGCCGGCTCTTTGTAGTACTCAACCAGCTGGAAGTTGTAGAAATCGACCACTTCTTTCAGCTTGGCAGCAAAGGTTTCTTTGTTGAACAGGTCGCTGACGCGCAGTGCACGACGGGCGACTTTGTCTTCATAAGCAGGACCGATGCCACGACCGGTAGTACCAATCGCTTTGGCACCACGGGCACGTTCACGCGCCATATCCATCGCAACGTGATATTGCAGAATCAGCGGACAGGCTTCAGAAATCAGCAGACGTTCACGTACCGGGATCCCGCGCGCTTCCAGGCCTTTCATCTCTTTCATTAAGGCTTCAGGAGAAAGCACTACGCCGTTACCGATAATGCTGGTGACGTTATCGCGCAGAATGCCAGAGGGGATCAGGTGGAGGACGGTTTTTTCACCGTTGATGACAAGCGTGTGGCCCGCATTGTGGCCGCCTTGATAACGCACAACGTAATTCGCGCGCTCAGTCAGAAGGTCTACAATCTTACCTTTACCTTCGTCACCCCATTGGGTGCCCAGTACGACGACGTTCTTACCCATTTCTCAAAATCACCGATTGCTTAAAAAAGGATTCTACCATCTGATCCCATGGTTTTCAGCACTTTTAGCACACGATTGCGCGCTTTTTTGCCTGAGTTTTGATCACTACAACATGTTGGGGATAATGGCGCGAAGAGGCACAATTTAGCCGGTCTTAACCCTGGTATCAGAGGTTGCCATGCAGGCTGAGCATGCAGTAAATCACCATGCCCGCGACCACCAGTCCGCCGCCAAAGCGATGCAGCAGACGGTCGGGTAAGCGGGTCATCGTCAGGATCATGCGTCGCCAGGCGCGTGGCATAAACATCGGTCCCAACCCTTCCAGCACTAATACCAGCGCCAGTGCCATCCAGATGCTTGTTTTCATCTTGCTACCCAAAAAAAAGGCCGACAACATTGTCGGCCCACAGGTTATATCAGTTCTTAACGTGTCGCGTTAGAGGGCGCCTTCATATATCGGAAGAAGTCGCTATCCGGGCTTAACACCATCACATCCTGATTTTCATTAAAGCTGTTTTCATAGGCACGCAGGCTACGAATAAAGGCGTAGAAGTCAGGATCTTTGCTGAACGAATCCGCAAACAACCGCGCCGTTTCTGCATCACCGTCACCGCGAGTGATCAGGGCTTCACGCTGGGCTTCAGCCAGCGTACGCGTCACCTGATAATCGGCCTGAGCACGCAGTTTTTCTGCCTCTTCCTGACCCTGTGAACGCTGACTACGCGCTACGGCTTCACGCTCAGCACGCATACGGTTGAAGATTGCATCGGACACTTCGGTCGGCAGGTTGATCTGCTTGATGCGCACATCCACAACCTGAATACCCAGTGCTGCCATGCTGTTCGGATTCGGCGCTGGCTCGCTGCTGTTGGTTTCACGCTCTACACGGGCTGCTGCGCTGGCAATCGCATCATCAGCCGCAGGCGTGGCGATTTCATCATCGCTGCCCGCAGAACCGGTATTCAGCGCGTCACGCACATCGGTGGTCAGGCGACCACGGGAATCTGTGACGATATCCTTCACATCCAGACGACCCATTTCAGAACGCAAACGGTCACTGAACTTACGTTTCAGCAGCACTTCCGCCTGAGAAACATCACCGCCACCGGTAGCCAGGTAGTAGCGACTGAAATCGCTGATACGCCATTTGATGTAGGAGTCCACGATCAGATCTTTCTTCTCTTTGGTGACGAAGCGATCGGCCTGGTTATCCATAGTCTGAATGCGTGCATCCAGCGTTTTAACCGTTTCCAGGAAAGGGATCTTAAAATGCAGACCCGGCTCAAACACCTGGGGTTTGTTTTCGCCGTCGCGCAGGACTTTACCGAAGCGCAGAACAATGCCCCGCTGCCCTTCCTGCACCACAAACAGCGACGCATAGAGCGCCACCAGCACGACAATGATTAAAAATACTATTGGCTTACGCATCGATTACTCTCTCCCTTCGCGCTGGCTGTCGCTGCGCTGAGCATTCGCCCGACGCTGATCCATAATATTGTCCGGACTGTATGACGACGTGTCATTGCGGCTGGCGTTGCGATCGGAGGTGGCTGGCAGCGAAGAACTGTTACCGCCTTTCTGACCATTCTGACCCGATGTCGCCTGACCGCCACGCATCAGCTGATCCAGCGGCAGCATCATCAGGTTGTTACCCCGATCGTTAACCAGTACTTTGCGGGTATGGCTCAGCACGCGTTCCATGGTCTCGATATAGAGACGCTCTTTGGTGATTTCAGGCGCGGCTTTATACTCCGGCAGAATCTTGGCGAAACGCGCCACTTCACCCTGCGCTTCCAGAACGGTACGCTCTTTGTAAGCGCGCGCTTCTTCCAGAATACGTTGCGCCTGGCCATTAGCACGAGGCTGAACTTCGTTGGCGTAAGCTTCTGCTTCACGAACATACTGTTCGCGGTTTTCACGTGCGGCAATCGCATCATCAAACGCAGACTTCACCTCTTCCGGCGGGCGGGCAGCCTGGAAGTTGACGTCCAGCACCGCGATCCCCATGTTGTAAGGGCGAATTGTTTCATCGATTTCACGCTGGGTGTCGCTACGCACCACGGTACGGCCTTCGGTCAGAATGCGGTCCATGGTAGAACGACCAATCACGCCGCGCAGCGCACTGTCAGTCGCCTGACGCAGGCTGTCATCCGCGCTGGTCACGGCATAAAGATAACGTTCCGGATCGGTCACGCGATACTGCACGTTCATTTCCACGCGCACGACGTTTTCATCTGAGGTCAGCATCACGCCAGAAGCCGCCAGTTCACGCACCGATTCAACGTTAACCGCGCGTACCTGATCAACAAATGTCGGTTTCCAGTTCAGACCGGGCTCAACCAGGTGACTGAACTTACCGAAGCGCGTTACCACGCCACGTTCCGCTTCTTTGATGGTGTAGAAACCGCTTGCAGCCCAGATGACTACAGCAGCAACAGCCACGATGCCAACGATTTTGCCACCGCTGCCGGAGCCGCGCTGACCGTTGTCGCTCTGTTTGCCACCGCCCAGTCCACCAAGCTTCTTGCTCAGCTTACGGAAGATATCATCCAGATCAGGAGGCCCGGATTCCCGTCCTCCCTTATTTCCCCCAGAGTTGCCGCCTTGATTATTGCTGCTTCCCCACGGGTCGCGGTCCTGTCCGTTATTTCCGGGCTGATTCCACGCCATGTCTCTACTCCATTTATTGTAATTACGGTTTTTACCCTTCATCTTTCGGATTGCAGCGGTACTGGCTGCCTTCGCTCACCCCATTCACTTACCTGCGTAAGCGCCCGGGGATTCACTCAGTTGCCGCCTTACTGAAATCCGAAATACCCGGGTAAATCCTGCGTATTCAGGCCTGCAACGAAAGTGCGACAATCTTCAATTTTTAAGGTAAATGCGTTTGGGCAATATCAAACAATGTAACTGGTCAGCGACGGTTCCTGTTTACATAAACGCATCCACTCAATGATGGGCATACGTATCTGCAATCCTACACTGCCGTCCTCTTCATTCCACTCTTTCTCAATCGCCTGCAACTGATAGAAACGGCTGCGAAGCCGCCCCGCCTCCGGTGGCAGACGTAACGCGTGCTGGGCAATTTCCCCTGACAGGCGCTCGGACAAAGCCTGCCACAGCAACGGAATGCCTGCACCGGTCTGGGCGGAAAGCCAGACGCGGATGGGCAGGTTCTCTTCGTTGCGATCGATACGCGGTTCGAATCCGTCGAGCATATCGATTTTATTCATGACCAGTAAGGTCGGAATTTCGTCCGCTTCAATCTCTTCCAGTACGGCATCAACGGCGGCGATATTTTCCGTAACGCGAAGATCGGCACCATCAATCACGTGCAGTAACAGCGTCGCCTGACGTGTCTCCTGCAGCGTGGCTTTAAATGCGGCAACCAGATCGTGAGGAAGATGGCGAATAAAGCCGACCGTGTCCGCCAGAACCACGTCTCCGACATCGGCAACATTCAGACGACGCAGTGTGGGGTCAAGTGTCGCAAACAGCTGATCTGCGGCAAAGACGTTGGCAGAGGTCATAGCGTTAAAGAGGGTCGACTTGCCGGCGTTGGTGTAACCCACCAGCGAAACAGTTGGCACATCCGCTTTAGCACGAGACTGTCGTCCCTGCTCACGCTGTTTTTCAACCCGCTCAAGACGAGACAGGATCTGACTGATACGTCCGCGCAGAAGACGGCGGTCGGTTTCTAACTGTGTTTCACCCGGGCCACGCAAGCCGATCCCGCCTTTCTGACGTTCAAGGTGCGTCCAGCCACGTACCAGACGTGTCGCAAGGTGACGTAGCTGCGCCAGCTCAACCTGCAATTTACCTTCGTGGGTACGCGCGCGTTGGGCAAAAATATCCAGAATAAGACCAGTGCGATCAATGACACGGCATTCGCACAGGCGCTCAAGGTTTCTTTCCTGAGCGGGCGTAAGGGCATGATCGAATAATACGACCGATGCTCCAGTTGTTTTTACCGCATCGGCAATTTCAACGGCTTTTCCTTCACCGACAAAATACTTGGGGTGTGGCGCTTTACGGCTGCCAGTAACCACTTGCAGCGCCTCAACGCCAGCAGAAGAGACCAGGGTTTCAAACTCCTGTAAATCTTCTACTTCTTTGTCTTGGGAGAACCAGATGTGTACCAGTACGGCCTGCTCACCGGCATCATAACGGTCAAACAAGCTATAACCTCGCTAAATAAAAGACCAGGACGGAAAACCGCTGTTCTCCGTTCCTGGCTGTACGGCGACGCGTTATTCTGCGTTATCACCGTCTTGTTGTGGCTGTGGCTGCGCAGATGTGTTGCTGCCACCATGATGGTAATTGTTGCTGCCGCCACCGGTATTATTGCTATGGTGAGAAACCGGGCGCGAAGGAACAACGGTAGAAATGGCGTGCTTATAAACCATCTGGCTTACCGTGTTTTTCAACAAAATGACGAACTGATCAAATGACTCAATCTGACCCTGCAGCTTAATACCGTTAACCAGATAAATCGAAACCGGAACACGTTCACGACGCAATGCGTTCAAAAACGGGTCTTGTAATGATTGCCCCTTAGCCATTCTATCTTTTCCTTATATGCTTGTTGTTTGTTGCTAGTAGAACCTATGGTTCTGAAAAAAACTGCGTAAAAATTTGCGCACGATAACCCATCAATTGTACACAATCACCCATGCTTCGCACTAAGAACCTGTAACACTGTATCACGCGCCAGCCGGGGCTCGTCACTGTCAAGCCAGTGAACATTTTCCCAACCGCGTAACCAGGTCATCTGTCGCTTAGCAAGCTGCCGGGTTGCGCAAATTCCCCGATAAACCATCTCGCTGTAATCGATTTCGCCCGACAAATAAGACCACATCTGACGATAACCAACACAACGAATGGAAGGCATGTCCGTATGCAAATCACCTCGTGCAAACAGGGCCCGAGACTCCGCTTCAAATCCTGACGCCAACATCTGCTCAAAACGCAACGCGATGCGCTGGTGCAGCAATTCGCGGCTCGCGGGGGCGATGGCAAACTGTTGCACGTCGTAGGGTAACGCTTCACCGGATGTTTTTGTCAGTTCCGTTAAAGTTTTACCCGAAATAAAAAAAACTTCCAGTGCTCGCGAAAGTCTCTGCGGATCATTCGGATGAATACGACTGCCGGCAACCGGGTCGATTTCACACAGCTGGCGGTGTAAAGCTTCCCAGCCTTTTTCACGCGCCGTTTGCTCTATCCGCTGACGAACGTCGGGATCGGCCGAGGGCAACGGCGACAATCCTTCAAGTAACGCCTTGAAGTAGAGCATGGTTCCACCAACAAGCAACGGTATTCGTCCGGCTTCAACGATATCCGCCATTTCTGCTAAAGCATCCCGCCGGAACTCCGCTGCCGAATAAGCTTCTGCGGGGTCGCGGATGTCGAGCAGACGATGGGGTGCCACTGCTAACTCCTCAGCCGACGGTTTCGCCGTGCCAATATCCATCTGACGATAGATTAAGGCAGAATCTACGCTGATTAGTTCCACTGGTAACTGCTTACGCAATTCAATTGCTAAAGCCGTTTTGCCAGACGCCGTGGGTCCCATCAAAAAAATAGCCTTTGGCCGGCCAGCCTGGTTTAGTTCACTCATGCTTCAACGCGTTGACTGCGCTCTCAATCTCTATGGGCTGTAATAAGCCTGAAGGCGGCGATTTCAGCAACTGAGGGCAAAGCCGTTCAAGCTCTGCCAGCAGGTTGATCGCCTGTGAGTGATTCCAGTCAGAGGACTCTGTTTCCTGACGCCGCGCCAGCCACTGGGCCAGTTGCGTCGCAGAATTCTCCTGCTGCCGGGCGAGATAGCCTAACAGCTCAGGAATCAAGATTTGTAAATTTTGTGTTCGTAACGGTAAAGGCACCGCGCGCAACGTCACGTGGTCTCCTTCGGGCTGAAGTTCAATGCCCATCTGATTGAGTAGGCTGCTATTTTCTTTTGCCGCCTGTCGTTCTTCCTGGGCGATTTTCAGGCGCACCGGGATCAGCAATGGCTGCGGTTTAAGTCCCTCTTCGCCTGGTTCAAGCTGCGCCTGTTTCAGCCAGCGCGCCGCCACCGGCAACGCCATCAGCATTAATGTCTGATCCTGCTCCAGCAGTGCAAAATGATGGTGCAACACGGTCAGTACACGGCCAAAACTTTGAGCATGCGCGGCCAGTGGCGAAGGTCTTTCGGCCTGACGCGCTATCGGCTCGCGGGCTTTTGTCGGTGATGACGTGCTGACAGGGTTTTTCAGTAACTGCTGATAAACCGCCCCTTCACGCTGACGATACACATTCTCTTTGTTCTGCCAGGCCGGTGCAGGCTGTGTTTCACGCCCGGATGCTGCTGATTTCTTCTCGCTGGCAGACGCCGCAGGCTGCGCAAAATGATTACCACCTGCTGCCTGACGGTTTTCCGGCTGCCAGCGCGGTGCGGGCTCTTCTGCCTGAAGCGCAGGTAAGGTCGGTGCCGCCATCGCCTGTAATGCGCTGACCACGCCCTGATAGATAAAATCATGCACCAGGCGTGACTGATGAAACCGTACTTCATGCTTGGCCGGATGGACGTTGACATCAACCTGATGCGGGTCAATCTCCAGATAGAGCACATAAGCGGGCTGCTGGTCATCCTGAAGCTGGGTCTGGAACGCCTGGCGGATAGCGTGGTTAATCAGCTTATCGCGCATCATCCGGCCATTCACATAGCAATACTGCAGATCGGTGACCTGACGCGAACCGGCAGGGTCGGCAACCCAGCCGCGCAGCGAGAGGTCGTCATGCTGCCAGTCGATGCGCAGCGCATGCTGCATAAACGTGGTGCCGCAGATAGAAGCCAGTCGCCGTTCGCGCTGGCTCTCCTCGCTGACGGCCCGATACTGACGCATCATTTTACCGTTGTGGCTCAGCGACAGTGCCACGTCGAAACGTGCCAGAGCAATACGGCGAATGACCTCGTCGATATGACCGAACTCCGTTTTTTCGGTGCGCATAAATTTGCGGCGTGCCGGCGTGTTATAAAACAGGTCCAGTACTTCCAGCGTGGTACCGCAGGGATGTGCCGCCGGTTTAACCGTTACCGCCATATCACGCCCTTCTGCATAGGCCTGCCAGGCTTCAGTTTGATCGGCGGTGCGTGAGGTGAGTGTCAGGCGGGAGACAGAACTGATACTGGCCAGCGCTTCACCGCGAAAACCCAGGCTCATGATCGCTTCCAGGTCATCCAGTGAGGCTATTTTACTGGTCGCGTGTCGGGCAAGTGCCATCGACAGCTCGCTTTTCACGATGCCGCAGCCGTTGTCACGAATGCGAATCAGCTTTGCGCCGCCCTTTTCAATATCAACGTCAATGCGCGTCGCGCCGGCATCCAGGCTATTCTCCACCAGCTCTTTAACCACGGAGGCAGGACGCTCAACCACTTCACCCGCCGCAATCTGGTTAGCCAGCTGGGGTGGTAAAATTTGAATCGGCATGATTTTCCTTTTAGCTGGCAGCCCGGCGCAGTGGCCGGGCAAACAATCAGGATGCAGGAATTTTCAGGTTCTGCCCCAACATGACGTTGGTCGACTTCAGATTATTAGTCTGCATTATCGCTTTCGGACTGACGCCGTAGTGTGCGGCAATGCCGGTTAATGAATCACCCACCACAACTTTGTGGCGCACAACGCCGCGTGGCGTAGCGGGCGCGGTGCGACTGGCGACTGCACTGGCCGGCACTTTCAGCCGCTGTCCGACCCACACCACATCCCGCTTCAGGGTATTCATCTCACGCAGGGTGTCCATGCTGACGCCATACTTCGCGGCAATCCCGGAAAGTGTCTCACCGCGCGTTACCGTATGGCGCTGCGTTGCGCCGGTATATTGCGTCACTCCGGTCGCCGGGTTGCTGGCGACGCTAACCGCTGGCGATGAGCCCAGCGGCCGGTTTTCCTCCTTTGGGATGGACTGTAGCGGGTGCGCCAGGAAATAAGTGCGCAGACCTTTGTAGATCGACTGCGCAATCTTATCCTGGTGTGCGCTACTGCCTAGCAGTCGCTCCTCCGAGGAATTACTGATGAAGCCGGTTTCCACCAGCAAAGAAGGAATATCGGGCGAACGCAGCACGCCCAGGCTGGCATGCTCAGGCAGACGTTTGTGCAGCGAGGTGACGCTGCGCATCTGCTGCAAGACTTTCTGCGCGATGTCATAGCCGACACGCTGCGAGTGGCCGAACTGCAAATCCAGTACTGCCTGACTGAGGTAGGGATCGGCCTGACTGTTAGCCAGCAGATCACCCGCGCCGCCCAGCAGCTCAGACTGTTTCTCTTTCTGCTCCAGCCAGTTTGCCATCTCGTTGTTGGCGCGACGGTTGGACAGGACCCAGACCGAGGCGCCGGTCGCCGCATGGCTTGGCGCGGCGTCAGCGTGAATAGAGACCAGCACATTGGCATTAGCTTTACGCGCCACGTCGGAACGTCCCATGACCGAGATAAAATAGTCACCATCGCGCGTCAGGACGCCTTTGAACATCGGATCGTTATTGAGCAACACCCGCAGTTTGCGCGCAATGGCGATAGTGACGTTTTTCTCTTTCAGTCCGCGCTGCCCGATAGCGCCGGGATCCTGACCGCCATGTCCGGCATCGATTGCCACAATCACAGTGTCATTCTGGCTGACGGCAGTGCCGGGACGTACGGAACTCGCGGTGCTGGTCACGGACGTCACCGGATTCGAATTGAACGGGTTAGCCGCTGCGGCACTCTGCGCAGGTACGCGCGTCGGTGCTGTGTCGGGCGCAGGCAGACTTCGCGTGACAGCGGGCGGCTTGCCGGTAATCGTGAAGACCACGCTGTAGCTGTTGCCATTGCGTTGGGTGACTGCCCGGGTTTTACCCGCCTGCGTCAGTTCAAACACCAGCCGCACGCTCTGTTTGTCTTTTGGGGTGCTGGTACGGATTCGCTTTACGATGTTTTCGCCACTGAAATTCAGCGGCAGTCCCTGAACTACGCCGCTCTGGCGCACATCCAGCACCACACGATTCGGGTTGTGCAGAGAGAAGAAGGCATAGACCGGCTGTCCGGCAAAATTCAGCGTAACGGTAGCCTGACTATCGCCATTGGCCACTTTAATATCAGACAGCGTGGCGGCAAACAGGGGCGTACAGACCAGCAGCATCAGTGATACCAGTGCTATTTTCATCCGTGACATCATGCCTGATCCCTGCCCTGACCAACGTGTTCAAGCCATTGCTGGCCGGACGCGGATTGTGCCGTCAGTTCCGCTTCACGCGCCTCACCTACATAACGCAGCGTTAAGGTGAGATCGGGCTGCGGCAGAAAACCGGCACCCTGCTGCGGCCATTCCACCAGACAGATGGCTTCATCGCTGAAGTAGTCGCGGATGCCCATAAACTCAAGCTCTTCGGGATCCGCAAGGCGATAGAGGTCGAAGTGGTAGAGCGTACGGTCATCCAGCGAGTAGGGTTCAACGAGGGTGTAAGTAGGACTTTTGACATTGCCCTTATGGCCCAGCGCCTGCAGAAAGCCGCGGCTGAAGGTGGTTTTACCCGCCCCCAGATCGCCATAGAGATAAATCACTGCCGCGCTGCCACAGGCGCGCGCCAGCTGAGCGCCCAAACTGAGCGTAGCCGCCTCATCGGGCAAAGAGATAACACAGGTCTTCATGCTTCTTTATTCATCTCAGGATTAACAAACTGCCACAGCAGATCCAGTAAATCAGTGGCCAGCATACCGCGAGTACCGCGTTCTGCCGCAACCGCATCGGCCGCTGCACCATGTGCAACGCAACCCGCGCAGGCCGCATCGAACAGCGTCAGTTTCTGACCCACCAGCGAGGCAATAATTCCACTCAGAAGATCGCCCATACCGCCGGAAGCCATACCGGCATTGCCCACATCCGCAAACGCCATTTCGCCCTGCTCGCTGGCAATCAGCGTGCCGGCACCTTTCAGTACCACTACGCCACCATAACGTTGCGCCAATGTCTGCGCTGCATGTAAGCGGTCACTCTCAATTTCACTGGTCTCGATATTCAGCAAACGCGCCGCTTCGCCAGGATGCGGCGTAATAATGCGATTCTGACGTTTCTCAGCACTGATTGCCAGCAGGTTAAGTGCATCCGCGTCCCAAAGCATCGGCTTTTCACTGCCTGCTACCCGCTTCAGTGCCTGCTTTCCCCATTCACGCTGACCCAGACCGGGTCCAATCGCAATGACATCAGCCCACTCCAGTGCCTCCGTCAGGCGTTCATCCGTCAGTTCATCGACCATAATTTCAGGCCGTGCGGTCAGAATCGGAATAATATTATCTTTGTGAGTAAGTACTCGCACCAATCCACTGCCGCTGCGTAACGCGGCTTCTGCCGTCATGCGTACTGCGCCAGCGGTACCTGCATCGCCTCCCACGACCAGCAGACGGCCATGACTGCCCTTGTGCGAGGTTGGTCTGCGTGGCTTAAGCCAGCGGGTTAATGTGCTGGCATCATAACGGGCGATAGGTGCCTCTTCTCCGGCCAGAAAAGCAGCCAGACCAAGATCGGCATACCAGAGGTTTCCGATGTAGTCTCGCGCCTTGCCAGTGATCTGGCCCGGTTTCAGGGCGATCATACTCAGCGTGTGACTGGCATTAATCACCTCGCCGGGCGCGGTGCCGTTGCGCGCGGATAAGCCGGAGGGCATATCAATGGCGACTGTCGGTGCTGCATGGGCGTTTGCCCGCTGGATCAGCGTGGCATAGGGCTCTTCGGGCGCGCGATTGCTGCCGGTTCCCAGCAGGGCATCGACAATCACATCAATCTGCTCTGGCCAGGCCGCATCGGCCGCATGGATTTCACCGCCCGCGTCCAGCCATGCGTCCCGCGCGCGCTGCGCCTCTTCCGGCAGCGCTTTTTCACTTTCGCACGCCAGCACCGTAATGGTTTTCCCCGCCGCCTGGCCCAGTCGCGCCAGCACATAGCCATCACCGCCGTTATTGCCGTGACCGCACAGGATTAACCAGTGGCTGGCTTCGGGCCAGTGTGCTGTCAGATGCTCGTAAGCGGCCTGCCCGGCACGCTGCATCAGCTCATACAGAGTAATCCCGAGCACATCGGCTCCCTCTTGCTCAAGCTGCGCCACAGCCTGCGCAGGCCAGACAGAATATGGTAAACTGCGGCTGTTTTTCTTCGAATCCTGGTTACTCATGTCATACCCTCTCGATCTTCATGAACTCGCACAACAGATTAAACAGTGGGGATTGGATCTCGGCTTTCAGCAGGTCGGCATCACCGATACCGATCTCAGTGCAGAAGAGCCGCGCCTGCAGGAATGGCTGGATAAGCAGTATCATGGTGAGATGGCATGGATGGCGCGACACGGCATGATGCGGGTGCGTGCTCATGAGTTGCTGCCCGGCACGCTGCGCGTCATCAGCGTTCGTATGAACTACCTTCCGGCCAAAGCTGCCTTTGCCAGCACCCTGAAAAATCCCCGACTGGGCTATGTCAGCCGTTATGCACTCGGCCGTGATTACCACAAAGTATTGCGCAATCGACTGAAAAAGCTCGGAGAAATGATCCAGCAGCATTGTGGCGAGCTGAATTTCCGGCCGTTTGTGGATTCGGCACCGCTGCTTGAGCGCCCGCTGGCGGCTAAAGCCGGACTCGGCTGGACCGGCAAACATTCGCTGATACTGAATCGGGAAGCCGGCTCGTGGTTTTTCCTCGGCGAGCTGCTGATCGACATTCCGCTACCGGTCGACTCCCCGCAGCAGGAGCAGTGTGGCCGCTGCGTTGCCTGCATGACCATCTGCCCTACCAGCGCTATCGTTGAGCCTTACGTCGTCGATGCCCGGCGCTGTATCTCCTATCTCACCATTGAGCTGGAAGGGGCTATCCCGGAAGAGTTTCGTCCGCTGATGGGTAACCGGATTTATGGCTGCGATGACTGCCAGCTGATCTGTCCGTGGAATCGCTATGGACAACTCAGTGACGAAAGCGACTTTTCACCGCGTGCGGCGTTACATGCACCGGAGCTGCTCGATCTGTTTCAGTGGGACGAAGCGAAATTTTTACGCATCACGGAAGGCTCAGCGATTCGCCGTATTGGCCATTTGCGCTGGCTGCGCAATATTGCCGTGGCGCTGGGTAATGCACCCTGGTCGCCCCACATTATTCATGTGCTGGAACAACGACTGGGTGAGAGTGAACTGCTGGATGAACATATTCAGTGGGCAGTGATGCAACAGCAGCAGAAACGCGAGCAGCTGGTAGTTGAAGTGCAGCCCGCCCAGCAGAAACGGCTGGTTCGTGCAGTTGAGAAGGGTTTACCGCGTGATGCATGATTGAACAGCGAGCCGCTGGATATCTTTTTCCACATGCTGTGAATAAAAATAAAAAGCTGTTGTCATTCAACTGCAACAACGCTGATTTCACTGTGAAACAACAAATTGAAATATCTTCATAAACATAAATATCAACAACTTATGAAAAAGTTGTGTTTATTTAATAATGAGACTACCGCTGCGGTTAAATCACAAAGCTGTGGATAACTCTGTTCAGAACGCATTTGCAGATCGCCCTGACAGGCACGAAAGATGGGAGGTGGTGCTGTGGATAACCTTCTGGAGACAACTAAAATCACGCGACCAAAAACAGTCGTATAACGAACTGAAACAGGGGGTGATGTAAAATCTGGAGCGGGAAACGAGACTCGAACTCGCGACCCCGACCTTGGCAAG
>NZ_JACVVI010000010.1:0-195807 GCF_016658625.1 Pantoea sp. S62 | reverse complement strand
ATCCTGCACGACCCACCAATTCAGAATAAAGCGCCTTTGGGGCGCTTTTTTCGTTTCAGGGGCACGGACTCTACCGTGCAGGATGAGAACCTGCTGCAGGTTCGACTGAATCGCCCGGTGATTCAGGCTGATGCGACAGCATCACCCGGAGGGCGAGGCCCAGGATGGGCCGAGGCTATCCTGCACGACCCACCAATTCAGAATAAAGCGCCTTTGGGGCGCTTTTTTCGTTTCCGGGGCACGGACTCTACCGTGCAGGATGAGAACCTGCTGCAGGTTCGACTGAATCGCCCGGTGATTCAGGCTGATGCGACAGCATCACCCGGAGGGCGAGGCCCACTATGGGCCGAGGCTATCCTGCACGACCCACCCATTCAGAATAAAGCGCCTTTTGGGCGCTTTTTTCGTTTCTGCTGCACTGACATTGGCTTCTTAAATAAGCGCCTGCCTTTTCGAAACCTTAACAATCTACGCTCTCAAGTCGTTTCGCAGCGTGCCGATAACGTATGTGACCACTTACAGGGAGAAAATGATGTCTTCAATTTCCGGAATTTTAAGCAGTGCGGTCAGTAGCGGTGACAGCGGCGGCGGCAGTGTGGCCTCGCAGGTTGCGGCACTGAATAAACAGATTCAGGGTGTGTTAACGCAGGTTAAGGAGCTGGCTGACAATAAAGAACTGACTGACGAACAGAAGTCTGAGATGCAGCAGATGTACCAGTCACAAATCACCATGCTGCAGGCACAGATTGCGCAACTGGAACAGAAACAGGCTGAGCAGGATCAGCCAAAAAGTGACAGTTCGCCCGTCAGTGAGATCAAAGCGGACGGGATTAACCGCCCAACCGATACTAACAAAGTTGACGTTTATATCTAAAACGCCGGTTTAACCGCGCGTTGTTGCGCCAGCAGCATCGCCTGCTGGCGTACCTCCTGCCAGATCGCTTCGGCAGCCGGGGTCAGCGAGCGGTTTTTACGTTTAATTAGCGTCAGGCTACGATTAATTTCCGGATAGAGACGCCGCACCGTGAGGGCGCGATCCGCTGGTAAGGGTAACGCGAGCGCAGGCAGAATACTGATGCCGATTCCCACCTGTACCATCGGGAACAGCGTGGCGGGATGACCAATCTCCTGCACGACTTCAGCCCTGATATTCTGCTGCTGCATTGCCGCATCAATCAAAACCCGACTGCCTGAAGCGTAATCCTGCAATACCATCGTGCGACCATCGAGCATCGCCCATTCAGCCCTTTCCACTTTCGCCAGCGGATCATCTTCGCGACATAACAGCAGGAAAGGCTCATCCAGAATCGCGATGCTATCGAAATCGCTGTCGCTGAGCGGCCCAATCACGATGCCGAAATCGACTTCGGCGTTACGCACACTTTGCAGCACCCATTGCTGGGCGCGATCGTGAAGAATCACTTTGATATCGGGAAAATGGTGCTGGCTGGCGGCCAGACATTGCGGCATCAGATGCGCGGAAATGGTCTGGCTGGCTGCCACTCTGACCGTACCACTGCGCTGCTCGCCAAAACTTCGGATGTCCAGTAGCGTGGTATGAATCTCCTCCAGCAGGCGCTCCATGCGTGACGCCAGCTGTTTTCCCGCCTCTGTCAGCATCACCTCCCGGGTGGTTCTGTCCAGCAACCGCACGCCGGTTTCGGCTTCCAGCTCTTTAATACTGTGGCTGACTGCCGACTGGCTCAGGCCTATCGCCTGCCCTGCCTGACTGAAGCCACCATAGTGGGCCACGGCAATAAACGTTCGCAGCTGACGCAGGGTATAATTCATCGATTTCGCTCATAGATTAATTCAATAAATCAATTTTATTTCTAAAACTACTTGCCGCACAATCGCGCTATTGAATAATTTACCGGAATTTAGCAATGGGCTTTCTAAAACTCGATCCGATGATGGTTAAACTGATCATCACCGTGCTGCTGGCCTCTTTCCTGCCAGCAAAAGGGATCTACGTTGATATCTTCAGTTACCTCGCGACGGCAGCGATAGCGCTGCTGTTCTTTATGCACGGTGCCAAACTTTCGCGTGAAAAGATCATCGCAGGCAGCAGTCACTGGCAGTTGCATCTGTGGATCATGTTCAGCACCTTTGTGCTGTTTCCGGCGCTGGGTCTGCTGCTGGTCTGGTGGCATCCGGTTGATGTCGGCCCGGAAATTTATACCGGCTTTATCTACCTTTGTATCCTGCCGGCTACCGTCCAGTCTGCTATCGCCTTTACCTCAATGGCGGGCGGGAATGTCGCGGCAGCGGTGTGCAGCGCCTCGGCATCGAGCCTGCTGGGTGTGTTTATTTCACCGTTGCTGGTGAATCTGGTTATGGATATCCACAGCAGCGCGCCGAGTGATGGTCTGGAGCAAATCGGTAAGATTATGCTGCAACTGATGGTGCCTTTCATTCTGGGTCACCTCTCACGTCGCTGGATCGGTGGCTGGATTGAGAAACACCGTAGCCTGATTGGCAAAACTGACCAGACTTCGATTCTGCTGGTAGTCTATTCCGCCTTCAGTGAAGCCGTGGTGAACGGCATCTGGCATCGCGTTGGATTAATGACGCTGGTGTGGATTGTGGCCGGTTCCATTATTCTGCTGACCGCCGTGCTGCTCATCAATCTGCTGGCTTCGCGTCTGTTCCGCTTTAAGCGCGCCGATGAAATCGTGGTGTTGTTTTGTGGCTCGAAGAAGAGTCTGGCGAATGGCGTGCCGATGGCGAATATTCTGTTCCCGGCCAGTACGGTGGGGATTATTGTGCTGCCGCTGATGATTTTCCATCAGGTACAACTGATGGTCTGCTCGTTTATCGCCGGACGCTACAAGAAGACCAATGAGAAACAGCAGGCTCTGCAGGTGAAAGATTCAGTGATGGAGTCTCAGAAGTAAAACCGTTGCCCGCCTGTGCGGGCACGATTATGTGCGGGTCTGGAGCGGCTTAACTAATCCCTCCAGGCCCTCTGTTTTTATGGTCAGGGTCAGTTGCATAAGATCACCAAGCTGACCAGACGGAAAGTCGCCACTGCGGGCAAACCAGAGCAGATAAGGCTCAGGCAGATCGATCAGCATCCGCCCTTTGTATTTGCCAAACGGCATAGGCGTATTGGCTATCGCCACCAGCTGATGCTCATCCATTTCAGGCACCCAGCAGGCGGATCATTTCCGCTTCATCAATCACTTCAATGCCCAGCTCCTGTGCTTTCGCCAGCTTTGAACCGGCCGCTTCACCGGCAATCAGCAGATCGGTTTTCTTCGATACGCTGCCGCTGACTTTTGCCCCCAGCGCGATAAGCTGCGCTTTGGCATCATCGCGGTTCATCTGCGACAGCGAACCGGTCAGCACCACCGTTTTACCGGCAAATGGACTGTCGATCTCTTCGGCTTTCACCACGACCACCTGCGGCCAGTGAATGCCGATGTCGTCTGTCAGCTGGCGGATAACCTCACGGTTGCTCTCCTCCTCCATGAAGTTGCGCACGTGTGCGGCAACGACTTTGCCGACATCCGGCACGGCAATCAGCGCCTCAAGATCGGCATCCATCACCTTTTGCAATTCACCAAAATGGTTAGCCAGATTGGCGGCAGTAGCCTCACCCACTTCGCGAATGCCCAGCGCATAAAGGAAACGCGCCAGCGTGGTCGACTTCGCTTTCTCCAGCGCGTCGACGATATTCTGCGCCGATTTCGGGCCCATACGATCCAGGCCTGTCAGCTTGCCGGCCGTGAGACGGAACAAATCGGCAGGCGTATCGACGTACTCTTTTTCCACCAGCTGATCGATAATCTTATCGCCCATACCGTCCACATCCAGCGCCCGACGCGAGACAAAGTGCTTCAGTGCCTCTTTACGTTGCGCACCGCAGATCAGACCGCCAGTGCAGCGCGTGACTGACTCGCCTTCGACCCGCTCCACCTCGGAACCACAGACCGGGCAATGGGCAGGAAAGACTACTTCACGCGTCTCTTCAGGGCGTTCAGCGATCACTACGTTGACCACCTGCGGGATCACATCACCGGCACGGCGAATCACCACACGGTCGCCAATGCGTAATCCCAGCCGCTCGATTTCATCCGCATTATGCAGCGTGGCATTGCTGACGATGACGCCTGCCACCTGCACCGGCTCAAGACGAGCCACCGGCGTGATAGCGCCCGTGCGGCCAACCTGGAATTCGACGTCACGTACCCAGGTCAGCTGTTCCTGTGCCGGGAATTTGAAGGCAATCGCCCAGCGCGGTGCGCGCGCCACAAAGCCCAGTTGCTCCTGTAATGCCTGTGAATCGACCTTGATCACCACGCCATCAATATCAAAACCCAGGTTCGGACGCTGTTGCTCAATATCCCGATAGAAAGCCAGGGCTTCTTCGGCGTTGTGAACCAGCTTAATGCGGTCGCTGACCGGCAGGCCCCAGGCTTTAAACTGTTGCAGGCGCCCCATGTGACTGTGCGGCATCTCCCCGCCTTCCAGCAGGCCGAAACCGTAGCAGAAGAAGGTCAGCGGACGTTTAGCGGTAATGCGCGGATCAAGCTGACGCAGAGAGCCTGCCGCTGCGTTGCGCGGGTTAGCAAAGACTTTGCCGTCAGTGCGTCGCGCTTCCTCATTCAGCTTTTCGAAGCCGCGCTGCGTCATAAATATTTCACCGCGCACTTCCAGACGGGCCGGGATATTGTCGCCTTTTAGCCGCAGCGGAATCGCGCGAATGGTACGAACGTTGGCGGTAATGTTCTCGCCGGTGGTACCGTCACCGCGCGTCGCGGCCCGGACCAGCAGGCCATTTTCATACATCAGGCTGACTGCAGCACCATCGAGCTTGAGTTCACAGCAGTAGGTAATGTCGTCACTGCTTTTCAGCCGATCCTGCACCCGCTTGTTGAAAGCCATGAACGTGGCTTCATCAAAGGCGTTGTCCAGCGACAGCATCGGGACTTCGTGGCGGACCTGCTCAAATACCGTCAGCGGCGCAGCACCTACGCGTTGCGTCGGCGAGTCCGGGGTAATGAGATCGGGGTGTTCCTCTTCCAGCTGACGCAGTTCACGCATCAGACGATCATATTCGGCATCCGGCACTTCCGGCGCATCCATGACGTGATAGAGATATTCGTGATGGCGCAACGTGGTGCGCAGTTCGGTGATGTGATCCTGGACGGATTTCATATAGCCCCATCAGATAAAAAACCCCCGACAGGCGGGGGTTTATTTTAACAATTCAGATAGCGGTTAGCGCAGGTCTCAGACGCCAACCACATCGCGGATACGCGCTTTGTAGGTTTCCAGCTTCTGCGGCGTCATCATGCGACGCTCATCATCCAGCACGACACCGCCAACGTCATCAGCGATACGCTGTGCCGACTGCAGCATCAGCTTGAAGTTCTGATTCGCGTCACCATAAGAAGGCACCATCATAAAGATAGAGATGCCTGGCGTGCTGAAATCGGTCATCAGGTCCGGGTTGAACGAGCCTGGCTTAACCATGTTAGCCAGACTGAACAGGACCGGACCGCTGCCTGCAGGACTGAGATGACGATGGAAAATGTTCATTTCACCAAACTGGAAGCCCGCCTGCAGAATCCCCTGCAACAATGCCTCACCGTTCAGCTCACCGCCCGAATGGGCGGCAACATGCAGCACCAGTACCGCTTCTTTCGGTTTTTCCGCTGGCGCTTTCGCTGCAGGCTGTGAAGGCGCGGGAGCCGGCGTTACTTCAGGCTGTGACTCAGGTTCTGCCTGGTACTGCGGAGCGGGCTGGACAGATTCCAGCGGATCGAGATCCAGCAGCGGGTCAGCCTGAACGGGCGGCGCAACAAATGTCGGTGCAGGCTGCTGACGAACCGGTTCTGGGCGCGGCTGCGGAGCAGGCTTCGGCGCCGTGTTGAAAAGCGGATCGCTTTCTGGTTCAGGTTGCGGTGCGGGTCGTGGCGCAGGCTGACGCACAGGCTCAGCAGGCGCTTGCTTACGCGGCGCTTCTGGCTGTGTCTCACGAATCTCATCGAAACGCGGTTCCTGGTGTGTGCTGCGATCGGAACGAACGCGAACCTCGCCGACGCCGTCATCTTCGTCGTCAATCAGGTCCTGCTCATCATGTTCTTCACGTTGTTTCAGACGTTTGTGCGGGCGATCGCGGAACACTGACGAACGCTCTTTACGGCTGGTCCACAGCCCGTGAAGAAGGAGCGCTATAATGGCGATCGCGCCAACAACGATTAATATCAGACGCAAATCCTGCATCATTGTATTCTCTGTTGTTCCAATACCTTGCCACCGCGGCAAACTTTATCCTCTAACTGTATTTGCCCTGCTACACAAGTGCAAGTCTGTGCACTATTTTCTGACAAATAAGATAGGCAACCCACGCTTTTTCGCTGTTTTTTTACCCAAACGGCACCTGGCCTGGAGAAAAAGCCAGGTTATAGTGGGCACGCCTCAACACTTTCAGGAGAAATGGCTTTATGGCCCGTAAGAATTCGGTCTCAGATTTTAACGGCACGCACTACTTTAGCCAGGGCTGGAAGCTGGTCCGTCTGCCTGGTATTCGCCGCTTTGTGGTGATGCCGCTGCTGATTAACATTATTATGCTCGGTGGCGCATTCATCTGGCTGTTCTATCGTCTCGGTGACTGGATCCCGCGCCTGATGGACCATATTCCGGACTGGCTGCAGTGGCTGAGCTATCTGTTATGGCCGCTGTCGGTGATTGCGATTGTGCTGGTGTTCAGCTACTTCTTCTCGACGCTGGCAAACCTGATTGCCGCTCCTTTCTGCGGCCTGCTGGCCGAACAGCTGGAAGGCCGTCTGACCGGCAAGCCCCTGCCTGACAGCGGCTGGGCAGGAATGATCAAAGATGTGCCGCGCATCATGAAGCGCGAGTTGCAGAAGCTGGGCTATTACCTGCCCCGTGCGCTGGGACTGCTGCTGCTCTACTTTATTCCTGGCTTTGGTCAGACGGTTGCGCCCGTTCTGTGGTTCCTGTTCAGTGCCTGGATGTTATCCATTCAGTATTGCGACTATCCGTTCGACAACCATAAAGTGCCGTTTCAGCAGATGCGGAACGCCCTGCGTCGCCACAAAACCGCGAATATGCAGTTCGGCGCACTCACCAGCCTGTTCACTATGATTCCGATCCTGAACCTCGTGATTATGCCGGTTGCCGTTTGCGGTGCCACCGCCATGTGGGTCGATCGCTATCGGCCGCAGCTGGCACGCAATGAGGTGCGCTAGACTCATCAGCGCGCCTTATGCTCTTTTTCGCAGGGCTTATTGCCGGGGGACATATAGATATACGATTTCTTTCCTTCCGCCCCCAGGCAGAACAGGTATGCTCATAGGGTTCCCAATAATTCATACAGTTAAGGGCAGGCTATGAGTAAGATCTATGAAGACAACTCTTTGACAATTGGTCATACGCCGCTGGTTCGACTGAACCGCATCGGTAACGGCCGCATTCTTGCGAAAGTTGAATCCCGTAACCCGAGCTTCAGCATTAAATGCCGTATCGGTGCCAATATGATTTGGGACGCAGAGAAACGCGGTATTCTGAAACCCGGCATTGAGCTGGTGGAACCGACCAGCGGTAACACCGGTATTGCGCTGGCCTACGTGGCTGCTGCGCGTGGTTACAAACTCACGCTGACCATGCCGGAAACCATGTCGGTGGAACGTCGTAAGCTGCTGAAGGCGCTGGGCGCGAAGCTGGTTCTGACCGAAGGTGCTAAAGGCATGAAGGGCGCCATTGGCAAAGCGGAAGAGATTGTCGCCAGCGACCCGGACAAATATGTGCTGCTGCAGCAGTTCAGCAACCCGGCTAACCCGGAAATCCACGAAAAGACCACCGGCCCGGAAATCTGGGAAGACACCGATGGCGAAGTGGATGTCTTTATTGCCGGTGTCGGCACCGGCGGTACGCTGACCGGCGTGAGTCGCTACATCAAAAACACCAAAGGCAAAAAAGAACTGATTACTGTCGCGGTTGAGCCGACCGATTCACCGGTGATTGCGCAGGCGCTGGCAGGTGAAGAGATTAAACCCGGCCCGCACAAAATTCAGGGTATTGGTGCCGGCTTTATTCCGGGTAACCTTGAGCTGAACCTGGTTGACCGCGTAGTGGCCATTACCAATGAAGAAGCGATCAGTACGGCGCGCAGACTGATGGAAGAAGAAGGTATCCTCGCCGGTATCTCTTCCGGTGCTGCCGTCGCCGCCGCGCTGAAGCTGCAGGAAGACGAAACCTTCGCAAATAAAAACATCGTGGTGATTCTGCCCTCCTCTGGCGAACGCTATCTGAGTACCGCGCTGTTCGCCGATCTCTTCACTGAGAAAGAGCTGCAGTAGCCGGAGCCGATAGTCTGAAAATGTCGAAAAAAGCACCCATTCGGGTGCTTTTTTGTGGTGCAGATCTCACTTTCGCCACCCGGCAGATTGATTTCAGTGATGCCGATCTGGTATTCAGACTGCCAATTATTTCGATGCCTGAAATTAATCCGCATTTGAAGTGGATCAAGCTGAATCGATTTACGGATTCAGTGAAACGGCGAATCACGGCATAATTAACCGGTGACGTGTAGAATCGGTTTTGAGACGCAACGGATTGTAGATTTGACGCATGCGCGTCTTTGGTCAGCATGAAGCTATACCCGCGCACCTACACAGGCTAAAGTGAAGGCTCCAGGCTAGACTTTAGATCCATAACACTCATCCTGATAACGTTGGGGAAATAGAATGTTCCAGCAAGAAGTTACCATTACTGCACCAAACGGTCTGCATACTCGCCCAGCTGCGCAATTCGTTAAAGAAGCCAAAGCTTTCCAGTCAGAAATCACCGTGACCTCTAACGGCAAATCAGCGAGCGCGAAAAGCCTGTTCAAACTGCAGACACTGGGTTTAACCCAGGGAACAATTGTGACCCTTTCCGCGGAAGGTGAAGACGAGCAGAAAGCAGTTGAGCATCTGGTCAAACTGATGGCTGAACTGGAGTAACCTCCGCTCAGCTCTCCAGCCAATCGACTCCTCTGCGCCATTGAGTGCAAACATCTTGATCGCGGACAACCTGTCCGCGTTATTGCTTTCGTAGAGTACGTGTCCCGCGACAATGGCACCGCAAAGAGTCCCATCAGCCATCGTGATTAAAAGGTAGCGTTATGATTTCAGGCATTTTAGCATCACCAGGTATCGCTTTCGGCAAAGCACTGCTGCTGAAAGAAGACGAGATCGTCATCAACCGCAAGAAAATTTCTGATGACCAGGTTGAGCAGGAAGTTCAGCGCTTCCTCGATGGCCGCAGCAAAGCGGCATTACAACTGGAAGCGATTCGCGTCAAAGCGGGTGAAACCCTCGGTGAAGAGAAAGCAGCCATCTTCGAAGGCCACATCATGTTGCTGGAAGATGAAGAGCTGGAGCAGGAAATCATCGACCTGATCAAAAAAGATCACGCGACTGCCGATGCTGCTGCTTATTCGGTCATTGATGGCCAGGCGAAAGCACTGGAAGAGTTAGATGACGAATACCTGAAAGAGCGTGCGGCTGACGTGCGTGACATCGGTAAGCGTCTGCTGCAAAACATCCTCGGTCTGCACATCGTTGACCTGAGCGCGATTCCGGACGAATCCATTCTGGTGGCCAAAGATTTAACGCCGTCAGAAACCGCACAGCTGAACCTGAAAAAGGTGCTGGGCTTTATCACCGATCTGGGTGGCCGTACCTCACATACCTCAATCATGGCGCGCTCGCTGGAAATCCCGGCTATTGTCGGCACCGGCAATGTAACCGTCACGGTTAAAAACGGCGATTTCCTGATCCTGGATGGCGTTAACAATGCGATTCACGTCAATCCTTCGGAAGCGATTCAGGAAGAGCTGAAAGCCGTACAGAACCAGTATCTGTCGGAAAAACACGAATTAGCCAAGCTTAAAGATCTGCCAGCCGTGACGCTGGATGGCCATCAGGTTGAAGTCTGTGCCAACATCGGTACTGTGCGTGATATCGCCGGTGCTGAGCGTAACGGCGCGGAAGGCGTTGGCCTCTACCGTACCGAATTCCTGTTCATGGATCGCGACTCTCTGCCAAGTGAAGAAGAGCAGTTCCAGGCGTATAAAGCCGTTGCTGAAGCGATGGGTTCACAGGCCGTTATCGTGCGTACCATGGATATTGGCGGTGACAAAGATCTGCCTTACATGAACCTGCCGAAAGAAGAGAACCCGTTCCTCGGCTGGCGTGCTATCCGTATCGCGATGGACCGTAAAGAGATTCTGCATGCACAGCTGCGTGCCATCCTGCGCGCCTCCTCCTTCGGTAAACTGCGCATCATGTTCCCGATGATCATTTCGGTTGAAGAAGTACGCAGCCTGAAAGCGGAACTGGAACTGCTGAAAGCGCAGTTGCGTGAAGAAGGTAAAGCCTTTGATGAAAGCATCGAAGTCGGCATCATGGTAGAGACCCCGGCTTCAGCCGTCATTGCCCATCACCTGGCGAAGGAAGTCGACTTCTTCAGTATTGGGACAAACGATCTGACGCAGTATACTCTGGCGGTCGATCGTGGTAATGATTTGATCTCGCACCTGTACAACCCAATGACGCCGTCTGTGCTTAACTTAATCAAGCAAGTCATTGATGCATCTCACGCTGAAGGTAAATGGACCGGCATGTGTGGTGAGCTGGCAGGTGATGAACGTGCTACACTACTGTTACTGGGAATGGGGCTGGACGAGTTCAGCATGAGTGCCATTTCTATCCCTGGCATCAAGAAAATCATTCGTAATACTAATTTTGAAGATGCGAAGGCATTGGCAGAGCAGGCACTGGCTCAACCGACAGCGGAAGACTTAATGAACCTGGTTAACAAGTTCATTAAGGAAAAAACGCTCTGCTAACCTGCATGATGCTGGCCCCAAATTACTGCTTAGGAGAAGATCATGGGTTTGTTTTCTAAACTTTTTGGCGAAAAAACGGATAGCGCTGGGACAATCGACATCGTAGCGCCTCTGTCAGGCGAAATCGTGAACATTGAAGACGTACCAGATGTGGTGTTTGCAGAAAAAATCGTGGGCGACGGTATTGCGATCAAACCCAGCGGCAACAAAATGGTTGCGCCTGTTGATGGCACTATCGGCAAGATTTTTGAAACCAATCACGCTTTTTCGATCGAATCAGACAACGGCATCGAGCTGTTCGTCCACTTCGGTATCGATACGGTTGAACTGAAAGGTGAAGGCTTCAAACGCATCGCTGAAGAAGGCCAGAAGGTCAAAAAAGGCGACGTGGTTATTGAGTTCGATCTGCCGTTGCTGGAAGAGAAAGCAAAATCAACCCTGACACCGGTTGTCATCTCCAACATGGATGAAATCAAGGAATTGATTAAGCTGTCTGGCCAGGTCACCGTCGGCGAAACGCCGGTGATTCGCATCAGAAAGTAAGCATTCGTATATAACATAACGGCACCTGCGGGTGCCGTTATCGTTTCTGCTGGATGAAGTTTTAACCCTGCCAGTGTGGCAGGCGCAGTGTCAGTTCAAGTCCGCCCTCTGGCCGGTTCCGCGCCTCAACTTCACCATGATGCGCCAGTATCACTTTACGCACGATAGCCAGTCCCAGACCATAACCTTTGCCCATCAGCGGCGAATTTACCCGCACAAACGGGTCAAAAATACTGGAGAGTTTCTCCTCATCGACACCCGGCCCCTGATCGCGCACCTGAATGGCCAGCCACTGCTGCTCTGCGCGTAAGTCGACCTCAATCCGCTGCCCAGGCAAAGAGAAGCGCAGCGCATTGCGTAAGACGTTCTCGACACCGCGCCGTATCAACTCCGCATTGCCGCGCACGGTGTAATCGCCCCGCTCGTCAACCTGTAACTCCACCTGCACACCAGGGATCTGTGCTTCATAGCGGACATCGGTGATGACCGCCTCCAGCAATCCGGTCAGGTCAAAATATTGCTCATCCGGGATGCTTTCATGTTCAGCCCGCGACAGCGTTAGCAGTTCACCGATCATTTTGTCCAGACGACGCGCCTCTTCATCAATGCGATCAAGCGAACTGTTTACGCTTTCTGGCGTCTGTCTGGCAAGTCCGGTCGCCAGCTGCAGTCGCGCCAGCGGTGAACGAAGCTCATGTGAGATATCGTGCAGCAGCTCTTCCCGGGCGCGCACCAGGGTATCAAGCCGCTCAACCATGGCATCAAACGCTTCTGCGACATTTGAAATCTCGTCGTGGCGCTTCCGCATAATCGGGAACAGACGCACGCTTAAATCGCCCTCGGCGACGCGGGAAAATCCCTCGCGCAACTGGCGCATGGGCCGCGTCAGATTCCAGGCCAGCAGCAGACTGAACAGCAACCCCACCGAACCAGCGAAGACAAACATCGGCTCGGGAATATTCAGAAATTTTCGCGGCATCATGTTCTGTTTGCTGTTCATGCGCATACCATCCAGGTCGTAGCGCAGCTGATATTCTTTGCCATCCGCACCCTGTACCCAGCGCACCACCTCTTCAGGAAGACGGCCCCTGAAATCCAGGTTGCCGCTGTCCTGGGATTGTGGCGATTTAGTCTGCTGCGTAACGTGAAAGAACTGACGGTCGGTTTCATCCCAGTCAGACAGCATCGCATTCAGCTCATCAGGCCCGCCCCGCTCCAGCACCGATGCAGCAGAGGTCATCTGCAGATCAATGATGCGACGGATAGCCATTATTTCAGGCGGTTCATGCCGTTTACCGGAAAGCGAAAAACCGAGCCAGATAAGCTGGCTCATGATGACAAAAACGACCCAGAAGCCGATAAAGATCTTCCAGAACATGCGACCGCGGTAACTCTGTTTCATCGAATGCGATAACCGATGCTGCGTACGGTTTCGATATTGATGCTATCAGCGGTTAACGCGCTAAGCTTCTGGCGAATGTTGCTGATGTGCACATCAACACTGCGATCGTAGGCTTCACGCGGACGACCCAGCCCCTTTTCAGAGAGTTCATCTTTTGACACGACCCTGTCCGGCGCGCGCAGCAGCAGATCCAGCAGATTAAATTCTGAAGCAGTCAGATCGAAGGTTTTGCCCTGCCATTCACTCATTCGGGTGGCAGGATTAAGCGTCAGGTCTCCCCAGCGCAGCGGCTCTTTAGCATCCGGCTGCGGTACCTGCTCCTCGAAACGGCGCAATACCGCGCGCAGGCGGGCGACCAGTTCACGGGGATAACAGGGTTTAGGCATATAGTCATCCGCCCCCATCTCCAGGCCGATCACGCGATCAATATTATCGCCTTTGGCAGTCAGCATGATCACCGGTATCCGGCTGTTCTGGCGCACCTGACGTAACACATCAATGCCACTCATGTCGGGCAGCATAATATCCAGAATCATGGCAGTGAACTCGCCGGAGAGCGCGCCCTGAATCCCGGCGCTGCCGGTCAGCACCAGCTGGGCATCAAATCCTTCGGCAATCAGGTACTGGCTTAACATCGTGCCTAATTCGACATCATCATCAACAAGCAAAATTTTCATGGTTATCTCTCGACAGAATTGGCGCTATTTTGTCCTGTGCCGGGCATTCGCGCAGCCTGATTTACGCGATCCTTACAGATTCAGTCTATCCGTTATGGGAATGCTGGCTAAAAAAAAGACCTGTGGGCGTTAAAGGCGCGCACAGGTCTGGTTCCGTATCAGCAGAGATTACTGATGATAGAGTCCGGTCGAGAGATAACGATCGCCACGATCGCAGGCGATCGCCACCACGACGCTGCCCGGATTCGCCTGCGCAATACGCAGCGCACCCGCCACCGCACCGCCCGAACTGACGCCACAGAAAATACCTTCACGGCGAGCCAGCGCACGCATGGTCTCTTCCGCTTCTTTCTGCGTCATATCCATCACATCATCCACTAAGTCGGGGCGGTAGATCCCCGGCAGATAGGCCAGCGGCCAGCGACGAATGCCCGGAATACTGCTGCCTTCACTCGGCTG
This sequence comes from Pantoea sp. S62, assembly GCF_016658625.1. NCBI lineage: Bacteria > Pseudomonadati > Pseudomonadota > Gammaproteobacteria > Enterobacterales > Erwiniaceae > Pantoea > Pantoea sp. S62. The sequence continues at coordinate 181,859 of NZ_JACVVI010000010.1, read as the reverse complement.
TAAACCGATCACCTGCACGCCCGTGTTGTGCTCTTTCAGGAAACGTCCCACGCCGGTGATCGTGCCGGTGGTGCCCATGCTGGAGATAAAATGGGTCATGCGCTGGTTCGACTGCTGCCACAACTCCGGCCCGGTGGTCTGATAGTGACCCAGCGGGTTATCGGGATTATTAAACTGATCCAGCACCCGGCCTTCACCACGCGCCGCCATCGCCAGTGCCAGATCGCGTGCGCCCTCCATGCCCTGCTCCCGCGGCACCAGAATCAGCTCTGCGCCATACGCACGCATCGCATCCTGCCGCTCCTGACTCATGTTGTCCGGCATCAGCAGGCGAAGTCGGTAGCCTTTCATCGCCGCGATCATCGCCAGCGCAATGCCGGTGTTGCCGCTGGTGGCTTCAATCAGCTGATCGCCGGGTGAAATTTCACCGCGCAACTCCGCCTGATTGATCATTGACCAGGCCGCGCGATCTTTTACCGAGCCTGCCGGATTATTGCCTTCCAGCTTGAGCCAGACCTCACTGCCGTTAGCTGGCGTCAGGCGCTGCAGCTTAATCAGCGGGGTATTGCCGATGGTATGTTCAAGAGTCGTCACGGTGCAGTTCCTGGCATCTTACAAACGAGAGGCGAAAAAAAGGCGGGAGTGACACTCCCGCCCGGTGTTGATGAGAAAATATCAGGCGCTTTGTGCAAAGGCAACTGCGCGCAGCGGCGTGTCGCCCTTATAGAGCCGCGCCTGCTGCAAGCCAACAAACAAGCGTTCGCCGCGAATCGGGGCTGTCTGCTCACCTTCAAACACCAGTGAGAACGGCTCGCTCTGCCAGCCAGCAGGCTGAACCACCAGCTGCCAGAAGTGGCCACGCGGGCTGACTTCCAGCACCTGCACCGGCAGCGGCGTTTCTAAACTGCTGCGGCGTGACACGTCGACTTCCCACGGACGCAGGAACAGCTCAACCGCGCCCTGATGAGCTGAGGTATAACCCAGCGGCCAGTGGTGCGCGCCGACGTGGAACTGCGATCCCTGAATTTCGCCATCAAAGCGATTCACTTCCCCCAGGAACTCCAGCACAAAGCGGGTCGCCGGATCGCGCCATACATCATCTGGCGTGCCGACCTGCTCAATGTTGCCCTGACTCATCACCACCACGCGATCCGCGACTTCCATCGCCTCTTCCTGGTCGTGGGTCACAAACACGCTGGTGAATTTAATCTCTTCATGAAGCTGACGCAGCCAGCGGCGCAGCTCTTTACGCACCTGAGCATCCAGCGCGCCAAAAGGTTCATCCAGCAGCAAAATCTGCGGCTCAACTGCCAACGCACGCGCCAGCGCCACACGCTGCTTCTGGCCGCCTGACAGCTGTGCCGGGAAGCGGTTCGCCAGATGGGCCAGCTGCACCATCTCCAGCAGACGGGTTACACGCTGTTTGATCTCCGCCGCTGAAGGGCGTTCACGACGCGGCAGCACGGTCAGGCCAAAGGCGATGTTGTCGAATACCGTCATATGGCGGAACAGCGCATAGTGCTGGAAGACAAAGCCGACCTGACGATCGCGCGCATGCAGGCGGCTGACATCGTTGCCGTGAAAACGGATCTGACCGCTGTTCTGATGCTCCAGCCCGGCAATAATGCGCAGCAGCGTGGTTTTACCCGAGCCTGACGGGCCAAGCAGCGCCACCATTTCACCTGAGGCAATATCCAGAGAGATATCGTTCAGCACCGAGGTGCGACCAAAGGACTTGTTGATCTTGTTAATCTCAATGCTCATGATTTCCCTCCTGTTGCAGGCGTTTGTGCTGTTGCTCTAAACGCCACTGCACAATACTTTTCAGAAACAGCGTCACAATTGCCATCAGGGTTAACAAGGCGGCGGCAGTAAACGCGCCAACGGTATTGTAGTCCTGATGCAATAATTCAACCTGAAGCGGTAAGGTGTAGGTCTCACCGCGAATCGATCCCGATACCACCGAGACCGCACCAAATTCACCAATCGCACGGGCGTTGGTCAGGACGATGCCATACAGCAGCGCCCAGCGAATGTTCGGCAGCGTCACACGACGGAACATCTGCCAGCCGGACGCGCCTAACAGCACCGCCGCTTCATCTTCATGACTGCCCTGGCTCAGCATCACCGGCACCAGTTCGCGCACGACAAACGGACAGGTCACAAACACCGTCGCCAGCACCATGCCAGGCCAGGCAAACATAATCTGGATGTTATGTGCATCCAGCCAGCCGCCTGCCGGGCCATTCACGCCCCAGAACAGCAGATACATCAGACCAGCTACGACGGGCGACACGGCAAAAGGAATATCAAACAGGGTCAGCAGCAGCTGACGGCCCGGAAAGGTAAAGCGCGTCACCAGCCAGGCGAGCAGCGTGCCGAACACCAGGTTCACCGGAACGGTAATCAGCGCCACCAGCACAGTCAGCCAGATGGCGTGCAGCATGTCCGGATCGGCCAGATTGCTGAGCGCGACAATCAGCCCCTGATTCAGCGCTTCCCAGAAGATGGAGGCCATCGGCACCACCAGCAGCAGAATTGAGATCAGCGCGCCGATACCAATCAGCAGCCATTTGCCCCAGTTCACAGGCTGACGCGCCGCGTGATTAAGTTGTGAAACCTCGGCCATTAGTGACCTCCCAGACGACGGCCAAAGCGGCTCTGCAATGTATTAATCGCGAACAACAGAATTAGCGATGCCGCCAGGATCACCGAGGCGATAGCGCTGGCTGCCGGATAGTCGAACTCCTGCAGCCGGACAAAAATCATCAGCGAGGTGACTTCCGTCTTCCAGGCGATGTTACCGGCAATAAAGATTACCGCACCAAACTCACCCAGGCTGCGGGTAAAGGAGAGCGCCGTACCGGCCAGCAGCGCAGGCGCGACTTCCGGCAGCACGACGCGTCGGAAGCTCTGCCACGGCGTAGCACCCAGCGTTTCGGCCGCTTCTTCATACTCAGGGCCTAACTCTTCCAGCACCGGCTGGACGGTACGTACAACAAACGGAATGCTGGTAAAAGCCATGGCAATGGCGATACCAATCCAGGTGTAAGAAATTTTGATGTCGAACTGGGCGAACCACTGTCCGTACCAGCCGTTGACCGAAAAGAGTCCGGCCAGGGTCAGACCTGCTACCGCAGTCGGCAGTGCAAACGGCAGATCCATCAGGCCATCCAGCAGTGTCCGGCCTGGAAAACGATAACGGGTCAATATCCATGCCATCAGCATGCCGAACACCGCATTAAACAGGGAGGCGACACCAGCCGAAAGCAGTGTCACCTTATAGGCGGCCACCAGCTGAGGGTTGGTCACGACATCCCAGTACTGTTGCAGCGTCATCTGCGACAGCTGCATGATCACGGCGCTAATCGGCAACAGCAGGATCAGACAGGTAAAGAGCAGGCTGGTACCCAGGCTGAGACCGAAGCCGGGCAACACGCGTTTATGGCTGGCTGCAAACATTATCCGCGCCCCGCCGCTAACAATTTATCGAGCTCACCGCCGCTGACGAAATGCGTCTGCATCACTTTATCCCAGCCGCCAAAGGCATCTTCGACCCGGAACAGGCGGGTCTGCGGGAAGCGATCTTTCTGCTCCGCCATCAGTTGTGGGTTATTCACACGATAATAGTAGTGAGTAATAATATTCTGCGCTTCTGGCGTGTAGAGATAGTTCAGGTAGGCGCTGGCCGCATCAGCGGTTTTATTAGTGGCGACATTCTTATCCACCCATGCCACCGGAAATTCCGCCAGAATGTTGGTTTTCGGCACCACCACTTCGTATTCATCTTTACCGTACTGGTTGCGGATGTTATTCACCTCCGACTCAAAGCTGATCAGTACGTCGCCCAGGCCGCGCTCAGCAAAGGTGGTGGTTGCGCCGCGACCGCCGGTGTCGAACACTTCCACGTTTTTCAGGAATTGCGTCATAAAGGCACGGGTTTTGGCCTGATCGCCGCCGTCCGCTTTATCTGCTGCGCCCCAGGCGGCCAGGTAGGTATAGCGGCCATTACCCGAGGTTTTCGGGTTCGGGAAAATCAGCTTCACATCGCTGCGGGTCAAATCTGACCAGTCATGAATCTGCTTTGGATTCCCTTTGCGCACCAGAAACGCCATGGTGGAGTAGAAAGGCGAGCTGTTGTTCGGCAGACGGCTTTTCCAGTCTGCGGCAATGAGATTGCCTTTATCGTGCAACACCTGCACATCTGTTACCTGGTTGTACGTGACCACATCTGCGCGCAGTCCCTGCAGGATAGCCAGCGCCTGCTTCGATGAACCGGCGTGCGACATCTTAATGGTCAGGGGATCAGTGGGGTGACTGGCATCCCACTGTTTAACAAACGGAGCATTCAGGGCGACAAACAGCTCCCGCGATACATCGTATGAGCTATTAAGAAGTTCAGTGGCATTGGCTGCGCCGGCCAGGCTCAGCGACAACGCGATACCGCTCACGATTTTTTTCATCGCTTGTAATGTCATTTGGCACCCTGAAAAAGTTTGATGCGGATCTCACCCGCTGAGGCATCAGTTTATTTATAACTCAGTGAAAACCAGTAACGGTTTTATATATCGTTTGATGATTTCAAAGTCGAAAAAAGCATAAGACGACGGCAGAGTTTATGCAGAAATCAGCAAAAGCCGATGGAGGAGAGGAACCGCGTGCAGCCCATGCGGGCAGGGGTTTTACGAGGGTTCAGCGACCGCCGGAGGGGCGGCACGCTGAAGAAAAAGATTAACGCTGCCAGACAATCTTGCTGATTTTCCAGTTTTTCAGGGTATCGTCAGAGGGCATCAATCCCTCCGGTCCATGCCAGTCGCCGTGATAGACATAGGTCAGATGCTGGCTGCCAGGCGCACGGCACGCCACGTCACGCGCATCAGTGCCGCTGGCGAGTGTGCAGTTGTCGAAGGCTTTGCTGAACTTATTACTGAAGGCGTCGCCCACTTTACTGCCGTCACTGCTGGCAATTGCGCTGTCCATCACCTCAATACGTTCGAGCTGCGACTGTCCGTAAATCACCAGCTTAACCTTGCCGTCATCCAGCGCCTGCCAGAAAGAGACCACCTGACCGTTCTGACTGCGCATGCCCTGACGCAGGGTATAGTCATCGTTCAGTCCGTCCTTAATCGCGTCCTCTTTCATGGCGGTGGAGGCGGTTAATCCCCCCACACCCTGTTCAGTCGCGGTCAGCGAGGAACCGAACCAGTTCCACGGCAGCGCCGAAGACCAGTGATACGTCAGCGGATTCCACCAGCTTGCCTGCTGGCTGCTGTCAGCGCCGGAACCCGAACTGGCACAGCCGCTCAGTGCAACGGCGGCGATCAGTAGCGTGGAACGAACAGCTTTCATGAGAACTCCTGTAAATGCGATGCCGGAAAGGCGGAACTGATTGGAGTCGCAAAGCGACAAAAAGTTTAGTTGAGATGATGTTCAGGCAGAAAGCAGTCGCGACAGCGACGATTCGATTGCAGCCAGATCAGCGCCAGCAGGTCGAACAGCGTCAGCAGCAACGGCAGCGGCGAACTCAGCAGATCGCCCTGCACAAACTGCCAGCCCTGCCAGAGCAGATTCACCAGCAGCGACAGCGCTAACACGCTGCGCCAGTGCTGCCAGAGGCGCGGCAGTCGCGTGCGATAGCCGGTCAGCAGCAGGCCCGCCAGCGCCGGTAAACCCAGCGCCAGGCCGACCCAGAACGCCTGACGATCCGGATAGAACAGTGCCAGCAGGTCGTTGCCCTGCTGCCGTGACGCTCCGGCCATCACCAGCAGCAGCCAGGTCCGCGCCTGAAGTAACAGGATCGGCCAAAAAAGAAACGGCAGCCGCAGCTGCCCTCTGGCGTCATACTCGTCCGGCGAATAGCCAGGCAACGGATTAGTATTCACGATCTTCGATCAAACGTTTACCAAACAGCAGCGCGTCGACCGGCTCATAATCGAGCTTTTCATAGAACGCCACCACCTGATCGTTCTCTTCGCGGATCATCAGATGCAGTTTCGGACAGCCGCGCGCGATGAGTTTCTTCTCCAGACGGTTCATCAGGGCATTGGCAAAGCCGCGTCCCTGATAGTCAGGATGCACCGCCAGATAATACGCCGCGCCGCGATGGCCATCGTAACCGCCCATCAGCGTGCCAACGACCACGCCGCCCACTTCAGCGACCAGAAAGAGATCGGGGTCGTGATTCATTTTGCGTTCGATATCCAGCTCCGGATCGTTCCATGGCCGTAACAAATCGCAACGTTCCCATAAGGTGATCACTTCTTCAAAATCTTCCTGGCGGAAGGCGCGGATTTCCATCTTATTTACCTGCAGATAAGCACAATTTGCTGATTATCACGCATTCTCTGCCGCACGCAACCCTCGATGACCGGCGGAAAATAAAAAAGCGCAAATTTTCTGTTCGCGACCTGCAATACAAAGTAATGCCCTGAAATGGTTCTGTGATCGCAGGCAACAGAGCCTTAGGCTATAACACCGGCAAGATTCCTGTTACCGGACCCGTACATGCAGCTGCTTAAACGTTTGATTCATCGTCGTCAGTTACTTCTTTCCGGGCTGGCTCTGGCCATTTTATCGCCGCGTGCGATTCAGGCTAAAGAGCAGTCGGGCCTTACCGGGGCAAATCGTCATACGCGCCCTGCCCCGCCAGCGAAAAACGGTAAACGCATCGTGATGATCGATCCGGGGCACGGTGGCATCGACTCCGGTGCGGTTGGTGAAGAAGGTTCTGAAGAGAAACATATCGTGCTGGAGATTGCCGGTAACGTGCAGCGTCAGCTTCAGAGTCATCCGCGCATTGAAGTGCGCCTGACCCGCGACAGTGACCACTTTATTCCGCTTTATCAGCGGGTAGAAATCGCCCACCAGCATGGTGCCGATCTCTTTATGTCGATTCATGCCGACGGCTTTACCAGCCCCGATGCCAGCGGTGCCTCGGTGTTTGCGCTCTCTAACCGCGGTGCCAGCAGCTCGATGGCGCGTTATCTCTCACAGCGCGAGAACGATGCAGACAAACTGGGCGGCGTAAAGGCACAGCAGCAGGATCACTATCTGCAGCAGATTCTGTTCGATCTGGTACAGACCGATACCATCAAAAACAGCCTGACGCTGGGCAAGCACGTGCTGGATCAGATCCGCCCGGTGCACCATCTGCACAGCCAGCATACCGAGCAGGCGGCCTTCGCGGTGCTCAAGTCACCGTCGATTCCCTCGGTGCTGGTCGAAACCTCCTTTATTACCAATCCCCGTGAAGAGCAGCTGCTCGGCACTACCGCGTTTCGCCAGAAAATTGCTTCAGCGATTGCCAGCGGCATCGTCAACTACTTCGATGAGTTTGACCGCCGCAACGCCTGATTCGTCTGGCTGGTTTGCATCGTGCGACGCGCCGCGCTCATGCAAGCGGCGCGGTTTTGCGTATAATCGCGTCAGACTTTGACAAACGATAAGCGAAAAGATGGCTGATATTTCCCGCGTAAAAGCGTTCCTGCTCGCATTGCAGGATGAGATTTGTAACCAGCTGGCGGCTGAAGATGGCGGCGCACAGTTTGCTGAAGATAGCTGGCAGCGCCCTGGCGGCGGCGGCGGTCAGAGCCGCGTCCTGCGCAACGGCACGGTGTTTGAGCAGGCGGGCGTCAACTTTTCGCATGTGCATGGCGATCAGATGCCGGCATCAGCGACCGCGCACCGGCCTGAGCTGGCCGGTCGTAGCTTTGAAGCGATGGGCGTGTCGCTGGTGATCCACCCGAATAACCCCTATGTGCCGACCAGCCACGCCAACGTGCGCTTTTTTATCGCAGAGAAACCGGGGGCCGATCCGGTCTGGTGGTTTGGTGGCGGCTTTGACCTGACGCCGTTTTATGGCTTTGAAGAAGACGCGCTGCACTGGCATCAGACCGCCGCCAGTCTCTGTCAGCCTTTTGGCGAGGATGTCTATCCGCGCTATAAAAAGTGGTGTGATGATTACTTCTATCTGAAGCATCGTGATGAGCAGCGCGGCATTGGCGGCCTCTTTTTTGACGATCTCAACACGCCCGACTTTGAGCAGAGCTTCAGCTTTATGCAGGCAGTAGGTCGCGGCTTTATGGATGCCTACCGGCCGATTGTGTCGCGCCGTAAAGATCATCCGTGGGGCGATCGTGAGCGCCAGTTCCAGCTCTACCGCCGTGGTCGCTATGTGGAGTTTAATCTGGTGTGGGACCGTGGCACGCTGTTTGGTTTGCAGACCGGCGGCCGTACGGAATCGATTCTGATGTCGATGCCACCACTGGTGCGCTGGGAATATGATTATCAGCCCGATGCCGACTCGCCTGAAGCTGCGCTCTATCGCGATTTCCTGCCGGTAAAAAACTGGCTGAACCTCCCCGTCTGATCGCTTCTCCTGCTGCAGCGCGGCCCGTAACCCGCGCTGCGCTTACCTTTCTCCCGACCGACCCGTTCCGTTTCACAGGGCACAGATTGCTACAGTGTTACCTGCGTCATTCGTCCTGACTGCTATGCTTAAGGATGGAATATGGCGCACCCCACGGTAAAAACCGCATGACGGCTCCTTCGCACCGCCTCGCAGCGCAACAATCAGAGAAACCGCATTTTCATCAGAAAGTCTCTGTTGCAATGTTATGGGTTCGCGTTACCGGTAGCAGAACATGCCACAGACCGGCTGCGAGGCCTGAGGTGCACCCTGTTCGCTTTCATTTTTCTTTTCAAGGAGTTTAGAGATGAACCAGCTAGAAGCCCTAAAACAGTTCACCACCGTGGTGGCGGACAGTGGTGATATCGAATCGATTCGTAATTACCACCCGGAAGACGCCACCACCAACCCTTCACTCATTCTGAAAGCGTCCGGTCTGGAAGGATATAAGCACCTGATGGATGACGCGATTGAGTACGCGAAAAAACAGGGCGGCAGCAAAGAGACGCAGATTATCAACGCCAGCGACAAAGTGGCGATCAACCTCGGTATGGAAATCCTGAAAAGCATACCAGGCCGTGTTTCGACCGAAGTGGATGCGCGCCTCTCCTTCGATCGTGGCATGTGTGTCACCAAAGCAGAAAAACTGATTCGGATGTATGAAGAGCACGGCATCGACCGTTCACGCGTGCTGATCAAGCTGGCCTCCACCTGGGAAGGCATCCGTGCAGCGGAAGAGCTGGAGAAGAACGGCATCCACTGTAACCTGACGCTGCTGTTCTCCTTCGCGCAGGCGCGTGCCTGTGCCGAAGCGGGCGTGTTCCTGATCTCCCCGTTCGTGGGCCGTATCTACGACTGGTACAACTCACGCAAGCCACTGGAACCGTACGTGGCGGATGAAGATCCAGGCGTAAAATCTGTGCGTCGTATCTATGACTACTACAAAAAGCACCGTTACAGCACCATCATCATGGGCGCCAGCTTCCGTAAAGTGGAGCAGATTATCGCGCTGGCCGGCTGCGATCGCCTGACGCTGTCGCCGAACCTGCTGGAAGAGCTGCAGAACAGCGATGCGCCGCTGGAGCGCAAACTGGAACCCTCTACCGAGGGCTTCCATCAGCCGTCGCCGCTCTCCGAGGCGGAGTTCCGCTGGGAACATAACCAGGATCCAATGGCAGTCGAAAAACTCTCTGACGGCATCCGCCAGTTCGCGGTTGACCAGCAGAAGCTGGAAGATGTGCTCGCCGCACGCCTGTAGTCTTTATTTTAATCGGGCGGGACTTTCCCGCCCTGATGCATAACAAGGGAGAACTTTATGTCCTCACGCAGAGAGTTGGCAAACGCGATTCGTGCACTGAGCATGGATGCAGTCCAGAAGGCAAACTCAGGCCACCCCGGTGCGCCGATGGGTATGGCCGATATCGCCGAAGTGTTGTGGCGCGACTTCCTCCAGCACAATCCGACCAATCCCGCCTGGCTTGATCGCGACCGCTTCATCCTCTCCAACGGCCACGGCTCGATGCTGCTTTATAGCCTGCTGCACCTGAGCGGTTATGACCTGCCGATTGAAGAGCTGAAAAATTTCCGTCAACTGCACTCTAAAACGCCGGGTCACCCGGAAATCGGTTATACGCCTGGCGTTGAAACCACCACCGGCCCACTGGGTCAGGGCCTGGCTAATGCCGTGGGCCTGGCGATTGCTGAGCGCACGCTGGCTGCACAGTTTAACCGTCCGGACCATGAAATCGTCGACCACCATACCTATGTGTTCATGGGCGACGGCTGTCTGATGGAAGGGATCTCACACGAAGTCTGTTCTCTGGCGGGTACGCTGGGTCTGGGCAAACTGATCGGCTTCTATGACCATAACGGCATCTCCATCGATGGCGAAACCGAGGGCTGGTTTACCGACGATACGCATAAACGCTTTGAGTCCTATAACTGGCATGTCATCGGCGACATCGACGGCCATGACGCTGATGCTATCCGCGAGGCGATCAAAGAAGCGCAGAGCGTCACCGATAAGCCTTCACTGATTATCTGCCGCACCATTATCGGTTTCGGTTCACCGAACAAAGCCGGTAAAGAAGAATCGCACGGCGCAGCGCTGGGCGAGGCCGAAGTGGCGCTGACCCGTAAACAGCTTGGCTGGAACTATCCGGCATTTGAGATCCCGGCTGAAATCTACCAGCAGTGGGATGCCAAAGCAGCGGGTGCGGAACGCGAAAAAGCCTGGGATGCGAAGTTTGCGGCTTATAAAGAGGCCCATCCCGAGCTGGCGAAAGAGTATGAGCGCCGTATGAATGGCGAAATGCCCGCCACATGGGAAACGGAAGCGACTCGCTTCATCCAGGATCTGCAGGCTAATCCGCAGAAAATTGCCAGCCGTAAAGCGTCTCAGAACTCGCTGGAAGCCTATGGCAAAATGCTGCCGGAATTCCTTGGCGGTTCCGCTGACCTGGCTCCGAGTAACCTCACCATCTGGTCGGGCTCCAAATCGATCAAAGAGGATCCGGCGGGTAACTACATCCACTACGGCGTGCGTGAATTTGGTATGACGGCAATTGGTAACGGTATCGCGCATCACGGCGGTTTCGTGCCTTACACCGCAACCTTCCTGATGTTTGTCGAATATGCGCGTAACGCCGCGCGTATGGCAGCGCTGATGAAGGCACGCCAGATTCTGGTCTACACCCATGACTCCATCGGTCTGGGCGAAGATGGCCCGACGCACCAGCCGGTAGAGCAGATCGCCAGCCTGCGTCTGACGCCAAACATGAGCGTATGGCGTCCATGCGATCAGGTTGAAACTGCGGTGGCGTGGAAAGCCGCTGTCGAACGCCATCATGGGCCGACTGCCCTGATCCTGTCACGTCAGAATTTACTGCAGCCGGAACGCACACCGGAGCAGATCGAAAACATCAAACGCGGTGGCTACGTGCTGAAGGATTGCGACGGCACGCCAGAAGTCATTCTGATTGCGACCGGTTCAGAGATTGAGATCACCCTGGGTGCAGCTGAGAAGCTCAAATCAGGTGGTCACAAGGTGCGGGTGGTTTCACTGCCTTCTACTGACCTGTTTGATGCGCAGGATGCCGCTTACCGTGAATCCGTGCTGCCGAGCGGCGTGAAAGCGCGTGTGGCGGTAGAAGCGGGTATTGCTGACTACTGGTTTAAGTATGTCGGTCTGGACGGCGCAATTGTGGGCATGACCACCTTTGGTGAATCCGCGCCAGCCAGTCAGCTGTTCCCGGAGTTTGGCTTCACGGTTGAGAACATCGTCAGCCACGCTGAAGCATTACTCAAGCCGGTTTAATGCATTTGCCCTTCCCGGCCTCATCGGGAAGGGCCATTTTATTTTGCAGCCTCGCAGATAAAAAAATATCCATTCCCCTCTTCCCGCTCCGCGCAAACTGATTACTATAGAGCCGTCATACTTAATGCTGCCTGTGTACGGGCTGACCGTCTTTTCCTGCTGTCATTCTGCCGGGATAACGCGGCTGCGACCTGATGCATCCTGATGAGTGAAGGCAGATTTCCTCCGATTTTTATAGCGAAGCCACTTCCGTTGAACATGCGTACACCCTATTTACTGGCCCTGATGGTTTCACTGCTTCCATTAAAAAGCATGGCGCAGGTTGCGCCCGATCCGCTGCTGGCCTCACAGATTGTTGATCGCTATGCGGAACATATCTTTTATGGCAGCGGCGCAACCGGTATGGCGCTGGTGGCGATTGATGGCAATCAGCGGGTGTTCGCCAGCTTCGGTGAAACCCGTCCCGGCAACAATGTCCGTCCGCAGAAAGATTCGCTGATTCGTATCGCTTCGCTGAGTAAGTTGATGACCAGTGAAGTGATGGTGAAAATGGCTGAGCGCGGACAGATTCGCCTTGACGATCCTCTGAGTAAATATGCGCCTCCGGGTGCACGGGTGCCCACTTACAATGGCCAGCCGATTCGCCTGATTAATCTCTCGACCCACACCAGCGGACTGCCGCGCGAGCAGCCCGGCGGCAAAGCACAGCGTCCGGTGTTTGTCTGGCCAACGAAGAGCGAACGCTGGGCATGGCTGGCGCGCGCGAACCTCAAAGCGGCACCGGGCAGCAGTGCCGCCTACTCTAACCTGGGCTACGATCTGCTGGGCGATGCGCTGTCACGTGCCAGCGGAACTCCCTATCCGGCGCTGTTTCAGCAGCTGATTACCCGCCCGCTCGGCATGAAGGACACCACGTTTACGCCGTCGCCTGAGCAGTGCGGACGCCTGATGGTGGCCGAAAAAGGGGCCAGCCCGTGTAATAACACGCTGGCCGCGATTGGCAGCGGCGGGGTTTACTCAACGCCGGATGATATGGGTCGCTGGATGCAGCAGTTCCTGAACTCGTCGGTTAACCATCGCACGCCGCAGATCGATCGCCTGCAGACGCTGATCTATCGCCGCGACCAACTGAACAAAGTAGAAGGCATGGATGTCCCGGGTAAAGCGGATGCGCTGGGCATGGGCTGGGTCTACATGGGACCGAAAAGTGGTCGGCCTGGGATCATTCAGAAAACCGGCGGCGGCGGTGGATTCATCACCTATATGGCGATGGTGCCGCAGCATAACGTGGGGGTTTTTGTGGTGGTGACGCGCTCGCCGCTGACCCGCTTTACGCCGATGAGCGACGGAGTGAATAATATGCTGGCCGAACTGGTCGGCAACCAGCTTGGCTCACCGATGATGGTGCAGGTCATTCGTTAACGCTGCTGAACGCCACCGTCAGACTGGCTGACCCACAGGGTTGGCCAGTCATCACTGCTGTGCCAGGCGTCACAGGTCGACTCTTCCGCATATTCCGCTAACACAAAACGTGTACCATCAAACTGCCAGCGTGTCGCCCTGCCGCAGTCGCCTAATCCACGGCCCTTACCAAACGTGTAGAGCTGGCCGCTGGCCGCGTCGTATTCGGCGTTAATCAGCTCAAGTTGTCGATCGCTGGCTCCGGGCGGGGTAAAAGGCAGAGTCAGGGTGATGCCACGCGCCACATAGGGCGGGCTGCGCGTCACTTCAAACGCCAGATCGATCACGTTATACGCTCCCATTTCGCAACTCACCAGCAGCAGCGCGCGCTGGTCGGTAAGCGGCGCCACGCTGACTTCGCGGCGCAGCGGATCGAGTGAGCAGGAGTCGGTGTTAACCCGCCAGGTGCCGTAATCAATCAATCCGCTGGTCTCATCGCGCGTCAGGGCAGCGGGTGACCTGACCGGAGGCGGCAGCGGTGGCAGTGCAGGCGGTGGCGGAACATCCCAGCTGGCTCTGTCGCCACGTTTGATCCACGCGCTCATGCTGTTGACCCGTCCCTGCGTGTCATCCATCAGCAACAGCGCGGCCTTCATGCCGCGCAGAGAGATCAGCGCATTGGGATCGTAGGTGAGCTGCAGGTTTTTGGCCTCCATCACCAGATCAAAAAATTCATCAATGGCGATAGCATTGCTGGTAGCGAGATGATGCGGCTCTACCGTCCAGTGTTTGAGATCGGGTTTAAGCCGGCGCTGATCGAGCAGCAGGTTATCCTGTAGCGGGCCACCCGGCAGCGCACCACTGTAGGCGCTGCCATAGTCGATGCGCAGCAAAGGGCGATCGTTGACGCCCGCATGGCGCGAAATCGTCATCACCAGCCCTTTGTCTCCCGGAATATTGCGCGCCACGCAAAAGGCTTCATTGTTGCAGGTGATTTGCCAGTCGTTGAATGACTTTTGCAACGGTTCCGCCTGAACAGAGGCAACCCACAGAGACGGCAACAGCCAAAGCGATTTCATCCAATACGACATTAAGAAGATCGATCCCCGAATACCCAGAGTGGAGAGAATAGCGCATCAACGGGCCTGACAGGGTTCGCATTCTGTGAACCTGTGCAAAAAGCGCAGTTAACTGCTTAAAAAGCGTGCATAAAGTGGATTAACGCTCACCACTCTCCCTTAACGCTTTCACGCGGCAACAGGCTTAGTGGCACGGTTTTATGGCGTCAGCCAGCCCGCAATCTGTGCATGCTGAAGCAGCATAATGGTTTTGCCGTCTCGAATGCGACCCTCAGCGACCATTGCCAGCGCATCCGGAAAGCGTAATTCCAGCACGTCGATTGACTCATCTTCGACGCCACCGCCGGCATTGTCGCGCAACGATTCATTATATTCTGCCGCGAAAAAGTGGATAAGCTCAGTCACGCCGCCCGGCGACATATAGCAGGCATAAAGTTTTTCCACCTCGCCCACCGCATAACCGGTCTCTTCAATCGCCTCTTTGCGGATGCAATCTTCCGGGGAGTCGTCGTCCAGCAAGCCGGCACAGGCTTCGATTAACATGCCGTCGTCGTTACCGTTGACGTACGTGGCGATACGAAACTGGCGCGTCAGGACCACGCTGTTCTTTTCACGGTTGTAGAGCAGGATAGTTGCCCCGTTTCCGCGATCGTAGACTTCGCGTTTATGGCGAATAACCTCGCCACGGCGATCGGTGATGTCATAGGTGTAGTTACGCAGCACAAACCAGTTTTCAGACAAGAGCTTATCTTTGATGATGCTGATCTTAAACGACATGGGGACTCCGCTACCGCATAAAGGGAGCCTTTCATCATAGGGGCAAGCTTGCGGGAAAACTATCCTAATTCGCGGCGTGGCGGGGGCGGTTCACGGCAAAAAAAAGCCAGCCCGGAGGCTGGCCTGATTGCTGCAGAATTTATCAGCGTGAAGTGTCGTCAGCCAGTCGGGTCGGCTGAGGCTCTTCTTCGTGATGATCCTGTTCGGTCTGAGCGACGGCGTGAACGCGCTTACGCACGCCAAACCATCCCAGCACCAGCAATACCGCAATCAGCGGAATGGAGGCGATGGTGTACGTCCCGTTCGGATAGTCAAACGCCATCAGCACCAGCACGCTGAACAGGAACAGCAGCGTCAGCCATGAGGTAAACGGCGCGCCTGGCAGCTTGAAGCTGACATCATCCGCCTTGCCCTCTTTGATCGCTTTGCGCAGACGCAGCTGGCAAACCACGATAAAGGCCCAGGAGGAGATAATGCCCAGCGAGGCGACGTTCAGGACGATCTCAAACACCTGAGAAGGCACATAGTAGTTAAGCACCACACCAATCACATAGACGGCGACGGTCACCAGAATACCGGCATAAGGAACCTGCTGACTGTTCATTTTCGACATGAATTTCGGTGCAGAGCCACCCATCGACATGGAGCGCAGGATACGCCCGGTCGAGTAGAGGCCGGAGTTCAGGCTGGAGAGCGCCGCACTCAATACGACGATATTCATGATGCTGCCAACGTAAGGCACGCCCAGTTTCGAGAAGAAGGTCACGAACGGACTCTGACCCGCCTGATAGGCGTTCCATGGCAGCAGCAGCACCAGCAGCACCACAGAGCCGACATAGAACAGGCCGATACGCCAGATGACGCTGTTGATCGCTTTCGGCAGCATGGTTTTCGGGTCTTTACATTCGCCGGCCGCCGTACCCACCAGTTCGATAGAAGCAAAGGCGAACACCACGCCCTGAATCAGCACCAGCGCAGGCAGTAAACCGTGCGGGAACAGGCCACCGTTATCGGTGATCAGATGGAAACCGGTGCTGTTGCCATCCAGCGGTTTGCCGGTGCCAAGGAACACCACGCCCACCACCAGGAAGATGACAATCGCCAGCACTTTTACCAGCGCGAACCAGAACTCCATCTCGGCAAACCATTTAACCCCGATCATGTTCATGGTGCCGACAATCGCCAGCGCGCCCAGGGCGAACACCCACTGCGGCACATCACCAAACGCGCCCCAGTAGTGCATGTAGAGCGCGACGGCGGTGATATCGACGATGCCGGTCATCGCCCAGTTGACGAAGTACATCCAGCCCGCCACGAAGGAGGCTTTCTCGCCCAGGAATTCACGGGCGTAGGAGACGAAGCTGCCGCTGCTGGGACGGTGTAATACCAGTTCGCCCAGCGCACGCAGAATAAAGAAGGAGAAGATGCCACACACCAGATAGATGATGGCTAATGCGGGGCCCGCAGCCTGCAAACGGCCACCTGCGCCCAGGAACAAACCGGTACCGATGGCACCGCCGATCGCAATCATCTGTACGTGACGGTTACCCATCGCCTTCTGGTAACCAGCATCGTGAGAATTCAGCCAGCGGCGCTTCGCAGCGCGCATCTCACTTGGGGTTTTCTTTTTAGATTTCATAGCATTCCTGTTTGTCCTGACCATCAGTCGTCGTCTCCCCAATGCGGACGTAACGTCCTGCAAAATGGGGGATTTTCCTCTGTGCCTTTGCCCGTGAGTGAGTGCCGGGCAACGCGGGAATTTACGGCGATGAATCCTACCCGTTCTGCAAGAACGAAGCAAAATATACCGGGCAGATGCACAGGCTGATTTGTAAGAATCCATCCTGATGCACAAAAACAAAAAAACCGGCCATTTTCAGGCCGGTAAAAGCTACAGGGATGGAAACAGGAGGGTTGGGTTAGCGATAAATCTCTGCGGTGCCGCTCCACAGGCTGGAGTCGCCTGGGTTATCGATACCAATAACGCGGTAATGGCTGGCGCCCATCTCTTCCGCTTTTTGCGACAACTGGCGATTAGCATCGTCCAGTGAGCCGCGAACGCCAGAGACCGACACGCTGCCGATGCTCTGCATATTCTGCGCCTGTGACGGGTCGACCGGCGCAGCAGCCAAAGTGGCAAAAGAAGCGGTAGCCAGTAATGCGCCCGCCAGTACAGCATTCAGTTTTTTCATTGGATGCTCCTTAATCTGCGATCGGGGTTGAGCTGATGACTGGATGAATTATTAGCCTTGCAATGAAAAGCAACATCGGGGCGATGTAAACCTGTTCCTTTTTTAACCACAAAACGGTAGCCCATCCTGGGAACTGTCAGTTGTGGTCATTTTGTGTGCGAGGTGTAACCGCCTGTGCGATAAACAGGGGATGGATCATTTGCGTTACGTTATTGCGCTCTTATAATTCCCGCACTTTCAACAGGGCCATCCATGTGATTGTTAAACGTTCCGTTACTCAAAGCATCGCTAAGGCGCTCAGCGCCATTGTCCTGCTGTCGCTACTTACCACCGGTCTGGCCTTAGTCACGCTGCTCAGCAGTCAGCGCGATGCGGAGGCGATCAATCTGGCGGGATCTCTGCGCATGCAGAGCTATCGCATGGCATGGGATGCCAGCCGTCAGCCACAAAATCTGGCGCATCATTTTGCGCTCTATCAGCAAACGCTGGATGCCCCGGTGCTGCAAAAGCTGGATCGGCCCTGGGTACCACACGAAGTCAGTGCTCGCTATCAGCGACTGCGTGCTGCCTGGCCTTCCCTGCAGCAGCAGTTGCAGCAGGGTGATACCGTGGCATACCAGCAGCAGGTGCCGATCTATGTCGGTGAAATCGATCGCTTTGTGCTGGGTCTGCAGCGCTATACCGAGCTGAAAATGCGTCTGGTGGCGGCCAGCAGCCTGGCGGGTGTCATCGCGATTGTCGTGCTGGCACTGATGACGATTCGCTTTACCCGGCTGCACGTGGTGCGGCCCCTCAATGCGCTGGTCACGGCCAGTCGCTACGTTGAAAGCGGTAACTTTGCTTTTCCGCCGCTGCACGTTGAGCAGCAGAATGAACTGCGGGTACTGTCGCACGCCTTCAGCGGCATGGCGGCACGTCTGCATTCGCACTACCAGCTGCTGGAGAGCACGGTACGCGCGAAAACGGAAGACTTAACCCAGGCGAATCGCACGCTGTCACTGCTTTACGACAGCTCGCAGATGCTGACGGCGAGCCCGTTGCACCCGGCACTGTTTGAGGCAGTGTTAACCACTGTACTGACGCGCGAGAAACTGACAGCGATCCGTCTTAACAGCGACCAGTTTCAGTTCTGCGCCGGGGATGCTCAGGCTGACGGTGAGTGGCAACGCCTGCCGTTACAGCAGGACGATCAGCAGATTGGCGAACTGCGCTGGCAGTCGCCTGGCGTCACCCATCCCAATGAGCTGATGCGTAGCCTGGCGGCGATGCTGGGACGGGCAATCTGGATCTGGCAGGCACAGCAGCAGTATCAGCAGATGCTACTGATTGAAGAGCGCGCCACCATTGCCCGGGAATTACATGACTCGCTGGCCCAGTCGCTCTCGTTTTTACGTATTCAGCTGACCCTGCTGCGCCGCACTGTGGATAAGGATGACAGCGCCGCCCACGCGATTATCGCTGACTTCGATCAGGCGCTGGCCGATGCCTACCGTCAGCTGCGTGAACTGCTGACCACCTTCCGCCTGACCATTGAGCAGGCGGATCTGGTGGCGGCAATGCAGGCGATGATCGCCTCGTTGCAGGAGAAAAGCGGCGCAGAGATACACTTTAACTACCAGACCGGCCTGCAGAGTCTGGAGGCACAACAGCAGGTGCATGTGTTACAGATCGCCCGTGAGGCGCTGCTGAATGCCATTCGTCACGCCAGCGCGCAGGTGATTCGGGTGGATTATCAGCATAGCGAACAAGGTGAGCACTTACTGACAATTACGGATGACGGGGTGGGAATGAACAGCACTGACGAACCCGCGGGCCATTACGGCCTGACGATTATGACAGAGCGTGCCCAGCGCCTGAGTGGCAATCTGACTATCCATACTCAGCAACGCGGCACCCGGGTCGAACTGCGCTTTCCACCGCAGCCGGCGCGCTCACTGACATAAAGCGCCCGGCATGATGTTAACTTATTCAGATAATCAATCGGTCTCAGCATGCAGCCCAGCGGATACGGCGCCATCTGGTACCAGTCCTGCTCTTCTGCCGCCATCTGAAGCCGATGAAATGGAGAACCTATGCAACAGCCCGCATTAACATTGATGATTGTGGATGACCATCCGCTGATGCGCCGTGGTATCCGTCAGCTGCTGGCGCTGGATCCCCGGCTTGAGGTCATCGCAGAAGCCAACAACGGCACGGAAGCGCTGGCCGAGGCCCGCCGTCAGGAACCCGATATCATTCTGCTCGACCTGAATATGAAAGGCATGTCCGGGCTGGATACGCTGAAGGCGTTGCGCCATGAAGGGATCAGTTCACGCATTCTGGTCCTGACCGTCTCCGACGCCCGCAGTGATATCTTCGCCATGGTGGATGCGGGTGCCGATGGCTATCTGCTCAAGGATAGCGAGCCGGAGATCCTGCTGGGGCATATTCTGCAGGCCTCGCAGGGTGAAAAGGTCTTCAGTGAAGGCGTGGCCCGTTATCTGGCTAATCGCCAGCACAGTGCCGATCCCCTGCGTCAGCTCACCGGGCGTGAGTGCGACGTGCTGCAGGAGGTGGCGCGCGGCCTGTCGAATAAAGAGATCGCGGCGAATCTGCATATCTCCGAAGAGACCGTAAAAGTGCATATCCGCAACCTGCTGCGTAAGCTGGATGTCCGCTCACGCGTCGCCGCCACGGTGATGTGGCTTGAAAGCCGCAAATAGCCAACGAATTTACATTTTCTCCTCAATTTCTCCACGATTTCCCCCGCTGCCGCACGTAGAGTAAATGGCGGCGGAAAATCGTGGATAGACCATCCGGTTTGCCCGCCAGTGCGCCCGTTGCCGCTGGGCCTGAACGCTTATAAAAGTCCCTGAGGAGTGTCGATTTAATGTCGAATTTCTTTATCGACCGTCCCATCTTTGCCTGGGTTCTGGCGATTCTGCTGTGCCTGTGCGGCACGCTTTCGATTATTTCGCTGCCTGTTGAACAGTATCCCGATCTGGCACCCCCCAACGTGCGCATCACCGCCAACTATCCGGGCGCATCCGCCCAGACGCTGGAGAACACCGTTACCCAGGTCATCGAGCAGAACATGACCGGCATCGATAATCTGATGTACATGTCCTCGAACAGCAGCAATACCGGTCAGGCACAGATCACCCTCACCTTTACCGCCGGGACTAATCCTGATGAAGCCCGTCAGCAGGTTCAGAACCAGTTGCAGTCAGCGCTGCGCAAACTGCCGCAGGCAGTACAGTCGCAGGGCGTGACGGTCAATAAAACCGGTGACAGTAATATTCTGATGGTCGCCTTCGTCTCAACCGACGGCAGTATGGATAAGCAGGATATTTCAGACTATGTCGCCAGTAATATTCAGGACCCGTTAAGCCGTATCGATGGCGTCGGCCAGGTAGACGCTTACGGCTCACAATATGCGATGCGCATCTGGCTCGATCCCAACAAACTGATCGCCTACTCGCTGACCACCGACGATGTGGTCAGTGCAATCCAGTCGCAGAATACCCAGGTTGCCGTGGGTCAGGTCGGTGGTCTGCCATCCGTAGAGAAGCAGGCGCTGAACGCCACGGTGAATGCGCAGTCGATGCTGCAGACCCCCGGGCAGTTCCGGGCCATTACCCTGAAGAACAATCCCGACGGTTCCGTGGTGACGCTGGGTGATGTCGCCAGCGTGGCGCTGGGCGCAGAAAAGTATGATTATCTGAGCCGCTACAATGGCCAGCCCGCGTCCGGTCTGGGGGTGAAGCTTGCATCCGGTGCTAACGAGATGAACACCGATAAGCTGGTGCGGGCGCGCATTGAGGAGCTGTCGCACTACTTCCCGCACGGGCTGGAAGCAAAAATTGCCTACGAAACCTCCCCTTTCGTTAAAGCGTCGATCACCGATGTGGTGAAGACGCTGCTGGAGGCGATCGTACTGGTGTTCGGCGTAATGTACCTGTTTATGCAGAATTTCCGCGCCACGTTAATCCCGACTATTGCGGTGCCGGTGGTGCTGTTCGGTACTTTCAGCGTGCTCTATGCCTGCGGGTTCAGTATCAATACCCTGACCATGTTTGCCATGGTGCTGGCGATAGGACTGCTGGTGGACGATGCCATCGTGGTGGTGGAAAACGTTGAGCGCATCATGCACGAAGAGGGACTCTCGCCGCGTGCCGCCACGCGAAAATCGATGGGCCAGATTCAGGGCGCGCTGGTCGGGATCGCGCTGGTGCTCTCTGCGGTGTTTGTGCCGATGGCGTTTTTCGGCGGTACCGTCGGCGCGATTTACCGTCAGTTCTCCATCACCATTGTTTCGGCGATGGTGCTGTCGGTGCTGGTCGCGATGATCCTGACACCGGCGCTGTGTGCCACATTGCTGAAACCCGTGGCGAAAGGCGAGCAGCCTGAACGTCGCGGCTTCTTCGGCTGGTTCAATCGTCACTTCAATCGCAATGCTGACCGCTATGAGCGCGGCGTTGCAGGCATTCTGCGCCGGGGCGGTCGCTGGCTGCTGCTCTATCTCGGCATTATCGGCCTGATGGCATTTCTGTTTCTGCGTCTGCCTACCTCGTTTCTGCCGCTGGAAGATCGCGGCGTCTTCCTGACTCAGGTTCAGCTTCCGGCAGGCGCAACGCTTGCGCAAACCGCCAGCGTGGTCGCGAAAGTCGAACACTATTATCTCACCGAGGAAAAGGCCAACGTGCTGTCGGTCTTCTCCACCATCGGTGCCGGCCCGGGTGGCAATGGGCAGAACGTGGCGCGTCTGTTTGTGCGGCTGAAAGACTGGGAAGATCGGCCCGGTGCCGATCGCACCTCATTCGCTATTATCGATCGTGCGACTCAGGCGTTTCAGAAGATTAAAGAGGGGCGTGTGATTGCCAGCAGCCCGCCCGCCATTACCGGCATGGGCAGCAGCTCGGGCTTTGACATGCAACTACAGGATCACGCGGGTATCGGTCATACGCAACTGATGGCGATGCGCGACAAACTGCTGGAGATGGCGGGCAACGATAAGTCGCTATCGCGGGTGAGGCACAATGGGCTGGATGACAGCCCGCAGCTGCAGATCGATGTGGATGCCCGTAAAGCGCAGGCGCTGGGCGTGTCGCTGGACACCATTAACGACACCCTGACCACCGCATGGGGCTCCAGCTATGTGAACGACTTCCTGGATCGGGGCCGGGTGAAAAAGGTCTATGTGCAGGCTGCCGCCGAATTCCGCATGCTGCCGGACGACATCAACAAATGGTACGTGCGCAACAGCAGCGGCAAAATGGTGCCCTTCTCCGCGTTTGCCAGCAGCCGCTGGGAGACCGGTTCACCACGCCTTGAACGTTATAACGGCTATTCATCGCTGGAGATTGTCGGCGAAGCGGCGAATGGCGTCAGCAGCGGTACGGCGATGGATGAAATGGAAAAGCTGGTCAATGCCCTGCCGCTGGGCGTCGGGTTCCAGTGGACCGGAGCCTCTTATCAGGAGCGCCTTTCCGGCTCGCAGGCTCCGGCACTTTATGCAATTTCGCTGCTGGTGGTGTTCCTCTGCCTGGCCGCGCTGTATGAGAGCTGGTCGATCCCGTTCTCGGTAATGCTGGTGGTGCCGCTGGGCGTGGTGGGCGCGCTTATCGCCACCTGGATGCGCGGGCTGGAGAATGATGTCTACTTCCAGGTTGGCCTGCTGACGGTGGTGGGGCTATCCGCCAAAAACGCCATCCTGATTGTTGAGTTTGCTAATGAGATTAACAGCAAAGGCCGTGAACTGGTGGAGTCGACGCTGGAGGCATCGCGTCAGCGTCTGCGACCGATTCTGATGACCTCGCTGGCCTTTATTTTTGGGGTGCTGCCGATGGCCATCAGTAGCGGTGCAGGTTCCGGCAGCCAGCACGCCGTGGGAACCGGCGTGATGGGCGGGATGATCTCCGCCACGCTGCTGGCAATCTTTTTTGTGCCGCTGTTCTTTGTGCTGGTCCGCCGTCGCTTCCCGCTTAAAGAGAAACCGCACGACTAAAGCTAAATAAAAAGCGGCCACTGAGTTCAGTGGCCGCTTTATTTCTGTGTGTGGTAAGAATTCCAGCAAGTGGGACTGACCTGCTTTAATCTCCACGTGTTACTTATTGCGTAACATCGCTTCGATAAATTCTTTCCAGGTTCCCATTTCAGTGTCAATCATAATGCCCTCTCTTATTGTGCTGGCAATATTACGCGCTTTTTTTAAGCAGGTGAATACGTTTACACCTGTTAACTCTATCGGCAGAGACTATAAAAACATGAATGTTGCTGATTCTGGAAGCTGACGCACATTTCAGCAACCCCTTAACCTGATTGAAGATAATTTATTTTAAGCCCAGCGGTAGACTATTTTATCAACATGGCGAAATTCTTAAGCACGCAGCGATAAGCAGGGTAATAATTGCCTGCGAAATTGATAGCGGTTACCCGCAACGAAATAACGACACGGCGCGCATGATATCCGGACTGATTCCCGCGCCAGCGCGGATGCCGCAACCGATCACACTATGCTAAACTCGCGCTTTGGCTGCTTTTTTCAGCTTTCTCTTTTCACAGGATAATAAGGATCGGGTAATGAGCACGCAGTGGGTGATGTTCGGGATTAAAAATTGCGACACCATAAAAAAAGCCCGGCGCTTTTTGACAGATGCAGGCGTTGATTATCACTTTCACGACTACCGTGCCGATGGCCTGAGCGATGCCCTGCTGCAGGAATTTATCGATGCGCTGGGCTATGAAGCCCTGCTTAACACACGCGGCACGACCTGGCGTAAACTGCCCGAAGCTGATCGTGAAGCGGTTAACGATGCCAGCAGCGCCAAAGCGCTGATGCTGGCGCATCCCGCCATGATTAAGCGTCCGCTGTTGCGTGCTCCGGATGGCTCCCTGCTCGCCGGTTTCAGCGAAGCCACCTATCAGAATGCTATTCAGGAGAAGTCATAATATGTTTTGCCCGGTCATTGAGCTGACGCAGCAGCTTATTCGTCGCCCCTCTCTCAGCCCCGATGATGCCGGATGTCAGGCTCTGCTGATCGCCCGTCTTGAAGCCATTGGCTTTAAGATTGAAACGATGAACATCGACGACACACTGAATTTCTGGGCCACCCGTGGCGAAGGTGAAACGCTGGCGTTTGCCGGTCATACCGATGTGGTGCCGCCTGGCGATGCCAGCCGCTGGATTAACCCGCCCTTTGAACCGACGATCCGCGATGGCATGCTGTTTGGCCGTGGTGCGGCTGACATGAAAGGGTCACTGGCAGCCATGGTAGTGGCCGCCGAACGTTTTGTGGCGGTGCGTCCCAATCACCGGGGCCGCCTCGCCTTCATGATTACCTCGGATGAAGAGGCCAGCGGGACTAACGGCACGGTTAAAGTGGTTGAACGGCTGATGGCGCGCCGTGAAAGGCTTGACTATTGCCTGGTCGGCGAGCCGTCCAGCACGGAAGTCGTCGGTGACGTGGTGAAGAATGGCCGACGCGGCTCAATTACCGCCAACCTGACGGTGCACGGTGTGCAGGGCCACGTCGCCTATCCGCATCTGGCGGATAACCCGGTTCACCGGGCGATGCCTGCGCTGACGGAGCTGGTCGCGACGGAGTGGGATCAGGGAAATGAGTTCTTCCCGGCTACCAGCATGCAGATTGCGAATGTCCAGGCGGGCACCGGCAGCAACAATGTGATCCCCGGCGAGCTGTTTGTGCAGTTTAACTTCCGCTTCAGCACCGAACTCACCGATGAGATGATCCGCCAGCGGGTCGCGGAACTGCTGGATCGTCACCAGCTGCGTTACACCATCGAGTGGAAACTCTCGGGTCAGCCCTTCCTGACCTCGCGCGGTAAGCTGGTGGATGCCGTCGTGAAAGCTGTGGCGCACTATAATGAAATTAAGCCGCAGCTGCTGACTACAGGCGGCACCTCCGACGGCCGGTTTATCGCCCGGATGGGGGCGCAGGTGGTGGAGCTGGGGCCGGTGAATGCCACCATTCACAAAATCAATGAGTGTGTGAAAGCCTCCGACCTGCAGATGCTGAGCCGGATGTACCAGCGCATCATGGAACAACTGATCGCCTGACGGCGATGTTAAGGAGCATCAAATGGAATTTATTAAAGATTACTGGTGGATCCTGGTGATCCTGCTGATGGTTGGCGTGCTGATGAACGTTTATAAAGATCTGAAACGCATCGATCACAAAAAATTTATGGATAACAAACCTGACCTGCCGCCGCATCGTGATTTCAACGATAAGTGGGATGACGACGACAACTGGCCGAAGAAGAAGTAAACGAAAAAGCCCCTGCTATGCAGGGGTTTGAATATGTTGTTAAAGTCCGGCTCGGTGGCGATCAAACCGAGTTGGCACAAGGAACACGGTCAGATCGGAAAGACGCAAAAGCTGTCATCCATGACACGCTCGGCCCGCGCCTTCCATGGCGCGGGACGCTTTCCTCTTCTGACCGTGTTCCCTGCGCTTCGGGTTTATTCGTCGCTGTCAGATTCAACCTGATTTGGTTATGTCATTAGTCAGAAGCCCCTGCTATGCAGGGGCTTTTTTACATCATTGCGATAACGTCATCATCACCCGGTTTTGCGCCGCTTAACGCCTCATCAAAATAGCGTTTTGGCACCGTATAGCGCAGATGATTCAGCGCCAGTTCCATGCTGCGGTGATCGATGGCGTGCGCCAAATCGTCAACGATATCCAGCGTGACGTCGCCACCGCAGGCGGTCAGCCGCTGCTCCGCCTGCTGCGCATGGTACATCGGGATCTGCTCATCATAATCACCGTGGATCAGGTGAATCGTAGTACGGGTGCTCGCTTTCTCTGGCAGGGTAACAAACCGGCCATTAAAGACCACTGCGCGCCCCGCCAGATCCGGATGCGCTTTGACGCCTTCCAGCACCATACTGCCGCCCTGCGAAAAGCCGACTAAGGCTGTCGCTTCGGGCCGCACGCCGCTCTTTTTCTGCCAGTGACGCACCGACTCAAAAAACTGCGGCATTACCGCATTTACCCGCTGCTGGATAGTCTGATCGTGCAGGTCGGTTTCGCCGAACCACTGACGACCCGCGCCGGGTGAGCCAACGGAGACCACCAGCGCGTCGGGAAAGGTTTTCGCAAACCAGTTGCCAATCTCGCCCATTGAATCCGGATTATCGCCAACGCCATGGTAGAGCAGAAACAGCTGTGCGGTGGTGGCAGGTTGTTGAACGATTACATATTTCAGTGTCATGTTGACCTCCTGTGTTCACTCTACGCCGCCTGGCACAAAATGATATGAGGATAATTTGAGGCAGATGGTCGAATTATTTCAACGGACGGTGCAGCGCGTCCGCAGTAACGCCCAAACTTTCGAGGGCTGAAGCCGCCTGCTGACGCAGCTTAGCTATTAACGCCTTGCGGCCGCTTAAGCCCGTCTGCCGGGCCAGGTCGCTTAGCGCATCAGGTGCAGCAACCGCGGCGGCCAGCAGCGGTACGGAGACGGCACTGGCCTCTGCCAGACGCTGCAACACTGGCAGACTCGCCTCCAGTGGCCGCTGCGCCCAGGCAAAACCGACGGCCAGATGGCTATCCTGAGCAGTCAATCCGTCATCTGTGGTCTGATCAAACTGCAGGTCCAGCGCGATATGCTGCCGCAACCGCGACCAGTCACGCGCCAGCTGCTCTGCCGCCCGGCGCGTCAGTGCCTCACCCGCAGCAGAACAGGGCAATATCGCCATCGCTGCGTAGCAGCCGCTGCTGGCTTCGCGCTGACTACCAATTCTTACCAGGGTAAAACCGCAGGCGCGCCAGAACGCCCAGAGTGATTCAGTGTAGCCGAAGCTGACAGAGAGGTAGTCGTGATCGGCAGCCGCATCAGCCGCCGCCGCAACAAGCTGCTGTCCGGTTCCCCGACGACGGCTCTCCGCCGCCACGGCAATCCGGCTGATGCGCTGTGAGCGCAGGATTGCCGCTTCAGCCAGACCGGCATGCGCTGCCAGCGACTGTGCAACCAGATTGCCACGCGGTCGCCGGGTACCCGCCCAGACCGCCTGCGCCAGCTCAGGTTCAAGACCGCCCTCCTCAACCAGCCAGAGCGCACCCTGTAACACGGTTGTATCTCCCGCCCGCCACAGCTGCATACCGGGTGCATCCAGCAGGCGGCGCAGATCAAGCGGCGACGTGCGGTAGTGCGCGCTGGTGAGCAGACGATAAGCGGCTTCCAGCGCGCTGAAATCATGACGTTCAATACGGTGCGGTGTTGCCGGAGTATCGGGCGCAGCGGCGGTGGCATCGTCAAACAGCAGCGCCTGGTTCAGCCACTGCTCCAGCGGATCGAAACGTGACCAGCGCAACGGCTCATCCAGCGTGAAATAGTGTGCATCTGCAAGCCCGGCGCAGAATTTAAGGATAAAGCCGCGTCCACTCCCTTCGTAGCCCTGTACGGTAGTGGTGAGCAATACGTGGGGATAGCGGCTGACCAGCGCCTGCAGCAGCGGTGCCGGAATCGCCGCGGCTTCATCTACAATCAGCCAGTCCGCCGGTGGCGGCGTCTCCAGCGCCAGCAGCGCATCGGGTGCCATAAAGTGAAAGTGCTCCCCGGCAAAGGTGGCCAGCACCTCTGTTGAGGCTTTGGCCGGTGCCGTTACCAGACAATGTCTGTTCTGCCGGGCCAGCATACCCGCCAGGGCCGATTTACCCCGTCCACGGGCAGCGGTCAGCACAGCGACACCCGAGGGCAGCATCATCAGCTGATCGAGTATCGCCTGCTGCTGTTGCGGAGCCTGACAGTGCCACTGCGGCCAGTCACGCTGTGCCGGAAAACAGCAGGGCTGATGCTGCCGCTCCAGCAGCACCTGGTCATCCGCCAGGATCAGCTGTTGCAGGTGGTGAACAAAATGAGGTGTTGCGATGGGTTCAGCGACGTCCGCCCAGCGCAGGCTGTCGCTGTCAGGCTGTTGCGACCACGCTTGCCAGGATGGGACCAGCAGCAGCAGCCAGCTTCCGGCGGTGAGCGTACCGGCCAGCGCCGCGAAAGCCTCCGCATGAAAGCCCTGGCGGGCGTCGAATATCGCATGATGGAATTCGCGTCCCAGCAGCGTGCGAACCGCGCCAGGCTGCCTGTGCAAAGCTGACTCGTCAGAGAATAGCGGCGCCGGACTCAGCGCCAGCCAGTCGCCTGGCAACGCTTCACGCCATGCCGCAGCCCGATCTAAGCACCAGGCCGGGTCGCCGCTGATGACTGCCAGACGACGCGCACCGGCCTGTTGCATAAGCTGCGTTGGGATCATCAGTTGCTGGCGAAGGTGTTGCACTGTCCTGGATCGCCACCATCAAACCCGCGCTTAAACCAGGTGTAGCGCTGCTCAGAGGTGCCGTGGGTGAAGCTGTCCGGCACGACGCGGCCCTGGCCTTTCTGCTGCAGACGGTCATCGCCAATCGCCTCAGCGGCATTCAGCGCTTCCTGCAGATCGCCTGCTTCAAGGATGTTTTCCTTCTGCATGTAGTGTCCCCAGACACCGGCAAAACAGTCCGCCTGCAGTTCCATTTTGACGGAGAGCTGATTCACCTGCTTTTCGCTGGCACCCTGCTGCATTTCACGCACTTTCGGCTCAATGCCCAGCAGTTTCTGGACATGATGGCCCACTTCATGCGCGACGACGTAGCCCTGAGCGAAGTCACCGCCTGCGCCCAGCTTAGTTTTCATCTCGTCATAGAAAGAGAGGTCAATATAGACAGTCTGATCGGCAGGACAGTAGAACGGTCCCATCACCGACTGCCCGGTTCCGCAGCCGGTGCGGGTTGCACCGCGATACATCACCAGCTTCGGCGCCACATACTGTTTGTTCATCTGCTGGAAGAGCTTGCCCCAGGTGTCTTCCGTGGTGGCCAGAATCACTTTCGTGAATTTCGCGGCCTCGTCATCATTGGCACTGACGCTGCGCTGTTGCTGCTGGCTGGTCGGTGCGACGTCACCCCCCGTCAGCAGTCCGGTCAGGTCATATCCGTAATAACCGGCGACTGCCACCACGATCAGCAACACGATACCGCCTTTGCCACGCGGCAGACGAATCTGGCGGCCTCCGCCACCTAAACCGGACGATTGATCGCGACGGTCCTCTACATTGTCGCTTTCGCGACGCCCTTGCCAGCGCATGCTGTATTCCCTCAGTCATTTTTTCAGATGGCATGATTTTAGTTGCGTGACGGAGCAATCACCAGCTTTACCCTGAAATGAAAAGAGGAGAGCCGGGGCTCTCCTCTTTCTTTGTGCTTTCTTTGTGCGCTAAAGACAAACTCAGTCGAGTTTTACGCCCAATCGCTGTGCCACCGCTTCATAGGCTTCAACCACGCCGCCCAGGCTCTGACGGAAACGGTCTTTGTCCATTTTATCCAGCGTCTCTTTGTCCCACAGGCGCGCACCGTCTGGTGAAAACTCATCGCCCAGCGTCACCTCGCCGTTAAACAGACCAAATTCCAGTTTGAAGTCGACCAGAATCAGGCCCGCATCGTCGAACAGTTTGCTCAGCACGTCGTTGGCTTTAAAGGTCAGCTCCTGCATCCGCGCCAGGTTCTGTTTGCTGACCCAGCCAAAGGTTTCGCAGTAGGATTCGTTGACCATCGGGTCGTGCTTTGCATCATCTTTCAGGAAAAGATCAAACAGCGGTGGATTGAGCACAATGCCCTCTTCCACGCCCAGACGCTTTACCAGCGAGCCTGCAGCACGGTTACGCACCACGCACTCGACCGGCACCATCTCCAGCTTC
The DNA here is from genome assembly GCF_016658625.1 of Pantoea sp. S62. NCBI lineage: Bacteria > Pseudomonadati > Pseudomonadota > Gammaproteobacteria > Enterobacterales > Erwiniaceae > Pantoea > Pantoea sp. S62. Next base: position 151,954 of record NZ_JACVVI010000010.1, on the reverse strand, counting down.
TTCACCAGCGCTTCGGTATCGGACAGCAGCGCTTCCATCTGGGTCGGGATACCTGCTTCCTGCAATTTGGTCATGATGAAGTGGTTAAACTTGTTGTTAACCATCCCCTTGCGATCAAACTGCTCGATTCGGGCGCCATCACCTGCTGACGTATCGTTGCGGAATTCGAGTATCAGCAGATCCGGGTTATCGGTGCTGTATACGGTTTTCGCTTTACCGCGATACAACTCAGCTCGCTTTTGCATCTTGTTCACTCCAGACTTGAAATAACGGGTGTTCAGCGACCAGTGCCGCTGCGGCGATTGCCTTGACGCAATCGTTTACTTCGCCGCGCGCTATTATGCCAAAAACAAAATAAAAAGGCCGGAGAATCTCCGGCCTGAGGCAACTTTATTTGTTAAGCGCCGCCTGGAACACGGCCACCAGCGCATCGTTCTGCGACTGGGTCAGCACATGCCCTTTCGGGTCGATGAATTGCAGACTGGTACGGTTGTCGAGATCGCCGACCTGCACTTTGTAATCACCGTTTGGTAATTCCGGATCTTTTGCACCGACTGCATCCCAGTCGCTGCTGCCCGGTGACTTGTAGGTCACCTTCATGCTGCCGGTTGAGCGGGTGGTATCGGTCACTTCCATCCCGACGCGCTTCATCGCATCTGGCAGACGCTGCCATGCCACGTTGTATGGCGTACGCAGGATCAGCATTGGCAGACCGGTGTCATCTGCGCCGCTCTGCACATCAATAGCGCCACTTACCCGGCCTGATGCCGCGTTTTCACTGGCGGTATCAATTTTGTCCAGACCGGTGCTGATTTCATTCAGCATCTGCGCGGTGTAACGCTGGATCTGCACAGGTGACGTAATGGTTTTACCATCCTGCTGCAGCTCCAGCAGACGCACGGTAAGCTGCTGCTGATAGCTCTGCGACTGCACGCTGATCTGATAGCGGCCACGATACTGCTGATCTTCATCAGCACGGTTCCACTGCACCCAGTCGGTTGTCAGCTGCTGACCGGCATCGTTACGTGAAGCAATCGGGAATTTGTTTGACTCAACGACGTTAACGATCCGTGACCAGACTGAACCACGGCTGTTATCGATCATCAGCGCACCGGTATTATTGCTGAACTGCGCGCGCGTCCCGTTCATCAGCGCCAGCGGCTGAGCTGGCGGACGAATGTCAAGCTGCTTACCGGTGGGTGCCTGGCTGCTGGTGCGCGGCACATCATAGTCACCACGCTGAACCGGCAGGATCATACCGGCTGGCGCTTTCAGTTCACTTAACTGGCTGGCTTCAAGATAAGATTCGTCACCGCTGACCTGGCGCTTATAACGCTGATCGCTTGAACAGGCCGACAACAGCATCAGAGTAGAAAGCCCGACTACTGTGGCTACTGTTGACCGCTTTACTGAGTAATTCATTCAAACTCCCTAAATTATCGCAAACCCGCTTTCACCAGCGCCTGCTCCACTTTCGGCTGGCCGGCTGCAGTCAGTGGCGTCATTGGCAGACGCAGCGTGTCGTTAGCGATTAATCCTAGCTGTTTCGCAGCCCATTTCACCGGGATAGGATTGGGTTCACAGAAAAGCGTCTGGTGCAGGTGCATCAGACGCTGATTCAGGCGGCGTGCCTCAACGAAATTGCCCTGCTGTGCGAGTTGACACAGCTCGACCATTTCACGTGCAGCCACATTGGCGGTCACCGAAATGACGCCTTTGCCGCCCAGTTGCATAAAGTCCAGCGCAGTCGCGTCATCGCCACTCACCAGAATAAAGTCTTCATTAACCAGCTCTTGGATCTGACTAACCCGCGATAAGTTCCCGGTTGCCTCTTTGATTCCGATAATATTTTTAATTTCGGCCAGACGGGCAACGGTTTCCGGCAGCATGTCACAGCCGGTACGCGAGGGAACGTTATACAGCATCTGCGGCAGGCTGGTGCTATTCGCAATCGCTTTAAAGTGCTGGAACAGCCCTTCCTGCGTGGGGCGGTTATAGTATGGCGTCACAGTCAGACAGCCCACCACGCCGGAATTTTCAAAACGCTTCGTCAGAGAGATGCCTTCAGCGGTGGCATTGGCACCGGTTCCGGCAATCACCGGAATCCGGCCATCGGCCAGTTCCAGGGTCAGCATCACCACATCACCATGTTCTTCATGGCTCAGGGTTGCAGATTCGCCTGTGGTGCCGACGGAAACGATCGCCGCGGTGCCGCTGGCGACGTGATAATCAATCAGTTTTTTCAGACTCGACCGGCAGACATTACCGCTGTCATCCATTGGCGTAACGAGTGCAACAATACTTCCCGTAAACATTGGCGATCCCCTCGACAAACAAGTGCTTCATGGTACGTTTTACACTTAGGGAAAAGCAAGCAAGCCACGCCATTCCCGCGCTTGTCAGCAGTTTTTTTTATGTTTACCTTATGGTTATTAGCGAAAGCAGAGGAAAAGCCATTTTGCCGCAATCTCAGCCCCATCATCTGGTGATCACCGCGCTCGGTGTTGACCGTCCGGGTATCGTCAATACGATTACCCGACACGTCAGCAGCTGCGGTTGCAATATTGAAGATAGCCGTCTTGCCATGCTTGGGGATGAATTCACCTTTATCATGCTGCTGTCAGGCAGCTGGAACGCGATTACGCTGATTGAATCGACGCTGCCGCTGAAAGGCGCAGAGCTGGAGCTGCTGATCGTCATGAAGCGCACCAACGCCGGGGTTCGTCCGCCGATGCCCGATACCGCGTTCATTCAGGTTGAAGTGGCCGACTCGCCGCATATTATTGAACGCTTTACCGATCTTATTGATAAGCATCAGATGAACGTGGCCGAACTGGTGTCGCGCATCACACCCGCGCAACACGATTTGCCACCAACGCTCTATATTCAAATGACCGCCCACAGTCCGACACGAACCAGTGGCACCACTTTTGAGCAGGCTTTTAATAACCTGTGTCAGGAGCTGAATGCCCAGGGAACACTGCGTCTCTACAGTGTGTCTGACGCTGCCAATAGCGAATCAGTCAGCGCGGTACGCTAAGCTTTAGTTAATAAACCGGAGTTATTTCTCCACATGCCTGACGCGTGATCGGCTATGTGGTGAAATACCCCCTGATGGTCATATTCCCTCTGGTCGTTTCGGGCCAGATGGTGTATTACCCACAGCCTGAATAAGAAAATGGAGAGATGTGATGAATCCACTGAAAGCCGCAGATACTGCACCTGCATTTAGCCTGCCCGACCAGGACGGCGAACACGTGAATCTGACCGACTTCCAGGGACAGCGCGTTCTGGTGTACTTCTACCCGAAAGCGATGACGCCAGGCTGCACCGTGCAGGCGTGCGGTCTGCGTGACAACATGGATGAGTTGAAAAAAGCGGGCGTGGAAGTCCTGGGTATCAGCACCGACAAACCGGAAAAACTATCAAAGTTTGTCGAAAAAGAGCTGCTGAACTTCACGCTGCTGTCAGATGAAAATCATGAAGTCTGCCAGGCGTTTGGCGTCTGGGGTGAAAAAACCTTTATGGGGAAAACCTATGACGGTATTCATCGCATCAGCTTCCTGATCGATGCTGAGGGCAGGATCGAGAAAGTGTTTGATAACTTTAAGACCTCGAATCACCACGACATGGTGCTGGATTACGTTAAGTCAGCCTGATGTTGAGGGGCGCGGTAGCCCGACCACCGCGCCCTGCTTATCTTCTTTCCCTTCACGCTTGCCTGCCGTAAAAAAACATCTACTCTTTGTGCGATTAAGTCGTGCGATTAAGCTGTGGCGACGATCACGCAGTTTCGCCCGGCATTTTTCGCCGCGTAGAGCGCGGCATCCGCCTGTTTCAGACTCGTTTCCAGCCCGGCATCCTGGGTGCCGTTCCATGCTGCAACGCCAATAGACAAGGTAATTCGTCCTACATCCGTGAGCCAGGCTTCGGCAATACCCAGCCGTACGCGCTCCGCGATGATCTGTGCCTCATCCAGGGCCGTGCCCGGCAGCAGCATCAGAAATTCCTCTCCGCCGTTGCGACATACCACATCAGACTGACGGGCGCTGGCACGCAGCGTGCTCGCCACCTGCTGAATCACCCGGTCACCGACATCATGACCCCAGCTGTCGTTGACGTTTTTAAAGTGGTCGATATCCAGAGCCAGCACCGAGAAAGGCTGGCGCAGGGTGCGGTAATACTCCAGCACCGCATTCAGACCACGGCGATTCAGCAACTGGGTCAGTGGATCGGTCTGCGCTTCCGAGCTAAGACGGCCAATTTTGTCCTGCACCAGACCAATACCGGTGAGCAGTGCACGTTTGACCTGAGCCGCCTCAAAATACCAGGCGGTGATACCACCAATCTCTTTTGATACCCCCTGCGCATCCATCCGGCTGGCTTTGCGGGCCAGCTGGAAGAGTGGCCGGGCGATCAGCCGCGCCAGCACCACGGCCACCAGCAGAGTCAGCAGCGCGAACGGCACCGAATTTTTCAGGACTTTCATTAACAGGCCCGACAGCGGATCCAGCGTGACGTTAATCGGCTTCAGAGCCACCACCGTCCAGCCGGTAGTCGGCACGATCGCAAAGCCCGCCAGTTGAGCTGACTCACCCGGACCGGCAAGCATCAGCGAGCCATTGGTCTGCTCGTCACGCGGACTGACGATGGCCGGCAGCGTTTTACCCACCAGCTGCCGGTTCTGGTGATACAACACCTCATTATTGCTGTCGAGCACATAGACCGTGGTGCCATCCCGGTAAAATTGCTCACCCAGCAGCGCATTCAGAATGCTTTTTTTCTTCAGATAGATGGTGCCGCCGATGTAGCCCAGGTAGTCGCCATCGGCACTCCAGACGGGCCAGGAGATAAACACCAGCAGATTGTTGGCGGCAGAGAGCGTGGGTTTACTGATGCTCGGCTGCCGCAGGGTCAGCGCTTCCCGTGAGGCGTCGCTGGTCAGGTGCATGCCTTTCAGGGTCAGCGACTCAGGCGAAATCGCCTTGATCACGCCCTGCGCATCCACTATCGCCACTGAGTTGAAACTGCTGGTCTGCTCGCGCAGGCGGCTGACTTCGCTTTCCAGCAGCGCCTCATTATTAAAGTCGCGGCTGAGCTGATTAGCGCTGTAGTGCAGCTGTGACTGCGCCAGCTGAAAGAAAATCTCACTGGTTGAGGCCAGTTTGGCGGCGTAGGCGCGATTGGCCTCAAGCGTGGTGTCAATCAGCACCTGGCGTTGAACCCGCCAGGTGGCGTAAAGCGTATTCGCGAGCGTGATAACAATGCTGACAATCACCAGCAGGGCGATCAGATTGCGCAAATCGGCCTTGGGCCGAAAGAGCTTTAACATGGCGTCGCCGCCGCGGAGATAAATGTCATGTCGTCAATGCCTGATTATTTTTTTAATGTGTGCCAGAAGCCCTGATATCCGGGCTTAAGTCTACACGGTGTCGGCATTTTTGAGCAGCATTAAGACAAATTTCACGCCTGAGAATCCAGATTTGACCGGCACTAATCGATTAATCCCTGACTATCGTAAAAAGGCCAGGGTCCCGAAAAGCGGCCAATCGCACACTGATGCGAGACTATTCCCTGCCCGGGTTGCCAGCAATGCAGCAAAAAGCCGGGCGGCTCCAGAATAAAGTGAGCCGGCCCGTCGGGATGCAGATCCAGCGCCACCTGATGCGACACGCCTGGCGCAACACAGGCCAGCGTGCCGGCAAAGCGGGCCTGCAGACTGCGATGCAGATGACCGCAGAGCACCCGCTCAACCTGCGGATGGCGGGCGATGATCGCCTCAAGGGCCTCCGGATGACGTAATCGTTGCCGGTCCATATGGGCAATGCCACAGGCAAAAGGAGGATGATGCAGCATTACCAGCGTGGGCTGATCGGCAGCCGCGCTCAGTGCCTGATCCAGCCATTGCAGCTGGGGTTCATCCAGCTCTCCCCACGGCTGTTGCGGTACGCTGGAGTCCAGCGCCAGCAGCCTGACGTCGCCGACGCGAAGCTGCCAGTTCAGGGTGGGTCCCGCCTGCAGATAGGCGTGATCCGGGAAAGCGGCACGCAGCGCCTCGCGGTCGTCGTGATTGCCCGCCATCAGGTAAAACGGCAATTGCAGGCGTTGCAGGGCTTCCCGCAGCGTCTGGTACTCTTCCGCCCGGCCAAAATCGACCAGGTCGCCGGTAATCACCACCACATCGGGACGCGGCTGCAGCGCATTAAGGGTGTCGATAACCTGCAGTAATGCCGCATAGGTATCGACCTGTTTGTAAGAGAGGCGGCCATGGGCCTTGATATGCAGATCGCTGATTTGGGCGATCATCGTAGGTTGAACAGACACAACAGACTCCTTAGGAACTGAATTCCAGCGCGGCCAGGCTGGTCAGTGACCAGCTGATGCGCTGCCCGGCCTGCCAGATTTCGCGCGCATGACGCTCTACCTGAATGGGGCTATCCAGTCCGATATCGATCAGTAAGCGCTGCGAAGCGCCGAGGAAGGTGCTGCCCACCACTACGCCGCGCTGGGGATAGCGCGTGTCGTCGGCCAGCAGCACATCTTCCGGGCGGCAAAAACGCAGGGGCTGACCATGGGGATCGTGCGCAATGCAGTTAATGGCACCCACAAAGTCGGCCACAAAACGGGAGGCCGGGCGCTGATAGATGCCCTGCGGCGTATCGAGCTGCACCAGACGGCCCTGCTCCATCACCGCGATGCGATCGCCCAGCGCCATCGCCTCCTGCTGATCGTGCGTGACGTAAACGGCAGTGATCGCCAGCCGCTTGAGCAGTGCGCCGATCTCCAGCCGCAGTCGATCGCGCAGCCTGGCATCAAGCGCCGCCAGCGGCTCATCAAACAGCAGCACTTTAGGCCGGGCGGCCAGCGCGCGAGCCAGTGCCACCCGCTGCTTCTGCCCGCCGGACAATTTATCTATCGCGCGATGTGACAGATGCGTCAGATCCACCAGCGCCAGCATCTCTGCCACCCGCGCCTCACGTTCGGCTCGCGGCACGCCCTGCACCTTCAGGCCATAGGCGACGTTCTGCGCCACGTTGAGCGTCGGGAACAGCGCGTAGTTCTGGAACACCATGCCAACGCTGCGTTTCTCAATCGGCAGCGCGGTAACGTTCCGCTGATCAAACCAGACTTCTCCTGGCGCATCGCTGCTTTCCAGACCGCTAATGATACGCAACAGTGTGGTTTTTCCGCAGCCGGATGGCCCCAGCAGCACCAGCGTTTCTCCGGCGTGGACCCGCAGATCGAGCGGATGCAGCGCGACCTGCTGATTGAAGCGACGCGAGCAGTGGCGCAGCGTCACGTTGACGGCCTCTTTCATAGAGTTTCCTCTCTCTGCTGCCGCCCTGATTGCCGTTCCAGCCAGTGATTACAGGCGTTGAGCAATAGCAGCAGCGGTAAAATCATCATGATAAAAATCAGGGTGTAGGCGGATCCGACTTCCAGCCGCATCGAGGTGTAGCTGTCGGCCAGCCCGACAGGCAGGGTTTTGGTCAGGGGCGTGTGCAGCATCCAGGTGATGTTGAACTCCCCTACCGACAGCGTAATCACCATAAACGCACCCGCCAGAATGCCATTGCGACAGTTCGGGACGACCACGGTAAAGAAGCGACGCCAGAAGCTCGCCCCCAGGCTCGCGGCGGCCTCTTCCAGCCGCGGCAGATCAATCGCCTGCATTACCGACAGCACCGGTCGGATCATAAAGGGCAGCGTAAAAAGCACATGGCCGATCAGGATGAAGAGCCAGCTGTCGCGCAGTGCGCTGAACTGACCATAAAGCAGAATGATACCCAGCGCGGTTGCGAGGCCCGGCAACGCAACCGGCAGCATCAGGCACTCCTCAATGCGTGAGGCCCAGCGTGACGGTGACTTCAGTAAGCCCCAGGCGGCGGGCACACCCACGATGACCGTCACCGCCAGACAGCTCAGGGCGATCAGCAGCGACAGCCAGAAGGTGTCGGCATACATCTGCCATACCTGCTCCACCCACTTCAGCGTCAGCCCGCTGCGCAGGCCCGCGAAGTAGTTCTGCGTGACGCCCGCCAGCATTGAGAGCACCACCGGCACGATCATAAACAGCGCGGTGAGGCTGGTGATCGCCACCTGCAGCCAGAACAGACCCCGGCGCTTCATGATGAACGCGCCTTCCGGCATGCAAGCCCATTAGCCAGCATCAGCGCCAGCCAGGCCACCGCGCCCATCACCACCGAGAGTGCCGCCGCGGTGGCAAAGTTGGCGTAATTAGTGAACTCGCCGTAAATGGTCAGCGGCAGCACGGCCAGCTCTGTGCCCAGGGTAAAGGCGGTGCCAAAAGCCCCCATGCTGGTGGCGAAACAGAGCGCGCCACAGGAGAGCAGCGCTGGTTTCAGCCCCGGAATGATCACGTCGATGATGATGCGCCACTGGCTGGCTCCCAGCGAACGGGCCGCCTCCTCCAGCGATCGATCCAGCTTCTCACTCGCCGCCACCAATGTCACGATGGCGCGCGGCAGCGAAAAATAGAGATAGCCAATGAATAAGCCGCTGAGCGAATAGGCGAAAACCCAGCGCTCATGAAACAGGCTGAGGCTGAGTTGCGCCAGCACACCCTGACGCCCCGCCAGCATCACCATCAGAAATCCCACCACCACGCCCGGAAAAGCCAGCGGGAAGGTCAGCAGTGCCAGCAGCGTGCCGCGCCCGGTAAAGCGCTGCCGCGCCAGAAAGCAGCCGACTACCGCCGCAATCAGCAACGTCACCAGCGTGACCGCCGCCGAGAGCAGCACGGTGTTCAGCAGGCTTTGCAGATACTGCGGCTGACTGATAACTGTCCAGTAGCCGCTGTGGTGCGTGGTACGATCCTCCGTCATGCCGATCTGCAACAGGCGGGCAAACGGCAGTAGCCAGAAGGCCGCAAAGAAGAGCAGCGCAGGCAGCAGCATCCACGGCCAGTTCGCCCCCAGCGGCCGGAGCCGCTGGCGAACCGGCCCGCCAGCGGCAGACAGGTTAATTTCTGACAGTGACATCAGCGAATCTCACTCAGATAACGCGCGGAGAAGCCCTTCTGCGCATCGGCCATCTGCTGATAATCGACCGTGTGGGCGCGCGCATAATCGCTGTCAGGCAGGAAATATTTTTTCGCCTCGGGTGACATCGCTCCCGCCCGCACCGGACGCAGCCAGGCATTGGCCCAGATAGCCTGACCGGCATCAGACAGCACGAAATCAATCACTTTCTTACCGTTGGCCGGATGCGGCGCATTCTTCACCAGGCTGATGACGTACGGCACTGTGACTGTTCCCTCGCTCGGGATCACAAACTCAACGTTGGCGTGATCTTTGTAGCGGGCGCGATAGGCGTTGAAGTCATAGTCGATCAGAATCGGGATTTCGCCCGAAATCAGCCGCGCATAGGCGGTCTGCTTAGGCACAATTGGCTGATTGCGCTGCAGCGCCTTAAACCAGTTTATCGCCGGGGTGAAGTCATGCAGGCTGCCGCCTTTGGCCTGATTCACCGCGACCGCTGCGACATAGCCTACAAAGGCGCTGGCCGGATCGAGATAGCCCACCATGCCTTTATATTCCGGCTTCAGCAGATCATCCCAGGCGCGCGGCACCGGCGCGTCACCCAGCGCATCGACATTAACCATAAAGCCCATGGTCCCGGAGTGCAACGCCACCCACTTGCCATTGGGATCTTTCATGCCTGCCGGAATCTCATCCCAGTTAGCCGGTTTATAAGCACTGACCACGTCGGCACTGACGGCCTGAATACCAAAGCTGACGCCGTAATAGACCACGTCGGCGACCGGATTGTTTTTCTCCGCCACCAGCTGCGCCAGTGCCTGACCTGAGTTTTTATTATCCTGCGGCACATGGATGCCGGTCGCTTTTTCAATCGCCTGAAGCTGCGTGGCCCAGTCGGCCCACTCTGGCGGGCAGTTATAGCAGATGGCATTTTCCGCCGCCTGCGCCCACGAACTGGTAAGCGAGCATCCGGCCAGCAGCGCAGCGCTGGCGACCTGTCTGATATTAAGGTTGAGTGACATGATGTTTCCCTGAAATAGAACCATGAAATGCCGGGGCGATACTCTCCCCGAGCCGTAAATGATGGGCCAGCAAGTGGGTTTTGCCGCCCGGATTCAGAAGCAGATCGATGGCGCGCGTGCCCATCAGCGCAATCGGCTGCACCACGCTGGCCAGTGACGGTGAAAGCTGTTCACCCAGCTCAATGCCGTCGAAGCCGATGACTGACAATTGATTCGGTACGCTGACACCGGCACGCGCAGCCGCCCCCAGCAGGCTGATAGCCAGCAGATCGTTACTGCAAATCACGGCGGTCAGCGGCGAAGGAGCATTCATCAGGGGCAGCAGCAGCCGGAAGTCGGACTGAATATGGCTGGGCATCTCAATCATCGCCCGCGGCGTCAGACCGGCCTGCTGCATCGCCTCGCAGTAGCCGAGGTAGCGCAGACGCGCACGGTCAGATTGCTGCATAGGTCCAGCAGCCATCACGATGTGGCGGTGGCCGAGAGTGATAAGATGGGCAGTCGCTTCCGCCATCGCTTTACGGTTGTCGACGCACAGCGCGGGCCAGTCATGCTGTTGCGGCACGTTGTGGGTCAGCACGAAGGGCATCTTTGCTGCCGCCAGCGTCGGCAGCAGCGCACTGCGGTCGGCGTCTGCCACCGTCAGAACCAGACCGGCGACACGCTGGTGCAGCATATGTTCGACAATGGCCGCTTCCCGCTCAGCCTGATAATCACTGGTTGCCACCAGCAGCGCATACCCAGCCTGACGGGCCTGCTGCTCCATCGCCTGCAGTTGCAGGGCAAAAACCGGATTAAGCAGTGAAGGCAGCAGTACGCCAAGCGTGGTGGAGTGTTGAGTGCGGAGCTGACGGGCAATATGATTCGGGCGAAAACCGATCTGTTCAGAGGCGGCAAGCACCTTTTGCAGCGTGCCTGGTTTCAGCAGATGAGGATCAGAGAAGGCGCGCGCGGCGGTTGCGCGGGAGACCCCTGCCAGTCGGGCTAAGCTGATTAAATCTGTCATCACTGCCTCGTTTATCGTCGATGAGATCGATCTCATTGCGACGTAAACTAGCGGCGTTATATGACAGGCGCATCACGGTAACATGACCGGCAGGTGACAGCGGCAGTGACGCCGCTGCGGGGAATTAAAGCATCAGGAAGGCGTAACCGCTGTTTTCCAGCGTGGCAACGGTGGTGCCGCTGGAGATAGTGTGGGTGACCATCGGATCGATCCAGTTGCGATCGAGCTGATGAAACGCCACAGATTGATCACAGATAGTGACCTGAACGCCCGCTTTTTTCAGTTCGCTGATCAGCTTCAGGTTCGGGTTATCCACGCCGTAGGCTTTGCTGAACTGGTCGTTATTCAGCGCTGACGACACCGCGTCGCCGTTGATCGACACCACAAATTTCAGCTGGTCGAGCGGCACACCCGCCGCATAATAGAGGTTGGTGACACGTGCCACACGCTCCAGGCCCAGATTCGGCTTACGAATATCGCCGTCATTGTGGTTAATCTGGAAAACAATTTTATTACTCAGACCCGCAGTGGTGCCGGGTTTAAATGCCGGAGTATCGACATAATGTATTTTGCCGTAGCCTTCAATCGCAGGCGTACTCCAGAAATCAGCGGGCTCAGATTTATTATCTGCCATTTTTCCGCTGACCTTATCGAATAATTCCGGCAACTGTAAAACATTGCCTCCGATAAATCCTGCTACGGCTGCCATCACTACTAACGCTGCTGGACGCATTCACTCTTCTCCCGGTCGTTTAAAACATCAATTACATTGCCAGCCACGCGTACCCCTGGTTTTGCAGGGTTGATACGGTGGTTGGACTGGAAAGCGCATGGATGACTGATTTATCAATCCAGTTATTCGGATAGTGATGGAATGCCACGGACTGATCGCAGACCGAGACTTTCACTCCCGCCTGATTCAGCTCATCAATCAGCTTCAGGTTTGGATTTTCGATGCCATAAAACTGTTTGAAATGGGCGTTATCCAGCATGGCAGGCGTTGCGTCACCGGTGACCGAAACCACAAACTTCAGCTGGTCGGCCGGCACGCCAGAGGCGATATACAAATTCACCACGCGCGCCACACGCTCCAGTCCCAGATTCGGTGCGGTCATCGCGCCGTCGCTGCGGGTAATCTGGAAAACAATTTTGTTGCTCAGGCCCGCCACCGGTTTAAACGCAGCATCAGGCTCGTAATGAATTTTGCCGTAACCTTCAATCGCCGGGGTACTCCAGAATCCAGGCGCTTCCTGTGGCTCGGTTGCAAAATGACGTGTCACTTTGTCGTAAATATCGCCACTCTGTGTGACAGCCGCGCCAACGACGCCGCCAATAATGGCGATTAACGCGTATGAAACAACTGAACGCATAACACTTCTCTCCGGCAAATAATGTCTGTCAGATTCAGGGCTGAATCAGGTCGGCTATCTATACCACAGCGCAGGTTTAATTCTCGCTTCTGTAAATTCAGGTCAACGCGCTATTGATAACCGATGAAATTATTCACTCAGATAATTAATCGAAGATTTTCATCATGCAAAAAAAAGGGTCTTAGTCGCAGTGGATCTGACTATCACGAATTTAATCTCTTGCAGTTAAGTTGAGACGAAAAAATAACAGCCAGGCTTAGCTGGAATCAGGAAGAGTGTTGCAGGCGATACGATTTAATTAATCAATAGTGCAGAAACATTTTGCAGCTCAGCGCGGGCTGTTTTTTCAGAGTAGACCTGGAAAAACGCGTGCCATATTCAGTTTTTCTGATTGAATTTACATAACTTTAAAAAAAGAACGATTACGGTTCCGGATGTCTGCCAGCAGATTCTGCTTTATTCGGTCGAAGCACGACGGGAATAAACAGATAAGTGGCAAATTAGCGGCTCAGGACCCCGGGAAAACCTCGCCGGATTTTTTTCGTTTAACTGCGGTTTAAGTTGGCGGGATGTTCAGTTTTTTTCGTCAAAATCTGCGATCTTGCACAAATTACGCCAGGCACTGGCCAGAAAACGACATTTCTTTCTTTTGATGCTCTGGTTAAGATAGTCCCGAACCGCCGTTATCTGCGAAAAATGGAACATTCCCGCTGCGCACCTGTCCATTTTCAGGGCCTCTCTACAGGATTAAGGCATGTTGAACCGGTTAAAGAAAACGCTGATCGCCGCGCTCCTCCCGACGCTCATTTTTACCACTCTGACACCTGCCATGGCCGATGTCAGTGATTCACTTCCCGATATTGGCACCACGGCCGGTTCGACGCTGTCGATTAATCAGGAACTGCAGATGGGCGACTTCTATGTGCGCCAGCTGCGTGCCAGTGCGCCGCTGATCAACGATCCGCTGCTTAATCAGTATATTAATCAGCTGGGGCAGCGGCTGGTCTCGCATGCTGACTCCGTCAAAACCCCGTTCCACTTCTTTCTGATTCAGAACGATGAGCTCAACGCCTTTGCCTTCTTCGGTGGCAATGTGGTGCTGCACTCAGCGCTGTTCCGCTTTACCGAAAATGAAAGTCAGCTGGCATCCGTGATGGCGCATGAGATATCACACGTCACCCAGCGCCATCTGGCGCGCGCCATGGAAGATCAGAAGCGCAATGCCCCACTCACCTGGGTCGGTGCGCTGGGCTCGATACTGCTGGCGATGGCGAGTCCGCAGGCGGGTATGGCCGCACTGACTGGCACCCTGGCGGGTACGCAGCAGGGGATTATCAGCTTTACGCAGGGCAATGAGCAGGAGGCTGACCGCATCGGCATTCAGGTGCTGCAGCGCGCCGGATTCGATCCCCAGGCGATGCCAAATTTTCTGCAGAAGCTGGCCGATCAGAGCCGCTTCTCCTCCAAGCCACCTGAAATTCTGCTGACGCACCCCCTGCCCGACAGCCGTCTGGCGGATGCCCGCAATCGTGCTAACCAGATGCGCCCGGTCGTCGTGCAGTCCACTGAAGATTTTTACCTGGCGAAGGTACGTGCGCTGGGGATGTACGCCACCGGGCGTAATCAGCTCACTGACGAACTGCTGAGTCAGTATGCCAGCGGCAATGCCCGTGAACAGCTGGCGTCACAATATGGCAAAGCCATACAGTTTTTACAGGCGAAGAGCTATGCCGATGCGAAGCGGATTATGACGCCACTGCTGGCGAAACAGCCTAATAATATCTGGTTCCTGGATATCATGTCGGACATCGACATCGGCCTGAACCAGCCACAGCAGGCGATCGCCCTGCTCACCGCCGCAACCGGTGCCAAAAACAGCCCGGTAGTGCAGCTCAACCTGGCGAACGCCTACGTGGAAGCGAAGCAGTATGCCAGTGCCAGCCGTATTCTGAACCGCTATACCTGGGCCAATAAAGACGATCCCAACGGCTGGGATTTACTGGCACAGGCTTCTGCACAGCAGGGACTGAATGATGAAGAGTTATCTGCACGGGCTGAGAGCCTGGCGCTGAATGGCCAGCTTGATCAGGCCATCACCGCGTTAGGCAGCGCCAGCGCACAGGTGCCACTCGGCAGCCTGAAGCAGGCGCGCTACGATGCCCGTATCGATCAGCTGCGCCAGTTGCAGCAGCGCTTTAAGCAGTATCAGAAAGGCTGAGAAACGACGTAGCTGACATGCCAAAAATAAAAGGAGAGTCTTAAATGGTGACGATTTACCACAACCCGCGCTGCAGCAAGAGCCGCGAAACGCTGGCGCTGCTGAACGTCCGCGGCATTGAGCCGGAAGTGGTGCTCTATCTGCAGACGCCGCCCGATCGCGAGACGCTGCAAATTCTGCTACAGAAACTGGGGATGCAGAGTGCACGAGAGTTGATGCGTACCAAAGAGGCGATCTACAGCGAGCTGGCACTCGGCGACAAAAACGAAAGTGCGCTGCTGGATGCGCTGGTAGAAAACCCGGTGCTGATTGAAAGGCCGATTGTGATCAATGGCGATAAAGCGCGGATCGGACGTCCGCCAGAAGCGGTGCTCGACATTATTTAAAGGCCGAGCGTCTCTTTAACGAAGGGAATAGTGAGTTTACGCTGCGCGCTGATCGAGGCGCGATCAAGCCGATCCAGCGTATCAAACAGCGTGCGCATTTCACGATCCAGTCGCTTCAGCAGGAAGCGACCCACATCTTCCGGCAGCTCAAAACCACGTAACCCGGCACGTAGTTGCAGCGCCTGCAGTTTGTCTTCGTCGGAGAGCGGCTGCAGTCGATAGATCTGCCCCCAGTCCAGCCGCGAGGCGAGATCGGGCAGCTGCAGATTCAGCTGACGTGGCGGACGATCGCCGGTAATAAACAGGCGCGTATTGCCGGTTTCCAGAATGCGGTTATAGAGATCGAAGATCGCCATCTCCCACTCCGGTTCGCCTGCAATGCACTCGATGTTATCGATGCAGACCAGTGACAGCTGCTCCATTCCTTCCAGCACTTCCGGCACAAACCAGGTGCGTTTATCCAGCGGAACGTAACCGACCGCTTCGCTGCGCGCGGACATTTCAGCGCACGCGGCGTGCAGCAGATGGCTCCGCCCACCGCCTTCGCGTGACCAGAAGTAGAGATAGCTGCCATGTTGTTGGTTGAGAGCGCCTTTGAGTGCGGCAATCAGCGACGGGTTTTCCCCCGGCCAGAAGCTGGAGAAGGTTTCATCGTCGGGTAAATAGAGTGGCAATGACAATTGTGCCGGCGTGTTCAGAAGCACCTCAGCAAGAGAACAAGCAAAAAATCGGGGGAAGTCTAACACAGTTTTCAGAAAGAGATGAATGGGGCGTCCCTGCCCCGATCCTGTCAGGCGCGCTGCGATCAATGTTCGCGCGGTTCTTCAGCCTCCAGCACCACTTCTTCCGGACGCAACAGCGAGATCACGCGGAAGATCAGCGCCAGGCCAACACCCACGATCGTCGCCAGCGCCATGCCTTTCAGCTCTGCCGCACCGATATGTACCTTCGCCCCGCTGACGCCGATGATCAGGATCACCGAGGTCAGGATCAGATTCTGCGCTTTGTTGTAATCGACTTTGGATTCGATCAACACGCGGATACCGGATGCGCCAATCACGCCATACAGCAGCAGCGACACGCCGCCCATCACCGGCACCGGGATCGCCTGGATCACCGCCGCCAGTTTGCCGACGCAGGAGAGCAGAATCGCCAGAATCGCCGCACCGCCAATCACCCAGGTGCTATAGACGCGGGTAATCGCCATCACGCCGATGTTTTCACCGTAGGTCGTATTCGGCGTCGAACCAAAGAAGCCAGAAATAACGGTGGATAAGCCGTTAGCGAACATCGAACGATGCAGGCCAGGGTCGCGAATCAGATCTTTCTTCACGATGTTGGCCGTAACCACCAGATGACCGATATGCTCGGCAATGACCACCAGCGCCGCAGGCAGAATCGTGAGCATTGCCACCCACTCGAAACGCGGTGTATAGAAGGTTGGCAGGGCAAACCACGGGGCTTTCACCACGCCACTCCAGTCAACGATGCCCATAAAGGCAGAGAGCAGATAGCCTGCCACCACACCGACCAGAATCGGGATAATCGCCAGGAAGCCACGGAACAGTACCGAACCGAAGACCGTTACCGCCAGCGTGACCAGCGAAATCAGCACGGTTTTGCTGTCGGGCGCACTGCCTTCAGCGGGCAGCAGGCCAGCCATATTGGCGGCGACACCCGCCAGCTCCAGACCGATGACGGCGACAATCGCGCCCATCGCTGCCGGAGGAAACATCACGTCGAGCCAGCCGGTGCCCGCGCGTTTCACAATCAGCGCCACGATACAGAACAGCACGCCGCACAGGATAAATCCGCCCAGCGCGACCTCGTAACCCAGCGGCAACAGCAGCAGCACCGGCGAGATAAAGGCAAAACTGGAACCGAGGTAGGCGGGAATTTTGCCTTTACAGATAAAGAGATAAATCAGTGTGCCGACGCCGTTAAACAACAGCACCGTCGCCGGGTTGATATGGAACAGAATCGGCACCAGTACCGTGGCACCAAACATGGCAAACAGGTGTTGCAGGCTGAGTGGAATGGTTTGCAGTAACGGCGGCCGTTCACTGACGCCAATGGCGCGACGAGTCATCATTTATCCCCTTATGTTTTGTATCCCCGTGGGTTCGCGCCTCTGGCACAGTAGCAGGCACGCCGGTGCGCCTTGCGGCAGACCGAATCCGTTCGGGGCATTATTTTTGTCAAAAAAAAGCCGACTCTCTGGTCGGCTGTGCGATTTATTTGGTTCCGAAAATCTTGTCCCCGGCATCGCCGAGCCCGGGAATGATGTAACCCTTTTCGTTCAGTCCCTGATCCACTGACGCAGTGTAAAGCTCGACGTCAGGATGCGCTTTCTCCAGTGCGGCAATCCCCTCTGGTGCGGCAACCAGAACCAGCACTTTGATGCTGGTGCAGCCCGCTTTCTTCAGCAGGTCGATAGTAGCAATCATGGAGCCACCGGTCGCCAGCATCGGGTCGACCACCAGCGCCAGGCGCTCTTCGATGTTAGAGACCAGCTTCTGGAAATAGGGAACCGGCTCCAGCGTCTCTTCATCACGGTAAACACCCACCACGCTGATACGGGCGCTGGGAACGTGTTCCAGCACCCCTTCCATCATGCCCAGGCCGGCACGCAGGATCGGGACCACCGTGATTTTTTTGCCTTTGATCTGATCGATCTCTACCGGGCCGTTCCAGCCCTCAATGGTGACGCGCTCTGTTTCCAGATCGGCGGTCGCTTCGTAGGTCAGCAGGCTGCCCACTTCAGAGGCCAGCTCGCGAAAACGCTTTGTACTGATATCATGCTCACGCATCAGGCCCAGTTTATGTTTGACCAGCGGGTGTCTGACTTCCACGATCTTCATTGGTGTTCTCCCGGAGTGAGTTGAGCTAAAAAAAATCGCGGGATTATACCGCCTTTTACGCGCTGCGCCACCTGGTCTTGCGCAAAGCCGCGGCTTTTACCGGGACAAATAGAGGATTAATGAAAATCGCCCGATGCGCAATGCCGGACTCGCAAACGTTTGCCTGCACTGATAGAATTGCCGCGCTTTATTTTAAACCACCAACCGCAACTCGCGTGGGGACCTCGCAGTGACCGACAAAACCTCTCTCAGTTACAAAGACGCCGGTGTTGATATTGATGCTGGTAACGCTCTGGTTGACCGTATTAAAGGCGTAGTGAAAAAGACGCGTCGCCCGGAAGTGATGGGTGGACTGGGCGGTTTTGGTGCGCTTTGCGCGCTGCCGCAAAAATACCGTGAACCCGTGCTGGTCTCCGGCACCGATGGCGTGGGCACCAAGCTGCGTCTGGCGATGGATCTCAAACGTCACGATGCCATTGGTGTTGACCTGGTCGCGATGTGCGTCAATGACCTGGTGGTTCAGGGCGCTGAGCCGCTCTTCTTCCTCGACTACTACGCCACCGGCAAACTGGATGTGGATACCGCCTCTGCAGTGATCACCGGCATCGCCGAAGGGTGTCTGCAGTCAGGTTGTGCGCTGGTGGGCGGTGAAACCGCTGAGATGCCAGGCATGTATCACGGCGAAGATTACGACGTGGCCGGTTTCTGTGTCGGCGTGGTGGAAAAGTCAGAAATTATCGACGGCAGCAAGGTGCAGGATGGCGACGTACTGATCGCCCTCGGCTCCAGTGGCCCGCACTCCAACGGCTATTCGCTGGTGCGTAAGATTCTGGAAGTCAGCAACACCGATCCGCTGGCTGAACAGCTGGAAGGCAAACCGCTGGCCGATCATCTGCTGGAACCGACCCGCATCTACGTGAAAAATATCCTGAGCCTGATTGAGCAGGTCGATGTGCACGCTATCGCGCACCTGACCGGCGGCGGCTTCTGGGAAAATATCCCGCGAGTCCTGCCCGACAACACCCAGGCTGTCATCGACGAGAAGAGCTGGCAGTGGCCGGCGGTCTTCAGCTGGTTACAGCAGGCGGGCAACGTCAGCCGTTTCGAGATGTATCGTACCTTTAACTGTGGCGTCGGCATGATCATCGCACTGAGCCCGGCAGACGCGGACAAAGCGATTGCGCTGATGCAGGCCGCAGGCGAGAAAGCCTGGAAGCTCGGCGTGATTAAAGCGTCGGATGCCGAAGAGCGTGTGGTCATCAACGGATGAAGAAGCTGGTTGTACTGATTTCCGGCAACGGAAGTAACCTTCAGTCCATCCTTGATGCCTGTAAAAGCGGGCGGATTCACGGCAGCGTCGCTGCCGTGTTCAGTAACCGTGCTGCTGCTTATGGGCTGACGCGGGCGCAGGAGGCGGGGATTCCCGCCCATGCGCTTGCCGCCAGCGACTTCGCTGACCGCGAAGCTTTTGATCGTCAGCTCATCGCTGAAATAGAAGCCTATAGTCCGGATTTGATCGTGCTGGCCGGTTATATGCGCATTCTCAGCAGCGCTTTCGTGGCGCATTTTCACGATCGCCTGCTGAACATCCATCCTTCCCTGCTGCCGAAATATCCAGGACTGCATACGCATCGTCAGGCGCTGGAAAATGGTGACAGCGAACATGGTACTTCCGTGCATTTCGTGACGGATGAACTGGATGGCGGTCCGGTAATCCTGCAGGCTAAAGTCCCGGTCTTTCCTGACGATAGCGAAGCGGAGATTACCGAGCGGGTGCAGTACCAGGAACACGCGATCTATCCGCTGGTGATTGGCTGGTTTGTTGAAGGCCGGCTATTGATGCGTGACGGTAAAGCCTGGCTGGATGGCGAAGCGCTGCCACCACAAGGCTATGCTAACGATTGACGTTCTAAAAGCCGTGACAGATTTTCCCACAAACGGCTGAAAAGCTTAAAGCGTCTTTACGAAGGGCACTGGCTCCCTGAGCCGGTGCTTCATTCGCCCCGCACGAAAACCCGCTGTATCTCCTTTCTCAGCCGTAACGCCCCGTAATGTAATCTTCGGTTCGTCGCTGTTTCGGCGCGGTGAAAATCCGGTCAGTCTCATCAAACTCCACTAACGCGCCCTGATGCATAAACGCGGTGTAATCTGACACGCGCGACGCCTGCTGCATGTTGTGCGTCACCAGCACCAGCGTGAAGTGCTGCTTCAGCGTGGTCATCAGCTCTTCAATCACCAGCGTGGAGATCGGATCCAGCGCGGAGGTCGGCTCATCCAGCAGCAGCACTTCCGGCTCAATAGCAATGGCGCGGGCAATCACCAGCCGCTGCTGCTGTCCGGTCGAGAGCGTCAGCGCATTCTGTGACAGCTGATCTTTCACCTCACCCCACAGCGCCGCCGCACGCAGCGCACGCTCACACGCCTCGTTCAGTACCCGCCGATCGCGTACACCCTGTAAACGCAGCCCGTAGACCACATTTTCATAAATCGATTTTGGAAAAGGATTAGGCCGCTGAAACACCATGCCGACCCGACGGCGCAGCGCGGAAAGATCCTGTTCGGGGCGCAGGATCGGCTGCGATCCCAGCAACACTTCACCCTCTACCCGGCAGTGATCAATCACGTCGTTCATGCGATTAAAGCAGCGCAGCAGCGTCGACTTGCCGCAGCCCGAGGGGCCAATCAGCGCAGTAATCCTGTTTTTCGGCACCTGCAAAGAAATATCCTGCAGCGCCTGGCGCTCGCCATACCACAGCGACAGATGGTTAACGGTCAGCGCGATATCCGTGTCGGACGTCATAGTCATAGCCTGTTATTGAGTCATAAGGCGATAGCGTTCACGCAGACGGTGACGCAGGCCCATCGCCAGCAGATTAAGCGACAGAATAATCAGCACCAGCAGCAGCGCGGTGGCGAACACCAGCGGCCGATCAGCTTCAATATTCGGACTCTGAAACGCCAGATCGTAAATCTGGAAGCCCAGATGCATAAACTTGCGATCCAGATGCAGATAAGGGAACACCGCGTCGACCGGCAGTTCCGGCACCATTTTCACCACGCCCACCAGCATCAGCGGCGCGGTTTCACCTGCTGCACGCGCCACCGCCAGAATCAGGCCGGTCAGCATGGCCGGCACTGCCATTGGCAGCACCACATTCCACAGCGTTTCCGCCTGGTTCGCGCCCAGCGCCAGCGAACCCTGCCGCAGGCTGTTGGGAATACGCGATAAGCCCTCTTCGGTCGCCACAATTACTACCGGCAGCGTCAGTAACGCCAGGGTCAGCGACGCCCAGAGTAAACCTGGCGTGCCGAAGGTGGGATTAGGCAGTGCGCTGGCAAAAAAGAGCTGATCAATCGTGCCGCCCACCAGCCAGACAAAGAAGCCCAGACCAAACACCCCATAAACAATGGAAGGAACGCCGGCCAGATTGACTACCGCGATGCGCACCAGCCTTGTCAGTGCATTCCGTCCGGCATATTCATGCAGCCAGATAGCGGCGACGACACCCAGCGGCATCACCACCACCGACATCAGCAGCACCATCAGCACGGTACCAAAGATCGCCGGAAACGCGCCGGATTCACTTTCGCCCCCGGCAGGTGAATCACTGACGAAACGCCACAGCTGATGCAGAAAATGTCCGGTTTTGCCGGTCAGCGTCATCGCGTTCGGCTTCCAGCTGTCGACGATTTCGGTCAGCGGAATCGCATGTTCATTGCCCTGCCCATCCCGCAGGATTAACAGATCGCG
Organism: Pantoea sp. S62; assembly: GCF_016658625.1. NCBI lineage: Bacteria > Pseudomonadati > Pseudomonadota > Gammaproteobacteria > Enterobacterales > Erwiniaceae > Pantoea > Pantoea sp. S62. The sequence continues at coordinate 130,338 of NZ_JACVVI010000010.1, read as the reverse complement.
CTGACTCTGCTGTTGCAGAGAAGCCAGTGTCTCACTCAGCTGATTAAAGCGGCGCTGCAGTGCGGCCTGATTCGCCTGATATTCTGACTCTGCCTGCAGATCAAAGCGTCCGGCAGCCCGGTTTGTGGCCGCCTGCTCATCAAGCTCTTCACGCTGGCTGTTGAGTCGCGCCATATCCACCCGGCGAATCTGGTTAGCCTGCCGCACCAGCATCTGTACCTGACCGAGCCGCTGATGCAGCAGCGCATCGGGATTCTGTGCAGTTAACTCTTCGTTATCTTCACGCAGGCCGACAAACCAGCCATAGGCCTGACCGTGGCTGCGCCGCTGCAGCACCATGACGTCCGGCGGCTGACTGATTTTTGCCGCTGTACGGCTGTAGACCACGCGGAAATCGGGAGCGTCCCAGTCGCGGTTACCGGTTTTAATCAGATAGCGATTCACCTGACCACCGCTGTTGCCCTGCTCATCAGCCGGCGCTGGAAAGTGCCGCTGATGTTCCAGGGTTTCACCCAGCAGGCGCGTTTCACCGCCTTCAGGCTGGCTGAAGGTATAGAGATCCACGCGTTGCGGCCAGAAAGCACGGACGCCCTGCCACGCCAGTAGCCCAATCAGCAGCGTAAAGGCCAGCAGGCAGACGGCGACGGCACCCGCGGTTAACCAGCGCCAGCGATCGTTCTGTCGCATCGCCTTCATGCCTGCTCCTCCTGCTGGCTGTAACGCTGACGCAGCCGCTGGCGGATGAGTTCGGCAACCGTGTTAATCACCAGCGTAAACAGCAACAGCATCAGGGCGCTGAGAAACAGCACGCGATAGTGCGCACTGCCCGCTGCCGCTTCCGGCATCTCAATGGCGATGTTGGCGGACAGTGCGCGAAGACCGCTGAACAGGCCACCTTCACTTTGCGGCGTGTTGCCGGTCGCCATCAGCAAAATCATGGTTTCTCCCACGGCGCGTCCCAGACCGATCATCAGCGCGGCAAAAATCCCGGCGGAGGCGCCCGGCAGTACGACGCGGGTCAGGGTTTGCCATGGCGTTGCGCCCAGTGCCAGCGAACCCTGGCCCAGCGCCGCAGGTACGCTGAACAGCGCATCTTCAGAGAGGGTGAAGATCAGCGGCACCAGCGCAAAGCCCATCGCCAGCGCGGCCACCAGCAGATTGCGCTGCTCGTAATGCGGCAGCCAGTCGCCCGCATCCGGTATAAAAAGCGTGGGCAGCCACAGTGTCAGCAGTGTAACCAGCAGCAACAGCGGCAGCAGAATCACTACTTCCCGGCCCGGCTGACGCCAGCGCGGCGGTAAACGCGCGCTGAATACGCCACACAGCAGCAGCGCGCCTGCCAGCGTCAGGGGCAGCAGCAGTACCCCCACCAGCGCCTGACCAATATGCGGCGCGAGCCAGATCCCGGCAATCAGCCCCACCACTACGCTTGGCAGCGCGCCCATCATCTCAATGGCTGGTTTAACCCAGCGCCGCAGCCCCGGAGCCATGAACCATGCGGTGTACATCGCCGCGGCTAGCGCCAGCGGCGTGGCAAACAGCAGCGCTAAACTGGCCGCTTTCAGCGTTCCCGTGACCATCGGCATCAGGCTGAACTTGGCCTGATAGCTGTCACCGGCCGCAGTGGATTGCCAGACCCAGTCGGGTCCGGGGTAGTTTTCATACCATATTTTCTGCCAGAAATTACGCCAGGTCACATCCGGCCACGGATTATCGAGCCGCAGGGTTTGCCAGCTTCCCGCCCGCTCAATCAGCAGGCTGTCGCCATGGGGTGAAAACTGCGCCTGCACGATGCCGGGTTCAAGCTGACGCTGCAGTATCGGGCCAGTCTGCTTGCTGGCGAACAGTCGCAGCATTCCCTGTTTACTGAGCGTCGCAAACACGCGACGCTGTGATTCTGTTACCAGAATCGTCTCGCCATCGCTGTGCGCAAAGGTCCGGATACGCTGCAGGCGCGGCCCCTGATCGCTGGCGATAGCAAACCATTGGGTGACACCGCTGCGATCCTGAATCAGCAGGCTTTTGCCGCCCACCAGCAGATGCAGACTTTGTGGGGGCTGCGACAGAGTATGCGTTTCGCGCAGCAGGGCACGGTCATCGTCGAGCTGCCAGACCCGCAGCAGCGTGCCTTCGGTGGTGTAGAGCAGATCGCCGGAGGGCGAGAGCGCCAGCAGATCCAGCTGGCGTTGCGGCAGCGGGATAACCGACGCCTGACGATCGGTGCCCAGCGTCAGCACCCGCAGTCCGGCCTCAGTGAGAGCAGCGATGCGCCACTGCCCTGCATGACGCGTCGCCAGCGCCATCTTTGTCACTGCGCCATCAGGCAGATGAAAGGGTTTGTCGCCCAGCGGGAAGCGCCACTGCTGGTCGGTCGCAGGCTGCATCAGCGTCAGCGCGCCCTGCATATTCAGTAGCAGCGTCTGCCCATCGGCACTCTGCACCACCTCATCAGGCGCCGGGGTCAGCGCCAGCGCCGGTTCCGCAGGCTGACCATCCAGCGGAATAAAACGTGCTGCACCGTGCGCGCTGATACGCCAGCCAATGTTGCCCTGATTGCCTATTGCTAAAGCGGGCGTACGATCCCAGAGTTGCTGGCTGGCCGCGATTTGCAGGCCCGGCGCATTAAACAGCGGTAATACCACGCCAATCAGCCAGCAGAACAGCAGCAGCATCAGTAGCAGGATCGCGACGCCACAGCAGGTGATCAGCCGCCGCGTCAGACGATCAACGGCACGACGCTTGCGATCGCTGAATTGGACAGGAATGTGGTTTGCGCTCATGCGGTTCCGGTAGCAGGCCAAAATAAGCCGCTATGTTGCCCGTAGCCGATTGATAAGACAACTCCTGGCGTTGGACAACGCTGCCATACTCTCGCCATAATGTTGGTGGATACTGGATCTTCAGTCCTGCAACCGCTAAATGGAGTGAGAATGGGTCAGGTAAAGCTTTATATAGAAAAAGAATTAAGCTGGTTATCCTTTAATGAACGGGTTTTGCAGGAAGCAGCAGACAAAAGCAATCCACTGATTGAGCGGATGCGCTTTCTGGGCATCTACTCCAACAATCTCGACGAATTCTATAAAGTGCGTTTCGCCGACCTCAAACGCCGCATTCTGATTGGTGAAGAGCAGGGTTCCGCCAGTACGCCACGCCATCTGTTTAAGAAAATTCAGCAGCGGGTGATGAAGTCCGATCAGGAGTTCGACGCACTTTATAACGACCTGCTGCTTGAGATGGCACGTAACCAGATCTTCCTGATCAATGAACGCCAGCTGTCGCCCAACCAGCAGGCGTGGCTGCGCCACTACTTCAAACATGAACTGCGTCAGCATATCTCCCCGATTCTGATCACCCATGAAACTGACCTGACCGAATTCCTTAAAGATGATTACACCTACCTGGCGGTAGAGATTATCCGTGGTGACGATATTCGTTATGCACTGCTGGAGATCCCGTCCGATAAAGTGCCGCGCTTCATCAATTTACCGGCAGAGCCACCGCGCCGTCGCAAGCCAATGATCCTGCTGGACAACATCTTACGTTACTGCCTGGATGATATTTTCAAAGGCTTCTATGACTACGACGCGCTTAACGCCTATTCAATGAAAATGACGCGTGACGCCGAGTACGATCTGGTGACGGAGATGGAGTCGAGCCTGCTGGAGCTGATGTCCTCCAGCCTGAAGCAGCGACTGACAGCCGAGCCGGTGCGGTTTGTCTATCAGCGTGACATGCCAGAGGCAATGGTTGAGCTGCTGTGCCACAAGCTCTCGATTTCCAACTTTGACTCAATACTGCCGGGTGGCCGCTATCACAACTTCAAAGACTTTATCGGCTTCCCGAACGTAGGTAAAAACAACCTGGTCAACCGCCCGCTGCCGCAGATTCGCCACATCGGTTTTGATGGCTTCCGCAACGGCTTTGATGCGATCCGCGACCGCGACGTACTGCTCTACTATCCGTACCACACCTTTGAGCACGTGCTGGAACTGCTGCGTCAGGCGTCGTTTGACCCCAGCGTGCTGGCGATCAAAATCAACATCTACCGCGTCGCTAAACACTCCCGCATCATGGATGCGATGATCCATGCCGCCTATAACGGTAAAAAAGTCACGGTGGTCGTTGAGCTGCAGGCACGCTTTGATGAAGAAGCCAATATTTACTGGGCGAAACGCCTGACCGAAGCAGGCGTGCATGTCATTTTCTCCGCACCCGGCCTGAAGATCCACGCCAAGCTGTTCCTGATCTCACGCCGCGAAGGCGAAGAGATTGTGCGCTACGCGCATATCGGCACCGGCAACTTTAACGAGAAAACCGCGCGGCTTTATACCGACTACTCATTGCTGACCGCGGATGCACGCATCACCAATGAAGTACGCCGGGTGTTCAACTTTATTGAGAATCCTTACCGGCCCGTGACGTTCGATCACCTGATGGTGTCGCCACAGAACTCGCGCCGGATGCTGTATGAACTGATCGACACCGAAATTGCCAATGCACAGCAGAATAAGCCCTGCGGCATTACTCTGAAAATCAACAATCTGGTGGACAAAGGTCTGGTAGATCGGCTTTATACAGCCTCCAGCGTAGGGGTGAAGGTTAATCTTCTGGTGCGCGGCATGTGCTCATTAATCCCGGACCTGCCGGGGATCAGTGAAAATATTCGTGTCATCAGTATTGTTGACCGTTATCTGGAACACGATCGCGTCTATATTTTTGAGAATGGCGGCGATAAGAAGGTGTTCCTCTCCTCCGCTGACTGGATGACACGTAACATCGATTACCGCATCGAAGTGGCCGTGGCGATCCTCGATCCCCACATCCGGCAGCGCATACTCGACATTATTGCTATTCAGTTGAGTGATACGGTGAAAGCCCGCATCGTCGATAAAGAGTTGAGTAACCATTACGTCCAGCGCGGCAACCGTCGTAAAGTGCGCTCGCAGCTGGCCATCTATGATTACATCAAGAAACTGGAACAACCTGAATAAATCCTATGCCAATTTCTCATAAAAGTACGCCAAAACCCCAGGAGTTTGCGGCGATTGACCTGGGCTCGAACAGTTTCCATATGGTGATTGCGCGGGTCGTCGATGGTGCGATGCAGGTACTGGGCCGCCTTAAACAGCGCGTCCATCTGGCTGACGGGCTGGATGCTCAACACAACCTCAGCGAAGAGGCAATGGAGCGGGGATTAGCCTGTCTGGCTCTGTTCGCCGAGCGCCTGCAGGGGTTCAGTCCCAGCAACGTGACGATTGTCGGCACCCATACGCTGCGCGAGGCGGTCAACGCCGAAACCTTCCTGCAGCGGGCTGCTGAGGTGATCCCTTATCCGATCGAAGTGATTTCAGGCCATGAAGAGGCGCGTCTGATCTTTATGGGTGTTGAACACACGCAGCCGGAGAAAGGTCGCAAGCTGGTGATCGACATCGGCGGCGGCTCCACCGAGCTGGTGATTGGCGAGGATTTTGAACCGCAACTGGTTGAGAGCCGACGCATGGGTTGCGTCAGTTTCGCCCAGCTCTATTTCCCGAAAGGCGAAATCAGTCGTGAAAACTTCCGTCGCGCCCGCTTAGCGGCTGCGCAGAAGCTGGAAACGCTGGCGTGGCAATACCGTCTGCATGGCTGGCAATATGCGCTGGGTGCGTCCGGCACCATCAAGGCCGCCTGCGAAGTGCTGCAGGCGATGGATGAAAAAGAGAAGCTGATTACGCCTGAGCGCCTCGACAAGCTCTATGACGAGGTGATGAAGCACAAATCCTTTGCGGCCCTCAGCCTGCCGGGCCTGTCGGAAGAACGTAAAGGGGTGTTTGTGCCCGGACTGGCGATTCTGTGTGGCGTGTTTGATGCGCTGGCGATTCGCGAGCTGCGTCTTTCTGACGGTGCGCTGCGTGAAGGCGTGCTCTATGAGATGGAGGGCCGTTTCCGCCATCAGGATATTCGCAGCCGTACGGCACAAAGTCTGGCGAATCATTACGCCATTGACAGCGATCAGGCGCGCCGCGTGCTGGAAACCACCGAGCAGCTTTATCTGCAGTGGAGCGAGCAGAACCCGAAACTGGCCAATCCGCAGCTGGCCGCCCTGCTGAAGTGGGCGGCGATGCTGCACGAAGTGGGTCTGACGATTAATCACAGCGCCCTGCAACGTCATTCCGCCTATATCCTGCAAAATACCAACCTGCCGGGCTTCAATCAGGATCAGCAGATGCTGCTGGCGGCGCTGGTCAGATTCCACCGCAAAGCGGTGAAGCTCGACGAGTTGCCGCGCGTCACGCTGTTCAAGAAAAAGCAGTTTGTGCCGCTGATTTTCCTGCTGCGCCTGGGTACCCTGCTGAACAATCAGCGCCAGGCCACTACGCGTCCGGATGCGTTAACTCTGAAATGCGATGACGGCCACTGGACGCTGATTTTCCCAGCGGGCTACTTCAACCAGAACAACCTGGTTCAGCTCGATCTGGAACGTGAGCAGGTTTACTGGAACGACGTCACAGGATGGAAGCTGATCCTCGAAGAAGAAGCCTGACAACCCGGGCGCCTGGCGCCCGTTTAACTGAATTGATGAATATGACACAACCAACTGCACCACTTTCAGGCGAAAACTATTTTGCCGAAACCTATGGTTTAACATCGCCCCACTCCGAAGTGGTTGCGGCTCTGCCTCAGCTCAACGTCGGCAAGGCGCTGGATCTGGGCTGTGGCGTGGGACGCAATACGCTGTTTCTGAACCAGCACGGCTTTGACGTCACGGCATGGGACCATAATCCGCAAAGCCTGGCCCGCCTGCAGGATATTATTGCCCGGGAAAACCTCAGCGGAATTCACACCGGGGAGCGCGACCTGAACAACACGCGGTTTAATGGCGGCTTTAACTTTGTGCTGTCGACCGTGGTGATGATGTTTTTGCAACCGCAGACCATTCCACAGCTGATTGCTGACATGCAGGCCTGTACGGTCAGGGATGGTTTCAACCTGATTGTGGCGGCGATGAATACGGAAGATATGCCCTGCCCGGCTGATTTCTCCTTTGCTTTCAAGTCGGGCGAATTGAGCCACTATTACCGCAACTGGCACATCGTGAAGTACAACGAACATCCCGGTCAGCTGCATCGCAAAGATGAAAATGGCAATCGCATTACCTGCCGCTTTGCTACGCTGCTGGCACAAAAAGCGAGTTACTAATCTTTATCTGCTGTTTTTTTCAACAGCGATTGATTTCATCAGGCGACTGTGACTAAATATTGCAGTCGCCCCTGATGGGGTCATTACAGGAACCACCCCGCGTGAACAGCGCTATTTCTCCCCGAAGACGTCAAAAAAACGGCACCATGACCCGTATTGTGTTGCTGATCAGTTTTATCATTCTCTTTAGTCGCCTGATATTTATCCTGCCCGCTGCCTTCGAGCATCACCAGCAACAGAAAGCGATTCCTGAACCGGTTACCGTTACATCAGGTGATACGCGCTAACGAATACTGACTTTTCGCCTGAAAGACTTCTTAAAAGTAAATGTTATCCAGACAACTGGACTCTTTTTTGCATCCCTTTTTCAGGCGAAACGCTACACTTCGTGCTGGTGCTTTCAGACTAAAGGGATCTCATTGTGTCTGCCTCTCACTCTCAACGTTTAAGTGAAATACGTCATCGTATTCTGACGCTGCTGCTCAACGAGCACGATCTGGTTGATGCTCTGCTGGAGAAATCCGGCGATCTCAATCCTGAACAGCAACGTGAAAATGCGGCCCAGCGTGATGCGCTGGAACAGGACATTCTGCAACTGCATGCCGCTGACCTCGCGGATATTCTCGAAGCCCTGCCCGAAGAAGAGCGTCAGGCGCTGTGGCGGCTGGTGCCAAATGAGCGGCGCGGCCACGTGCTGGTTGAAGCCTCTGAAACGGTCTGGGCCAGCCTCACCGAGGAGATGAGCGATCGCGATATTCTGCGAGCTATCCAGCCGCTGGATATCGACGACCAGGTCTGGCTGGCGCGTTATCTGCCGCGTGACCTGACCGGGCGCCTGCTGGCAACCGTGGAGCCTGCTCTACGCGCCCGCATGCTCGATATGGTGCAGCTCGACCGCGATCGCGTGGGCCGGGTGATGGATTTCAATATCCTGACGGTGCGCGACGATGTCACGCTGGCAACGGTGCAGCGTTTTCTGCGTAAGCGTAAAGACATGCCAGGCGGCACGGATAAGCTGTTTATCACCAATAAAGAGAATCAGCTGCTGGGCGAGCTGATGCTGACAGATATCCTGCTTAACAAACCTAAAACCCTGGTGAGCGACGTCATGAATGCGCGCCCGACCACCTTCCAGCTCAACGATAAGGCCGAAGACGCCGCCAGCGCCTTTGAGCGTTATAACCTGATCTCTGCCGCCGTCACTGACGCAAAAGGCAAACTGATTGGCCGTGTCACCATTGAAGACATCATCGACCTGGTGAATGCCGAAAACGAAAGCAACATCCGTAAAATGGGCGGTATCAGTCAGGAAGAGGATGTTTTCGCGCCGGTGCGTAAATCGGTGCGTAAACGCTGGGCCTGGCTGGCGATTAATCTCTGTACCGCTTTTGTCGCCTCGCGCGTTATCGGGCTGTTTGAAGGGACGATTTCGCAGATCGTCGCGCTGGCAACCCTGATGCCCATTGTCGCGGGTATCGGCGGCAACACCGGTAACCAGACCATCACCATGATTGTGCGGGCGCTAGCCTTACATCAGGTTGAACCGGGAAATTTCTCTTTCCTGATCGTCCGTGAGCTTGGCGTGGCGCTGATCAACGGCCTGTTCTGGGGCGGCATCATGGGCGGCATTACCTGGCTCATGTATGACAATATGGCACTGGGCGGCGTCATGATGCTGGCCATGGCGCTGAACCTGCTGCTGGCCGCGCTGATGGGCGTGCTGGTGCCGCTGGTGATGACCAAAATGAAGCGCGATCCGGCCGTGGGTTCCAGCGTGTTGATCACCGCGCTGACCGATACCGGTGGCTTCTTTATCTTCCTGGGGCTGGCGACAATCTTCCTGCTGCCGCACTGATTAGCCGCGAAGGCCGTAACGTTGCAGCGACCCGTTAAGATTGCGCTGTCGCGTCACCTGTGCCAGCTCACGTGTGGCCGCAGGCAGCGTATAATTACCGCGCTGGCTCAGCCACTCCAGTACATCCGCTAAGTGCCAGATAGCGGTTTTACCGTCATGCACCGGCAGCGGAAACGGCGGGCGGTGGCTGAGCATCAGCTTACGCATATTCTGTCGCGTCATGCCGATGATCTCCGCCACATCTGTCAGGCCCACAAAATCGGGGGCTGCTTCCACCAGCGTGGCGCCCGGTATCGCTCGCAGTACATCCTCTTCCGCCTGCTTTAATACGTCCGTTGCAGAGTCAGACTCCCGGGTGAACTCCAGTGCAATTCGTCCAGGCATCCCCAGACCGATCAGCGCATCGTCACAGCCTGCTGCTGCCAGCGTTTCCAGCATCTCATCCACCGGCGCATGCCCTTCCGGCAGGCTGAACCGTAGCGTAAAACAATATTCCATATGCCTCTCCTTGTGCTGTCTCAGGACTTCAGATAGTGACAGTTATCGACCACGCGCCGCAGCGCACGGGCATGATGATGTACGTTTTTTGGTGTGCTCCAGATACAGGTCAGACAGAACTCCCCGCATCGGCACATCAACAGATTTTTCGGGCAGTACATTTTGCCCCAGGCATGATGGCCTCCGGTAACCACCAGCCAGCCGTGGGATTCGGCGTAACGTAACGCCCTCTCTATCTCTTTACCGGGATGCCGCTTCCTTGCCATATGTGCCCCTATGCTGACGCCGAATGAATGAGTTGTCAACTGACAACTCAATGAATATTTCTTAATATGGCTCAGCATGCGGAGACTTTTTCTCGCAGTAAAACAGTCAGGGTATAAACTGGAAAACGTCACGCAAAAAACGATCGGCAGCAGTAACGATAATTATTGGAGGCAATATGTTTAAAGCAGAGGATTTTGTTCAGTCGAAAACCGGCGGCCCTAAAATGCAGGTGCTCCGCGTAGAAGGCGACACCCTGTGGTGCGCGCGCATTGATGATGCGGCGAAGAAAGAGATTGAAGTGAAGGCAGAGAGCGTCAACCTCTATCATGAAGAAGGTGACTTTGGCGTGTGCTGAGGCAAAACGGCCCCTGACGGGGCCATATTGTCAGGGCTTGTCCTGCTGAAGATTGTCGTTGCCCAGACCGCCAATAAACGGCAGCCGCAGCCGGAATGGCGAAAAATCGAGTCCCATGTTCAGACCCAGCAGGTTCATTTCAAATCCCTCTTCTGCACCCAGTGTCACGCCCGCCACGCCCAGAATCGACACCTGCACACCGCGCCCGGATGGCGGCAGCCCGACAGGACGCCACAGTGGCCGGTAATCTTTGCCCAGCGCATTGGCGGGGAGATCCAGCCTCAGGGCGGGCACTTCACGGCCAATGTGTGCCAGGAAGGTGTTGCTGTTCGGACCTGGCCAGGCACGGTAGGTTGTCGGCCACGGATACGATTTAATGGCGGCTTCTATCTGCGGGATCATTGCTTCAGCTTCCGGTCCGCGATGTTCCACCAGCAGCCGCGGTTTTGCGCCATACCAGTAACCATCCGGCAGGTTGGTGTTGCGGCGGACCTTATCACCACTGCCCCAGCTAATCACTTCATAGCGCGTGTAGCGTGTTTCACCCGCACGCTTGAAGATGATCCACGGATGCACCGCCACCCGCCCTTTCCAGCCATAGGTCGGCGCGGCATAGACCTGCACGATAGCCAGGCTATATAAAGCGCGCGGATCGGGCGCTATGCCAGCCGAATCACGCCGGGCAGTCGCCCAGCCACCTGACTCTGAACTTTCGCCGTGACGCGTTGCCTGCGCAATGCTGGCTCCGAGCGATAACAGCAGTACGGCAACAAAAAACAGGCTGAACACTTTCAGTGAGAGCATGACAACATTCCTGGTGACGTAAGAATCACGAAATGCCTGATCAGCAGGCGGTTTCAGTAAGTGGTGGCGTTGGGATAGATCGGTGAAAGCGGGACACAGCTGAAGTGAAGTGCAGCTTTTACTGCATGGAGGATAGCGTAATTCCCGGCAATGTGAACAGAAAACCGCCAGATGGCTATCCGGATGTGCCGAAAGGTTAAAGCGGGGAGTCTGCGTGTGTTTCAGGCAATAAAAAACCCGCTGGAAGCGGGTTTTTTAGGCATCAGGGTTTAATCGGCGCGAACCGGTTCATTCCCACTCAATCGTCGCCGGTGGCTTACCGCTGATGTCATACACTACACGGGAAATACCGTCGACTTCATTGATGATGCGGTTAGAGACGCGGCCCAGGAAATCATACGGCAGGTGCGCCCAGTGTGCGGTCATAAAGTCGATGGTTTCTACCGCGCGGAGCGAGACAACCCAGTCATATTTACGGCCATCACCCATCACGCCGACCGAACGAACCGGCAGGAAGACGGTGAATGCCTGGCTGACTTTGTTGTAGAGATCCGCTTTGTGCAGCTCTTCGATGAAGATAGCATCGGCACGACGCAGCAGGTCGCAATACTCTTTCTTCACTTCGCCCAGTACGCGCACGCCCAGACCCGGACCCGGGAACGGATGGCGGAACAGCATGTCGTATGGCAGGCCCAGCTCCAGACCAATCTTACGCACTTCGTCTTTGAACAGCTCTTTCAGCGGCTCAACCAGGCCCATCTTCATCTCTTTCGGCAGACCACCCACGTTGTGGTGCGACTTGATGACGTGCGCTTTACCGGTGGCAGACGCAGCCGATTCAATCACGTCCGGATAGATGGTGCCCTGCGCCAGCCACTTCACGTCCTGCAGCTTCAGCGCTTCTTCGTCGAACACTTCCACAAAGACGCGACCAATGGTTTTACGCTTGGCTTCAGGTTCATCAATACCCGCCAGCGCATCCAGGAAGCGCATTTCAGCCGGTACATGGATGATGTTCAGACCAAAGTGGTCGCCAAACATATCCATCACCTGCTGTGCTTCGTTCAGACGCAGCAGGCCGTTATCCACAAACACGCAGGTCAGGCGGTCACCAATGGCGCGATGCAGCAGCATTGCGGTCACAGAGGAGTCCACGCCACCTGACAGACCGAGGATCACTTTGTCGTTACCCACCTGCTCACGCAGGCGCTCAACGGCATCTTCAATGATTTTGGCAGGGGTCCACAGGGCTTCACATTCACAGATGTCGATGATGAAGCGCTCGAGCATCCGCAGACCCTGGCGGGTGTGGGTCACTTCCGGGTGGAACTGCACGCCGTAGAAACGCTTCTCTTCGTTGGCCATGATAGCGAACGGACAGCTTTCTGTGCTGGCAACGGTCACGAAGTCAGCCGGGATCGCCGTGACTTTGTCGCCGTGGCTCATCCAGACATCCAGCAGCGGTTTACCCGCAGCGCTAATCGCATCTTCGATGTCGCGAACCAGCGCGCTTGGCGTGGTGACTTCGACCTGCGCATAACCAAATTCGCGCTCATTTGATCCTGAAACGGTGCCGCCCAGCTGCATCGCCATGGTCTGCATACCGTAGCAGACACCCAGCACCGGCACGCCAGCGCTGAAGACATATTCAGGTGCACGCGGGCTGTTCAGCTCGGTGGTGCTTTCCGGGCCGCCGGAAAGGATGATGCCGCTTGGGTTGAACTGGCGGATCTGCTCTTCGGTGACATCCCATGCCCAGAGTTCACAGTAAACGCCGAGTTCGCGCACGCGGCGGGCAACCAGCTGAGTATATTGTGAGCCGAAATCGAGAATCAGAATGCGGTGCTTATGGATATTTTCCGTCGTCATTGAGGGGTTTCCAGAACGGTGACTTGATCAATAAAAGCGCCCGGCTGAAGCCGGGCGGGAAATCGGGATTATGAACCCATGCGGTAGTTCGGTGACTCTTTGGTGATGGTCACATCATGCACGTGGCTCTCATTGATGCCTGCGCCGCTGATGCGGACAAATTCCGCTTTGGTGCGCAGGTCGTCAATGGTCGGGCAACCGGTCAGGCCCATGCACGAACGCAGGCCGCCCATCTGCTGATGTACGATCTCTTTCAGACGGCCTTTATAGGCCACGCGGCCTTCGATGCCTTCCGGCACCAGTTTGTCGGCGGCGTTATCAGTCTGGAAGTAACGGTCAGAAGAGCCTTTGGACATCGCGCCCAGTGAACCCATACCGCGATAGGATTTGAACGAACGGCCCTGATAGAGTTCGATCTCGCCCGGTGACTCTTCGGTCCCCGCCAGCATCGAACCGACCATCACACAGGAGGCACCTGCGGCGATCGCTTTGGCGATGTCGCCGGAGAAACGGATACCGCCATCGGCGATAACCGGAATACCAGTGCCTTCCAGCGCAGTCACGGCGTCAGAAACGGCAGTAATCTGCGGAACGCCCACGCCGGTCACGATACGGGTCGTACAGATAGAGCCAGGACCGATACCCACTTTAACAGCGCTGACGCCTGCCGCGACCAGCGCCAGTGCGCCTGCGCCGGTAGCGACGTTGCCGCCGACGATTTCAAGGTCAGGATATTTGGCACGGGTTTCACGGATACGTGACAGCACGCCTTCAGAGTGGCCGTGTGAAGAGTCGATCAGCAGCACGTCAACGCCCGCAGCAACCAGCGCATCGATACGCTCTTCGTTACCGGCACCCGCGCCTACTGCCGCACCGACACGCAGACGACCCTGCGCATCTTTACAGGCGTTAGGTTTACGTTCGGCTTTCTGGAAGTCTTTAACAGTGATCATGCCCAGCAAATGGAAGCTGTCATCCACCACCAGCGCTTTCTCAACGCGCTTCTCATGCATTTTCTGCAGCACGACGTCGCGTGCTTCGCCCTCTTTCACCGTCACCAGACGATCTTTCGGGGTCATAACCGCAGAGACCGGCTGAGAAAGGTCCGTTACAAAGCGGACGTCACGACCGGTGATGATACCGACCAGTTCGTTGTCGAGGTTAACAACCGGATAGCCCGCAAAGCCGTTGCGCTCGGTCAGCGCTTTAACGTCAGCCAGTGGCGTGGTTGGCAGCACGGTCTGCGGATCGGTAACCACGCCGCTCTCATGTTTCTTCACCTTGCGCACTTCATCCGCCTGGCGTTCAATCGACATGTTTTTGTGGATGAAGCCAAGGCCGCCTTCCTGTGCCAGCGCAATCGCCAGACCCGCTTCGGTCACGGTATCCATGGCAGCGGAGAGCATAGGAATATTCAAACGGATATTTTTGGTCAGCTGAGTGCTGAGATCGGCCGTATTAGGCAGGACGGTGGAGTGAGCAGGAACGAGCAGAACGTCGTCAAAAGTGAGTGCTTCTTTAGCGATTCTTAACATGGCAATACTCCACCTCGGGTGATTGAGATTAGATAAAATATTGCCGCGGCATTATACAGGCCGTAATCGATTGCCTCCAGCATTATTTACGAAAAACTCTTGATCCGCACTGACAGCCCTGTAGTATCGATGAATTAACCTGCTGATTTGGAATTTGATCTTCGTCACATGTCGCTGCCATCTACCGCCAATATTTTTACCGTCAGCCGTCTCAATACGACAGTGCGTCAGCTGCTGGAGAAAGAGATGGGCCTGGTCTGGATCAGCGCCGAGATCTCCAACTTCACGCAACCGGCCTCCGGTCACTGGTACTTCACGCTGAAAGATGATGGCGCTCAGGTTCGCTGTGCCATGTTCCGCAACAGCAACCGTCGCGTCACCTTTCGGCCGCAGCATGGTCAGCAGGTACTGGTTCGCGCCAACATCACGCTCTATGAACCTCGCGGTGACTATCAGCTGATTGCTGAAAGCATGCATCCGGCGGGTGAAGGCCTGCTGCAACAGCAGTTTGAACTGCTGAAAGCAAAGCTGGCGAGCGAAGGCTTGTTTGAGCCGCAGCATAAGCAACCGCTGCCGGAACCGGCGCGTCAGGTCGGGGTGATCACCTCCTCCACCGGCGCAGCGCTGCACGATGTGTTACGCGTGCTGCATCGCCGTGATCCCTCCCTGCCTGTAGTCATCTACCCGACTGTGGTACAGGGCGTCGATGCGCCAGCCGCTATCGTCCGGGCGATTGAAATTGCCAACCTGCGCAATGAGTGCGATGTGTTAATCGTCGGGCGCGGCGGCGGTTCGCTGGAAGATTTATGGAGCTTTAACGACGAACGCGTGGCGCGTGCCATTTTTGCCAGCCGCATTCCTGTCGTCAGCGCCGTCGGTCATGAAACGGATGTCACCATCGCGGACTTCGTCGCCGATTTACGCGCCCCTACCCCTTCAGCAGCCGCAGAAATCGTCAGCCGGAACCAGCTGGAGCTGCTGCGCCAGTTGCAATCGCAGCAGCAGCGGCTGGAGATGGCGATGGATTACTATCTGGCGCGCCAGCAGCGGCTTTACACGCGTCTTGAACATCGCCTGCAGCAGCAGCATCCACAGCTGCGTCTGGCCCGTCAGCAGACCGCCCTGTTCCGCCTGCAGCAGCGTCTGGGTGAAGCGATGGAAACCCGCCTTCGCCAGGCCACACGTCAGCAGGATCGCCTGGCGCATCGGCTAAACGCTCAACAGCCGCAGCAGCGTCTGTTCCAGGCGCAAAAACAGCTGCAAAGCTGGCACTATCGCCTGCAGCAGAGCATGGCAACGCAGCTGAGCAGTAATAAACAGCAGTTTGGTCAGCTGGTCGCACAGCTCGAAGGTGTCAGCCCGCTGGCGACGCTCGCGCGTGGTTTTAGCGTGACAACCGACACCGCCGGTCAGGTGGTGAAGAAAACCGCACAGCTGCAGAGCGGCGACCTGCTGCGCACCCGTCTGGATGATGGCTGGGTTGAAAGCCAGGTGACACAGCTGTTACCTGAGAAAAAGCGCCGCCGTAAAACCGCTTCCTGACGCTCTCCGCCAGCTCACACTTCTCCACTTAACGCTGGCCTTATTCATGAGTCCTGTACAGCCTGACCGATTGTTTTTAGGGCTGATTTTTGCTGCCAAAAATTCTCATAGAACCCGTGAGAATGGTTGTCTGAAAAATAAGCGCCATCTCCAATCCGCCCCTGACACTGACTTTGCGCGCCACCTCACATTTTTCCATTTACCGCTGGCCTCGCTAATGAGGTCTAACCAGCCAGACGGGTCTATACTTTTGACTCATTCCTTTTTGCCAAGGAGTCTTACATGGCTTACTGCGTTATTCCTCCCTATATCCTTCGCAAGATCATCGCTCACAGTTCCGGCCACCAGCAGGAGCAGGCGCGCCGCACCCTGACGCACGTTCAGCACCTGATGGCGGAACACTGGCAAAAACCGACCGGCGTGAAAACAGCGGCGGGCGGTCATGTTGATCGTGAAATTTATGATGCGCAAAACCAGGAAACCCTGCCGGGTAAGCTGATTCGTCAGGAGGGCCAGCCGGGTAATGATGATGTCGCGGCTGAAGAAGCCTGGGACTACCTTGGCGTCACCTATGACTTCTTCTGGCAGGCGTATCAGCGTAATTCGCTGGATGGTCAGGGCCTGAAGTTGCTGGGTACCGTGCATTACGGTGAGAAATACCAGAACGCCTTCTGGAACGGTCAGCAGATGGTATTTGGCGATGGTGACGGCGAAATCTTTAATCGCTTTACCATTGCGATTGACGTTGTGGCCCACGAACTGGCACATGGCGTCACGGAAAACGAAGCCGGATTAATCTATTTTGAGCAGGCTGGCGCACTGAATGAGTCGCTGTCGGATGTCTTTGGCTCGCTGGTAAAACAGTTCAGCAAAAAGCAGCGTGCGGATGAAGCAGACTGGATTATTGGTGAAGGGCTGCTGGCGAAGGGTATTAACGGGCGTGGTCTGCGGTCGATGTCCGAACCCGGCACCGCCTACGACGACCCGCTGTTGGGCAAAGACCCGCAACCGGCCCACATGGATCACTATGTGAAAACCCGCGAAGACAATGGCGGCGTGCATATCAACTCCGGCATTCCTAACCGGGCTTTTTATCTGGCGGCCAAAGCGCTGGGTGGTCATGCGTGGGAACAGGCGGGATATGCCTGGTATGACACGGTGTGTGACGACGAACTGCCACAGGATGCAGATTTTAAAACCTTTGCTCGCTTCACCATTAAGCATGGCGAAAAGCGGTTTAACCCGTCAGTGAGCAGTGCCATTGAACAGGCGTGGAAGGAGGTTGGCGTGCTATGAGTGACCTGCCCGAACTCACCGATGATGCGACCATCGTCGTCGCGCGTGAAGGCGGCATGGCCTTTATTCCGGGGCTGCGTGCCGAACGTCGTTTTATGCTGGGCGAACTGCCACCCCCTGAAAAACAGCGCGTCTGCCACGCGCTTGAGCAGGCGATGCCGCTGGGCGAACCCGAGGAGAAAGCCGCACAGGTGGGCAGTGGCGACCAGCGTTATTTTCGCATCCAGATTCAGTATGCCACCCGCCGTGAGGCGGGCACCATTGTGCTGCTGATTCCGGAACAGATAGCCCCGCCTGAGCTAAAGGCGCTGTGGCACGACGGAAAATAAGCAAATAAAAAGGGCCGACAATGTCGGCCCTGAGACAGCGGATAATCCGATGTGAATCTTGCAGCAACGAATAAGCTTAAAGCGAAGGTAACACGGTCAGAGGAGGAAAGCGTCCCGCGCCATGGACGGCGCGGGCCGAGCAGTCATGGATGACGATTTTGCGACTTTCCGATCTGACCGTTTTCCCTGAGCATGCTCGGTTTTACAGCAAATGGGGTAAGACTTTTTCAAAAAAAGGGCCGACAATGTCGGCCCTTTTCTTTATGCGTTGTTACTTGCTGTCTGGCAGCGCGTAAGCAATCACGTAATCACCGCGGTCCGGTGACTGACGTGCGCCACCTGCTGAGATCAGGATGTACTGCTTACCATCTTTCGGTGAAACGTAGCTCATCGGGCCACCCTGACTGCCGACCGGCAGGCGTGCTTTCCACACCTCTTTACCGGTTGAAGAGTCAAAGGCGCGCAGATAGTAATCCTGCGTACCGGCGATGAACACCAGGCCGCCCTGTGTTGCCAGCGTACCGCCCAGCGTTGGCATGCCAACCGGCATTTTCACACGCATTTTGATGCCAAACGGACCAGTATCCTGCACGGTGCCGACCGGCACCTGCCAGACGATTTTCTGGGTTTTCAGGTCAATCGCCGACAGCGTACCAAATGGCGGCTTCTGACAAGGAATGCCCAGCGGTGACATAAAGCGGTTTTTATTCACAGCATATGGCGTGCCTTTCAGCGGAACGGCACCCATACCGGTGTTGATTGCTTCGCCGCCGTTGCTGCCACGGGCAATGTTGCTGGTATCCGCCGGGATCATCTGAACCCACAGGCCCAGACGCATGTCATTGACGAACAGCAGATGGTTGTTCGGATCGATCGACATGCTGCCCCAGTTCATCCCGCCCAGCGAACCCGGGAAACTTAGCGACTTGTCGGTGTCCGGCACGGTGAACAGGCCGTCGTAGCGCATCGATTTGAAGGCAACACGGCAGGCCAACTGATCAAACGGCGTTGCACCCCACATGTCAGACTCTTTCAGCGTCTGGTTGCCAATCTGCGGCATACCGGTCGAGTGTGGCTGTGTTTTCGTGTACTGCTCGTTCGGGATATGGCCCTGCGGCATCGGCAGTTCTTCGACTTTGGTCAGCGGCTTGCCGGTCATACGGTCAAGCACGAAGATCATGCCGGTTTTACCACCAATCACCACCGCTGGCGTGGTGCTGCCATCTTTCTGCGGGAAGTCGATCAGGCTTGGCTGCATTGGCAGGTCGAAGTCCCACAGATCGTTATGTACGGTCTGATAAACCCACTTCTCTTTACCGGTAGTCGCATCCAGCGCCAGCACTGAAGCACCGTATTTGTGATCCAGTTCGGTACGGTTCGCACCCCAGAGGTCAACCGAGGAACTACCCATCGGGATGAACACCGTGTTCATGGCCGGGTCGTACGACATCGGCGCCCAGGAGTTTGGCGTACTGCGGGTATAATCTTTACCCGGCATCAGAATCGCATTCGGGTCTACATTGCCTGGGTCAAACGCCCAGCGCATTTTACCGGTGATAACGTCAAAGCCACGCAGCACACCACCTGGCATATCGGTCTGCACGTTATCTGCGACACGACCACCCACCACGACGGTAGTGCCCGCCAGCGTTGGCGCTGACGTCAGCTGATACTGTGGATCCGGTGCCTGGCCCAGTCCCGCTTTAAGATCAACGATGCCGTGATCGCCGAAGTTTTCACAGAACTCACCGTTGTCGGCGTTAATCGCAATCAGACGCGCGTCGATGGTGTTCATCAGAATTCGACGCTGGCAGCTGTCACCGGCTGGCAGCACAGCGGCAGGTACAGGTGAAGAGCCCGGCTTATCCGGCTGTTGCAGCGGTTTGGTTGCGTCAAAATAAGCCAGACCACGGCAGCGTGGCCAGACTTCTGCTTTGGCATTGATTTCACGTTTCCAGATCTGCTTACCGCTGTTGGCTTCAACCGCGATGACGTTGTTGTGCGGCGTACAGAGGTAAAGGGTATTGCCAATCTGCAACGGTGTCTGCTGATCTTCCGCACCGTTACCGGTCGGGCTGACAGGCGTATCACCGGTGTGGAAGGTCCAGGCGACCTGCAGATCTTTCACGTTGTCGCGGGTGATTTGGTCCAGCGCCACAAAGCGGCTGCCCTGCGGAGTGTTACCGTAGTTATCCCAGTCTTTCTGCTGTTTCGCTTTATCAACCGGGATCAGTGGCAGCTCTTCGCCGGTCGCTGCAACGGTAGGATGTGGCTGGAACATCTGCACCAGCGTTACCACCATGCCTGCCGCCAGCAGCGCAGAGAAGGCGTATGAAGGTTTTGCCAGTGAGTGCTTACCTTCGTGCTTACGCAGTGAAGGCCAGATCAGGAAGGCCAGCAGCATCAGTCCGGCTGGTACCATCAGGCGCGAAATCAGTGGCCAGAACTCCAGACCCGCATCGAACAGCGACCAGATCAGGGTGCCGACAAAGACCAGCAGGAACAGAACCACTGCCGATGATTTGCGACGGAAGAATTGAATTGCGGAGAGTACAGTGACGATACCCGCAATTAAGAAGTACCAGCTACCGCCAAGGGCTACCAGTTTGCCGCCGCCAATGGCAAAAAACAGACCGGTGGCAAGCAGCACCAGTCCGAGCAGCATGGATGCGATTCCCAGCCCCTTTCCGGAGCGGGAGGATGTTTCAGCCATAACACTTACTCTCCTGAATAAACAGAGCATCCGGACAGATGCCGTCCGGACTCTGGCGCGTTATGCATGTCCGCGCAGAGCATTGCTCTGTTTCAAATCGAATATAAACAGACCCGCGTCCGTGAGAATCTGTGGGCCGGAAGAGCACGGATGTGGCTGACCCCTCCCACGACGCGGCAGGATTGTACCACCTGGTACATTACAGAGTGAACATATACAACGCGTTTGTTACGGCGTAATAGCATTTTTGCTACAAAAAAGGGCCAGGGGTCACGCTGCGTTATCTGACATTTTAAGCGTAGCTGAAAGCGAGGTCAGTGATCGGGTGGCTGGAAAAGTACGCGCTTGCGGGAGATCAGACCATGTCCGTTGCGGCAAAAATAGTCCACTGCGCCGCAGGCTTTCAGCACTTCAAGTGGCTGATGACACTCAGGACAGCAGGGATGCGCCGGGTAATGTGCTCCGCAGGCTGTGCAGATAAATTCACCGTCGCTGAGCGACAGCGGTTGCTGGCATTTTTCACAAAGTACACTCAATACGTTTTCCTCCTGCGTTATTCAGCGCAAAAAAAAGAGGGCCAGATGGCCCTCATTTTATTAACGCTTATTCTTTTTCATATGCGCCATCAGACGCTTACGTTTACGCTGCTGCGTTGGCGTCAGCAGGTTACGTTTGCCTTCATAAGGGTTATCACCCTCTTTGAACTGAATGCGAATTGGCGTTCCCATCACGTTAAGTGATTTACGGAAATAGTTCATCAGATAGCGTTTATAAGAATCAGGCAGATCCTTAACCTGGTTACCGTGGATCACCACGATAGGCGGGTTATAGCCACCAGCATGCGCATATTTAAGCTTAACGCGACGACCGCGTACCAGCGGCGGCTGGTGATCGTCTGCCGCCATGTTCATGATGCGGGTCAGCAGCGAGGTGTTAACGCGTCGGGTCGAACAGTCATAGGCTTCTGTGATCGACTCAAACAGATTACCCACGCCGCTGCCGTGCAGCGCAGAGATAAAGTGGATGCGGGCGAAATCGATAAAGCCCAGACGGAAATCCAGCGTCTCTTTCACTTCATCACGCACTTCCTGCGACAGGCCATCCCATTTGTTGACCACAATCACCAGCGAGCGACCACTGTTAAGAATGAAGCCCAGCAGCGAGAGATCCTGATCGGAAATACCGGCATGGGCATCAATCACCAGCATCACGACGTTGGCATCTTCAATCGCCTGCAGCGTCTTGATTACCGAGAATTTCTCAACGGTATCCGAGATTTTGGCACGCTTACGCACGCCTGCGGTGTCGATCAGAACGTATTCACGTCCATCACGCTCCATCGGAATATAGATACTGTCGCGCGTGGTACCCGGCATGTCGTAGACCACCACACGATCTTCGCCCAGGATGCGGTTAGTAAGCGTTGACTTACCTACGTTAGGACGGCCAACGATCGCCAGTTTGATTGGCAAGCCAGTCGGGTCGAAGTTTTCCTCTTCCTCTGCGGCTTCCTGCTCAGCAATCTCGTCAGCTTCAAGCGCAGCCCAGTAAGCCTGGTTCTCTTCTTCTTCAGTGAGCTCGACCGTCTCAGCTTCTTCCATCCACGGCAGCAGTGCCTCTTCTATCAGGCTGCTCACACCACGACCATGCGAGGCCGCAATGGCATGAATCTCACCCAGGCCCAGTGAATAGAAGTCGACAACCGCCTGATCCGGATCGAGTCCGTCAGTTTTGTTCGCCACCAGGAAAGTGGCTTTCTGACGCGAGCGGAGATGCTTAGCGATCTGCTGATCGGCGGCCATCATGCCCGCACGTGCATCGACCATAAACAGCACGACATCGGCTTCTTCAATCGCCAGCAGTGACTGCTCGGCCATCCGCGTTTCAACACCTTCTTCGGTGCCGTCGATACCACCGGTATCAATAACAATAAATTCGCGCCCTTCCACTTCGGCGCGACCATATTTGCGATCGCGAGTCAGTCCAGGAAAATCCGCTACCAGCGCATCACGTGTGCGGGTTAAGCGGTTAAATAGCGTAGATTTTCCCACATTGGGACGCCCAACCAGCGCGACCACAGGTACCATAACAAAATGCCTCAATAAATAATGAATCGCCCGAATGGCGTGATTATAACGGCTCTGGCCGCTAAGTTCAGGCTTAAGGCGCAAAGAATACCATGCCTGACTAAAAACGAAACGGCCCCTGATTAAATCAGGAGCCGTCGGAACGGAGGATTTCACCTGCCAGACGTTTACCCGTTAACGGGTAATCGCATAAACCTCGCCGTCTTTCGACTGGATCAGCAGCTTATCGCTGGCAACCACCGGCTCAGTCTGGAAGCCTGAGCTATCCAGTTTCTGCTGTGCGACAAAACGACCATCGGTGGTGTTCAGCCAGTGCAGATAACCTTCACTGTCGCCGACCACCAGGTAGCCGTTGTAGAGCACCGGTGACGTCAGGTTGCGATGCAGCAGATCGCTCTGACGCCAGATGGCAACACCGCCATCAGCGTTCAGCGCAATCACACGGTCATCCTGATCGACCAGATAGATACGACCGGCATCGACAATCAGATCTTTCACACCGCCAATTTCGCGTTTCCACAAAATCTGGCCGGAACGCAGATCCAGCGCCGACAGGTTACCGTTGTAAGCGAGTGCATACACTACGCCATTAACGATAACCGGCGTGGTATCGACGTCATTAAGACGGTCGATCTCAGTGGCACCGCTGACCTGAGAAATACGCTGCTGCCAGATCAGCTGTCCCTGGTTCATCACCACGGCACTGACGCGACCGTTGTCGCCACCGACAATGGCGCCGCCAAATGCGACAGCAGGTGCAGATTCACCGCGCAGAGACAACGCTGGCATATCCAGATTGACGCTCCACTTCACCGCACCGCTGCTCTGATCCAGTCCCTGCAGCATGCCGTTACTGGTATGCACCAGTACCAGACCATCGCTGACAACAGGACGAGACAGCGCTTCACCTGCGACGCTGGTCTGCCAGGCCAGGCTGCCATCGCTGCTGTTCAGGGCATAAACTTTGCCGCGCTCGCTGCCGACATAAACCCGATCGCCATCAGCGGTCAGGCCGCCAGATAACAGCGCTGAGCGGTTTTTCGAGAAGAAGCCGGTTTTCTCAGAGAGATCGACTTTCCATTTTTCTTTACCGTCTGCCGCATCCAGCGCTTTGACAATACCAAAACGATCGGCTGCAAAAACAGTGTTGTCCTGCCAGGCCGGATGCAGATTTGAGTAGAAATCACCAACGCCATCGCCTACCGAGGTGTTCCACACTTTCTGTGGCGTGAACTGATTTTCTACCTTCGGCAACGGGGCCATTTTTACTACATCTTCTTCGCCGCTAAACAGCGAACAACCGCTGAGCAAAGTGACTGAAATCAGTCCTGGCAGCAGGTATTTACGTAATTCCATGTGCGCTCTCTTGACTGGCTTAGCTTAAGTTATTCATCTTCATCTGCATCATTTGCTTCAATGCCGGAGAGGCGTCAGATTCGACTCCTTTACTCCAGGCATCGCGCGCGCCCTGCTTGTCACCTTTGGTCAGCAGCGCTTCGCCACGAATATCGGCCACAATGGCTGTCCAGCCATCACCCTTCACACCGTCAAGGGTTTTAAGCGCCGCATCCGCTTGATTCTGTTGCAGTTGAATGCGTGCCAGGCGCAGGTTAATCACCGCCTGCAAATTGGCATCTTTGGTGTCTTTCAGTCCGTTTTGCAGCAGCGTTGCGGCCTTATCAAGCTGACCAGCGTCAACATACTGCTTCGCCAGATCCATCGCAGCCAGCGCACCGTAGGTATTGCTGTTTTCACTGGCAAAACGGCTGACCGCTTCCAGCGTTTCCGGTTTACCCGCCTGCATGGCGCTGGTGAGCTGCTGATACTGCGCGGACACGGATTTCGCCGTATCATCCTGATGACTGCTCCAGTAACGCCAGCCACCCAGCGCAGCAATGCCGATGACTACGCCAATGGCTAACGCTTTGCCATTACTGGCAAAAAAGTTGCGCAGCGCGTCGGTCTGCTCGTTCTCATTGCTATACACTTCCACGCAATCCCTCTCCTTTCTATGGTTGGTGCTGTGTCACGCTGACTGTAACAGCGTGCGCAATACAGCAGCAGCCTCTGCCTGATCCAGCGTTTGCTGCTCGCCACGGCGCAGATCTTTAATCACGACCTGACCGGCTTTAACTTCGTCTTCGCCTAACACCAGGGCAACGCGTGCGCCCCACTTGTCAGCACGGGCAAATTGCTTCTTGAAGTTGCCGCCGCCAAAGTTAGTCATCAGCCTCAGTTCCGGCGCTTCATCACGCAATTTCTCAGCCAGCTGCATCGCAGCAGACTGCACGCCCTGACCTGAAGCGATAACATAGACATCCACATTGCTCGTCGGTTCAAATTCAGGATTAACCGCCTGAACCAGCAGCACCAGACGCTCCATGCCCATGGCGAAACCCACGGCAGGCGTTGCACGACCGCCGAGCTGCTCAACCAGGCCATCATAGCGACCGCCGCCACACACCGTGCCCTGTGAACCCAGGCTATCGGTAACCCACTCAATCACGGTGCGGTTGTAGTAATCCAGGCCGCGTACCAGACGCTGATTGACGGTGTAGCTGATACCTGCGTCATCCAGAAGGGCACACAGGCCGCTGAAATGCTCGCGGGAGTCGTCATCCAGATAGTCGCCAAGCTGTGGCGCATCATTCAGCAGTTGCTGAACATCAGGATTTTTGCTGTCGAGAACGCGCATCGGGTTGCTGTACATGCGGCGTTTGCAATCCTCGTCCAGCACGTCTTTGTGCTGCTCAAGGAAGGCAACCAGCGCGTCGCGGTAGTGAGCACGAGCTTCCAGCGAACCGATAGAGTTGAGTTCCAGACGAACGTGTTCAGAGATACCCAGGGCTTTCCACCAGCGGGCATTCAGCATGATCAGTTCAGCATCGATGTCCGGTCCCTGCAGACCAAACACTTCCACACCGATCTGATAGAACTGACGATAGCGGCCTTTCTGCGGACGCTCATAGCGGAACATCGGCCCCATATACCACAGGCGCTGTTCCTGGTTGTAGAGTAAACCGTGTTCGATACCGGCGCGCACGCAGCCTGCCGTGCCTTCCGGACGCAGCGTCAGGCTTTCACCGTTGCGGTCATCGAAGGTATACATCTCTTTTTCAACCACATCGGTGACTTCACCGATGGCGCGTTTAAACAGTGGGGTTTGCTCTACCAGCGGTAAGCGAATTTCGCTGTAACCGTAGCTCGCCAGCGTCTGCTTGAGAACGCCTTCAATCCGTTGCCAGAGGGCAGTATCCGCAGGCAGGTAGTCGTTCATCCCGCGAATTGCCTGAATATTCTTCGCCACGTTAAAATCTCTTAATGCAAAAAAACCTGTCCGGCATCATACCTTATGAGGATGAAACCGCACAGGTTCAGTCAAAAAAGTCACGTACGCAGGCCGCGCACGCCATTATTTTTCCAGATGCTGCACATCAATACGGCGGCTGGCATCCAGCATCGACGCTTTGGCACGAATGCGCGCTTCCAGCTGATCGATCATGTCATTGTTGTCGAGACGATCGCGCTGACGCACACCATCTTCGTAGAAACCACTCTTCTTGCTGCCGCCGGTAACGCCCAGCGTAGAGAGGGTCGCTTCGCCGGGTCCGTTGACTACACAGCCGATAATCGACACATCCATCGGCGTGATGAGATCTTCCAGACGCTGCTCCAGCGCGTTGACCGTGCCGATAACGTCAAACTCCTGACGTGAGCAGGTCGGACAGGCGATGAAGTTGATACCACGAGAGCGAATGCGCAGTGACTTCAGGATATCAAAACCGACTTTCACTTCTTCAACCGGATCGGCCGCCAGCGAGATGCGCAACGTATCGCCGATCCCTTCTGACAGCAGCAGCCCCAGGCCAATCGCCGATTTCACCGCGCCCGCACGTGCGCCACCCGCTTCGGTGATGCCGAGATGCAGAGGCTGTTCGATCTGTTTCGCCAGCAGGCGATAAGATTCAACCGCGAGGAAGACGTCAGACGCTTTTACGCTGACTTTGAATTGATCGAAGTTAAGACGGTCGAGATGATCGACGTGTCGCATGGCAGATTCCAGCAGCGCCTGTGGCGTCGGCTCGCCATACTTTTCCTGCAGATCTTTTTCCAGCGAACCGGCGTTCACGCCAATTCGAATCGGAATATTGTTGTCGCGTGCGCAGTCGACCACCATACGGATGCGCTCATTGTTCCCGATATTACCAGGATTGATGCGCAGGCAGTCGACGCCATATTCGGCGACTTTCAGGGCGATGCGGTAGTCAAAATGAATATCTGCAACCAGCGGGACGTTTACCTGCTGTTTGATCAGTCTGAATGCTTCTGCGGCATCCATGGTAGGCACCGAGATACGCACGATGTCGACACCGACGCGCTCAAGGGCTTTGATCTGATTTACCGTCGCTTCCACGTCAGTGGTGCGGGTGTTGGTCATCGACTGTACGGCGATTGGCGCGCCGTCACCGACCGGCACCTTGCCGACGTAAATGCGTTTGGATTTACGGCGGATAATGGGTGCTTCGTTATGCATATTTCTTCTCCACAATTGCCCGGTACGCGATACGCTGTTATTGCGCACCCAACGTCAGGCGAGCAACCTGGTTATTACGGATAAAACGGCTTAAATCAACGGGCTGATTCTGATATTGCACCTGAACCGCGGAAGGCGCGCCAATTTTCAGACGATACGGAGGCGTTCCTGCGAGGCTGAGTTTACCACCACTGCGCTGAATACCGCTGAACAGTTTTTTGCCGGTCGCATCGCTCACTTCCAGCCAGCAGTCGGCGTTAAAGGTCATGACCACTGCGTTTGGATCAGCCGCCGGTTCACTGACGGCGGCGGCGCCCACTGGCATCTGAGGTGATGTGCTGTTACCGGACTGGGTAGTTGCAGGGGCAGCCGCCGTGTTTTCCACAGGTGCCTGACTCGGCGATACCACCGCATTGCTGTTGGTGTCCTGCTGTGCGGCAGTCGCGCTATTGCTGGCGCTGGCGGCTGGAGCCGCACTCGCTGGCGTGCTGGCCGCACTGTTGCTGGTAGTGGTATTGCTTTCGTCCGGCGCGGCAGGTGCCGCGCTGTCACCGCTGGATTCACCCAGCGGAATCGACTGGCCATTATCGCCGCTACTGCTGTTCTGATCGGTCATCGGCACCAGGTCATCCTGCGACGCCTTATGGTTCTGCCACCACCAGGCACCGGTCAGCCCCACCACCACAAACACCACTAGCCAGGTGAAAATCATCAGCCAGCCGTCGCGTTTTTTGCGACGCTTACCCAGTGAGAAACTTTGCATCGGTTCGATTTTTGCAGCCCGAACCGGTGTCTGTTTCGCCATCATTGGCAGCAGTTCCTCTTCAGGAATGTGCACCAGACGCGCGTAAGAGCGAATATAGCCGCGCAGGAACGTAGAGGCTAAATCGGCAGGCGATTTGTCCTCCTCAATATCACGCACGGTAGAGAGTTTCAGGCACAGGCGCTCAGCGACGTTCTGCTGCGTCAGCCCCATCTGCTCACGGGCCAGACGCAGGCGTTCACCTGTTGAATGTAATGCAGAGTTTTCTTGAGTGGCTTCAGTATTCATTAGCTAAATAACGCTGGTACTGTATCGATTGCGGAAAACGTCGCGCTAACTGGTCGCCATAACGTGAAACGTCAGCGGCATTTCCCTGTAGCGCGGCGAAACGTAAGTGTAACGCCAGACTTCGTGCCGTTTCGGGCAACTGTTGCTGGTAAACGTCGAGCAAAACCTGCACCTTTGCCAGCTGGTTATCTGCCATTAGCTTTTCAGCTTCCGACAGCAGCGAATCCGCTTTGCGTCTGTCGGCCTCAAGGGCCTGGCGTAACGCCCTGCGGGCAGCGGCAACATCGCCCGCCTGCAGATAACAAAACCCTGCCAGTTCACGCGCGTCATTGCGTGCATCAAACTGAGGTGCAGCGCCTGCCCGACTAAACTGTTGATGCGCTTCGTCATACTGCCTTAAAGCGCAGAGAAACGCACCGTAATTGTTAGCAACAAAACCATTATCCGGGGCCTGCTGCTGTGCCAGTATAAACCGTGCCTGCGCTGCTGTCTGATTACCCTGCTGCTGCGCCAGCCGTGCCAGCGCAAGCGAGACCCGGTAGTCCTCGGGCGCGGCGGCCTGTGCACGCAGAAAGTTTCGCTCAGCTGCGGCATAGTCTCCACCGGCCAGATAGTGCATCCCTAACTGCAGACGCACCTCTTCAGCGCCGGGTTCATATGGCTGGCTGACACACCCGCTTACAACAAACAGCGCCAGTAAAACTGCAGGTAATCCGTTACGCATAATCGTTTCCATCCGGTTGACGTTGACAGGCTGCAGCCTGCCACGCGTCATCACTTCAGGAAACGCACTCTGTCACTCTTCTAGAGAGCCTTCACAGATATGGCTTCACCTGCCATTTTTTTACGCAGCGTTCGCTTGGTACGGTCGATCACTTCTCCGGCTAACTGACCACAGGCGGCATCAATATCGTCGCCACGGGTTTTACGCACGATGGTGGTAAAACCATAGTCCATCAGCACCTTGGAGAAACGATCGATGCGGCTGTTTGAGCTACGGCCATACGGCGCGCCCGGGAAGGGGTTCCACGGAATCAGGTTGATTTTACACGGTGTTTCTTTCAGTAATGCGGCAAGCTCATGCGCATCGTCGGTGCTGTCGTTGACGTGATCCAGCAACACGTACTCAATGGTCACACGTCCCTGATTGGCGTTGGATTTACCAATGTAGCGTTTCACCGCCGCCAGGAAGGTTTCGATATTGTACTTTTTGTTGATTGGCACGATGTCATCGCGCAGCTTATCGTTCGGCGCATGCAGGGAAATGGCCAGCGCGACGTCAATCATATCGCCCAGTTTATCCAGCGCAGGAACAACACCTGAAGTAGAAAGGGTCACGCGACGCTTCGACAGACCAAAACCAAAGTCATCCAGCATGATCTCCATCGCCGGGACAACGTTATTGAGGTTGAGAAGTGGCTCGCCCATGCCCATCATCACCACGTTGGTGATAGGACGCTGGCCGGTGATTTTCGCTGCGCCGACAATTTTCGCCGCACGCCACACCTGACCAATAATTTCTGACACCCGCAGGTTACGGTTAAAGCCCTGCTGTGCGGTCGAACAGAATTTACACTCCAGCGCACACCCCACCTGTGAAGAGACACAGAGCGTAGCGCGGTCGCCTTCCGGGATATAGACCGTTTCCACCAGCTGGTCACCGACACGAATGGCCCATTTGATAGTGCCGTCGGTAGAGCGCATCTCTTCCGCCACTTCTGGCGCGCGGATCTCCGTCAGCTCCATCAGCCGGTTACGCAGCTTTTTGTTGATGTCGGTCATCT
This sequence comes from Pantoea sp. S62, assembly GCF_016658625.1. Lineage (NCBI taxonomy): Bacteria > Pseudomonadati > Pseudomonadota > Gammaproteobacteria > Enterobacterales > Erwiniaceae > Pantoea > Pantoea sp. S62. The sequence continues at coordinate 100,640 of NZ_JACVVI010000010.1, read as the reverse complement.
GCTCGAAGTCATCGCAGCAGTAGTGATAAATCCACTTCATGACCTGATCGGCACGGAACGGCTTTTCACCCAGCGACAGGAAGAATTCGCGCATCTGCTGACGGTTGAGATCCAGCAGGTTGATTTTCTGGCTTTTGGGGGAGACGACAATAGGGGATGCGGACGCGGACGTCACAATCTGTTCGGACATAATATTCTCTGGCCTCGTTGTTACACGTTATGGCGCTGTTCAGGGATAGGTGAAAAAATTGCGCCTTCATTAAGCGATGTCAATGAAGGCGCAATATTGTACAACATCTGCGGCCTGATAACAGGCGGGAGTGACCTCCCCTACGCAGATTTTTGTAAAGCCGCTGTAACGTTTATCGCCAGGCGATTAACGGGTACGTGGGCAGATTTCGTTTTCGCCGAAGAAATAAGCGATTTCGCGGGCAGCGGATTCAGCAGAATCTGAACCGTGGGTCGCGTTTTCGGTGAAGCTGTCAGCGTAGTCAGCACGCAGTGTGCCAGCCAGTGCGTTTGCCGGGTTAGTGGCACCCATCAGGTCTCGGTGACGCTGAACGGCATTTTCACCTTCCAGCACGGAAACAACAACCGGGCCAGAGGTCATGAATTCAACCAGACCATCGAAGAATGGCTTGCCCTGGTGCTCAGCGTAAAAGCCTTCAGCCTGCTCTTTGCTCAGCTGCAGCATTTTTGCGCCAACGATTTTGAAGCCTGCGCTTTCAAAACGGTTGTAGATAGCACCAATCACATTTTTAGCGACGGCGTTTGGCTTGATGATAGAAAAAGTACGTTCGATTGCCATGATGACCTCTGTCTTGACGTTCTGAAGAAACCGGTGGCGTCCGCCCCGGTTAAGAAACGGCGCCGATTATAGGGGCTGAGTCCGGCATTGCCTACCAGAGATCCCTGATTTGTTGAAAATTCTTGATCTGAGTCGAAGCAGAAGCGCAACGGTTATGATTTAGCGCAGAAAAGCGTCAGCCCCGGCTAAAAGTGACCGAGACAAGCTGACCCTCTTCATCCATCACCACCAGCTGATACTCGCCCGGATGATCGAGATGCAGCGACATCTCTGCGGCATTTTGCGTTATGAGAGGTTCACCATTCAGGAACCACCAGCGCTGCGTACCCTGCCCGCCCTGCACCGCGACCGGGATCGTCAGCGCACTGTTGCCCGGCAGCGGCTTAACGATTTGCCCCTCAATGATGCCGGTAATGATCAGCGGTGCACTGCTGCCCTGCTGTAACGGTGGACAGTGCGTATCAACAGGTGGCAGACGCTGCGCTCGCCGCTCCTGAGGCGGCAGCCAGGCTTCCAGCGGCAGCGGCCAGACAAGCCGTTCGTGACGGGTGGCGCCGGGACAGTCGGCAGCAACGCGCAGCCCCTGCGCATTCTGCCAGTAACTCAGGCGTAATCCGCTGAGGCTCTCCTGGCCGGGTGCCAGCAGCGTTGGCGGCAGCGTATCCGAAGCAACCCAGCTTTGCCGCCGCTGACGACAGTTTTCGTCTCCGGCGGGCAGCGGCTGACCACCAGGCCAGCAGATGGTCGCGACCGTGACCGAGGCCGGACGCGGATCGCCTGGCACGTCACGCCTGCCGAGGCGGCTCATCAGCACGCTGTTAATCTGATTCATGATCGGCACGGCTGAGGCAAAACCAAACTGGCCGGCAACCGGCGTCGCATCAGGTCGTCCGACCCACACGCCAATCAGGTAACGGGGATTAATGCCCACCGACCAGGCGTCGCGATAGCCGTAACTGGTGCCGGTCTTCCAGGCCAGCGGCACTACGTCGGGCACGTTGCCATTACCGGCAGGCTGCGCTTCGCCGGCCAGGATACGCCGGATGATCCACGCCGACTCCTTTGATAGCAGCGGTCGCTGCTGCAACGGTTGATCGGGCATCCAGCGCAGCTGAGCGGCATTGCCGTGGCGGGCAAAAGCGCTGTAGGCCGCGACAATTTCATCCATGCGCGCCCCGGTGCCGCCAAGAATCAATGAAAGATTGGGTTCAGCGCCAGGCGGAAAACGTAAATTCAGACCCACATTGCGCAGACGCGCCGCGACGTTTTTCGGCCCCAGCGCCTCCAGCAGCTGAACGGCGGGCAGATTCAGGGAGCGCACCAGCGCGTCGCTGGCGCTGACCGGTCCGTGAAAGCCGGTGTCAAAGTTGCCGGGCCGGTAATCACCAAAGCGACGCGGCACATCCTGCAGCAGCGATTCGGCATGAATCAGTCCCTCGTCCAGCGCCATGCCGTAGATAAAGGGTTTTAACACCGAACCTGGCGAGCGCACGCTGGCGATCATATCCACATGACCAAAACGGCTGTCATCGGTAAAGTCGGCCGAGCCGGCATAACCGCGAACGGCCATGGTGGTGTGATCCACCACCAGCATCGCCAGCGAGGTGCGCGGCGGCAGCTGGTTTTTAACGTTCAGCGCCAGGCTTTCCAGTTCGCGCTGCAGTGAAGGATCGAGCGTGGAAACAATCTTATCGCTGCGGCTGATCGACAGCAGCCGCCGGGCCAGCAGCGGTGCCATCTGCGGCATCTGTCGCGGCGGCAGCCACACCGGCTCCTGACGAATTTCCGCCACCTGTTCCGCGGACCAGATGTGGTATTCCGCCAGCCGATCCAGCACTTTATTGCGAGCGGCTTCCGCCCGCTCCGGCCAGCGATCGGGCCGCAGACGGCTGGGTGCCTGCGGCAACACGGCAAGCAACGCCGCTTCACCCGGCGTCAGCTGTGACGGGGCTTTGCCCAGCCAGCTCCAGCTTGCCGCGCCCACCCCTTCCAGCGTACCGCCAAAAGGCGCACGATTAAGATAGAGCGTCAGGATGTCTCGTTTGGAAAGATGCCACTCCAGCTGTAGCGCACGCCACGCCTGAATCAGCTTGCCCCGCAACGTGCGGGGTTGCGGGTCGACAAGGCGTGCCACCTGCATGGTCAGGGTGCTGCCGCCGGAAATCACACTCTGATGACGCAAATCCTGCCAGGCCGCGCGCACCAGCGCCAGGGGATTGATGCCGGGGTGATACCAGAACCAGCGATCTTCGTAGGTGAGCAGCGCCTGCAGATAGGCCGGTGCCACCTCTTCTGGTGTAACCGGATAGCGCCAGATGCCCTTGCTGTCAGCGAAGCGCCACAGCGGCGTACCGTCGCTGGCCACAATGACCCGCGCAGGCTGCACCTGTTTAAGCGGCAGCGGGAACAGCCGATCCAGTCCCCACGTCGCCAGCCATAACGCCAGAAAAAAAAGCGGCAGCGCGAGCCACCACTTTTTAAGGGTGCGAGGTTTTAACACGCGTCGCGTCACTTACTGGATATGCAGCTGCGGCGGCGTACTGCCGGTAGCGCGCCACTCTGGCACATACATCGACTCGACCTGCGGCGGCGGCATCAGGAAGCGACCCGGCGTGACCGCCCGCGCCAGATAGACCAGCGTTGCGGGACGATAAGTATCTACCGCCAGTGCCGCGACAAAGCGATCGTCGCGGAACTCAATATGCTTAATGTCAGCCTGCTGCATATCGCCCATACTCTCTTTCAGCGCATCCGCACTGTCGCCAAGACTGGCGCTGCTGTCGGCCAGATTCTGGTTTTCCAGCTCCAGACCGGCAGGCAGCAGATCCACCACCAGCGCATCGCTGATGCTGCGCTTTGACGAAACGGTCAGACGCACCACCAGCAACTCCCCGCTGCGCAGATTACTGAGATCGGCGGCTTTGCCATCCAGGGTAAAGTATTCACGCTTTATCCCGAGCACATTGCTCTCAGGCTGAGGCGCGGCCAGCGGATAACCGGTGACGTCCAGACGACCATACAGCGGCGCACTGCCCGGATTACGGATGGCTAAGCCCTGTAACAGGCGGTCAGCAGACAGCCCTTTATTCAGTGGCGCATCGCCCTGCAGCGGTTCTGGATTGCCCGACAATAGCGCCTGCCAGCTGCTGCCCTGCGCACGTTGCAGAGTGTGAGCTGCCAGATAAAGTGCGTTATTTTCCTGAGTCGAGAACCAGCGTTTGCCGTTGACCTCTCTGGACAGTGACAGCAGCAGACTGTTTTGCACATCAGGCTGCAGTTTATTTTCCGCCAGCAACGCAATCATCATCCCCTGATCGCGCACCGTGCTGCCATAGTCGCCATACCACTCTTTATCCGAACGCGTCAGCGTGGCACCCTGCATGATCGCCTGCTGTGCACGCTGTCCGTCACCCATCAGCTTCAGCGCGACGCCAAGCTGCATTAGCGCCAGGCCGGAGCGGGACTTCTTACGTTGCTGATACAAGGCGCGCAGCGCACCCAGCGGAGCGCGCTGCTGACGCGCCAGCACCAGCCCGGCGTAAGCCTGTACGCTGAACTGTAGCGCGGCGTTGTTATCACCGCCGCCGCTGATCTGCGAGGGATCCTGCAGATAGCGCAGCAGCCGGGCATTAGCGCGCTCCACCACATTATCCGGCAACGCATAGCCCGCCTCGCTGGCGCGCAGCAGGAAGTCCGTCACGTAAGGCGTCAGCCAGAACTCCTCTTCACTCTGTTTATCCCACAGCCCGAAGCTGCCGTTGGCGCGCTGCATGCCAGCCAGACGGGCAATGCCGGTGTCGACGGCGGCCCGTCGTGCTTCATCGCTGCTGGTTTTAATGCCCATCGCGGTCAGCTCAGCATGGCTGGTGTAAAGCGAAGGCCAGAGTCCGCTGCTGGTCTGTTCCAGACAGCCGTAGGGATAGGCGTAAAGCGCACTGATATAGCTGGCGATATTCAGCGGCGGACGATTGCTCAGCGTCAGCTGGCCGCTCAGGGTTTGTGCATCCAGCCCCGTCAGCGCCGCCGCCGCGATCTCCCAGGGCTGATCGGGATTGATTACGGCATCAAAGTTCAGCGTCTGCGCCGGATAAGGCGGTCTGACACCAATTTTCCACTGCTGTCTGCCAGGCTTCACCTGCTCACCCGGCAGATTCAGACCGGAAATCTGTACGGTAACCTCGCCGTCACCAAAACCGGTTTTCGCCGTGACCGGAATCTGTAACGTGGTGCGTGCACCTTTAGCCAGCGTCACACTCTGGCTGGCAGCACCGGCCAGATCCACCAGGCCACTGCTGGAGAGATCAACCTTAAGGTTTTGCGGCAGATCGGTCAGGTTAGTGAGATCCAGCGCCAGTGATGCGGTATCGCCGCTGGCAAGAAAACGTGGGGTAGCCAGCTCGCTGATCAGCGGCGCCGCGACCACCAGTTTGCGCTCTGCGGCACCGAAGCTGTCATTGCTCCAGGCCTGCGTCATCAGCCGGAGTTCACCATTAAAGGCCGGGATCGGCAGCGTAATCGTTCCGTTGCCCTCTTTATCCAGCGTCACCGCCTGTAACTGCTGTGCGACGATATTGACGTGCGTTACCGGCTTTTTACCGCCGCGCGTCATCGATTCATCCTCGCCATCACCACCAAAACGCAGCGCCGCCAGCCGGCCGCCGCCTTCGATCAGCTGACCAAAGACGTCGTACTGATCGACGCTGTAGCGTTTACGGCCAAAGAAAGCCTGCCACGGATCGGGCGTTTTAAAATCCGTCACACTGAGTACGCCACTGTCCACGGCTGACAGCAGCACATTCACTTTTTCAGGCAGCGGACCGCCGTCACGACTGGCATGAACGTTGACCGTCAGGAGTTGCTCAGGACGGATTTTATCAGGTGCCGCAAGCGTCAGGTTTAAGCGACGTGCTTCGGTCGCCATCGGCAGGTGTAACAGCCCTACCGCGCGTTTGGGTGTGGCACCACTGACTTTATCGCCATCACGCACCACAATAGCGCTGAAGTAGAGATCGTGACGCTGCCAGCTCTCAGCCACCGGCACATCCACCGTGGTGCCGCCCTTTGGTACGGTCAGCGGCTGCCACCAGAGCGTGCCGCTGCTCGACTCCACCATCAGGTAGCCTTTACCGGCAGCCGGTGATTCGACCTGCAGATGCACGGTATCACCCGGCTGGTAAGCGGCTTTATCCAGCTTCAGTCTGACCTGATCGGGACGCAACGCGCCCGTGCCGTTGGTGTTGTCCTGCCAGTCATAACCGGCCTGGAACCGCACGCTGCTGACGATCTTCTCGCCCGCCTGCACTTCCAGCCGATAGTGGCCCCACTCGACCGGGAAGCTGACTTTAGTGCTGCCGTCAGCCGGGATTGAGATGGCGCGTTCATCTTCCTGCAGATCTTTGTCGCCATACTGCGACTGCCAGCCTTCGCTGTCAGAGAAGCTCCAGTAGTAATCACGGCGCTCACGGATCAGACGCACGTCCAGCTTGTCTGCCGCCAGTTTCCTGCCCTGACTGTTGGCATAGACAATGTCGAATTCGGCCAGGCTCTCTTCCGGTACGGTAGGCTCATCGTGATAGCGGTCGCTGCGGTAGTCATAAACTGCCTTATTCCCAAATAACGGCCGGATGCCTGGCAGGGCGTCAGCGGGCCAGATAGCCTGTGTAGCGCGACGGGTGACCGGACGTCCGCCGGTCTCCAGCAGGCTGGCCTGCAGGATCAGGTTAAGCGGGGAGTGCAGCTGATCCCACTGATTCTCTACCGTAAGCTGCGCTTTACCGCTGGCATCGAGCTTGAGGTCCACTTCATCCAGCGTGCGCTTTAATCCCTCTTCGGTGATGTCACCAAACTGGTAGCCCGGCAGTGCAGCCACGGCTTCACGCGCCGGTCGCAGATAGAGTTGCCCCTGTAGCGTGTTACCCGCCGCCGGTGCGCCATAGAGGTAGCGTCCTTCAATACCGAACTCAACGCTGGCATCAGCAGGCTGCGGCTGAGGGTCATTTTTCAGGGTTAACGCCATGCGCTCCGGCAGGAAATCCTCAACGTGGAATTTCCACTCACGCTTAAGGTTATCGCCGGTATTAAGCCGCAGCATCCAGTCGCCGGTCATGGCGGACGCGGGCAGTGCCAGTCGCTGCTGGTAGAGTCCCGCTTCCGGCTGCCAGACAAAGGTTCGCATCACCTGGCCGTCAGGCTGCACCAGCTCCGCTTTAATCGGCTGTGTGGGAAGCGGGCGTCCGTCGGCATCGCGCAGCAGCGCATTAACAATGACGATTTCGCCGGGACGGTAGATATCGCGCGGCCCGAAGACAAACAGCTGTTTGTCATAGCCCTGCGGCCCGGCTACCGGAAACTCAGCCAGATCCAGCGCCGGACGCGCCAGGTCGATCATTGAGGTCTGTTCCCCCTGCACGGCCAGCAGGATCTTGCCTTTTTCATCCGCTTTCAGGCGCAGATGACCGGTGCTGTCACTGGTGTCGCTCTGCAGCACCTGCCCTTTCTCATCCAGCAACCTGACGCTGACGCCGGAGAGCGGCTGGCCATTTGCCAGACTCTGGGCGAAGAGTTCGAACTGAGTCGGGAAGCGGTGCAGTGACAGGCCAATATCGCTCAGAGTGAAAAGCGTAGCAGGCTGGCTGTAGTGATAAGTCCCTGCCTGCTTCATGACGGCCAGATAGACGCCCGGCTGCTGAAGTGCCTTGATGTCACTCATCGGCAGCTGCAGTTTTTCACGGGTGTTTCGCGCCGGATTAAGCTCAAAGCGTCCCGTATAGACCAGCTGGCTGCTTTTCAGCAGATCCTGTGACTGCCAGCTGGAAAGGTTATTGCCGTAATTCCACTGCGAGAGAAATTCCGCCAGGCCAGCATTCTTAATGCGGAAGAAATCGACATCGACCTGGTTAACATTCAGCGCCAGTACCGGCAGGCCCTGCGTGATACGCAGCGGCAGCAGTGAACCGCGGCTGGCAAAGCCCACCATCGGCTGGATATCGCTGGACGCAATTTTTTTACTGTAATCGGCGGCGAGCGTCTCACCGCTGGCCGCACGCAGTCCCGCATCCACCGTGACGGTGAAGTGGCGCGACGGTTCGGGATGGCGGAAGCGCAACGTTTTACGGTTAGCGGAAAGCTCCCAGCCGCCATCCACCCGACCCTGTTTATCATCGGTCAGCCTGACTTTCTGCGCGATATCCTGTTTGTCATCCAGCGGCTGACTGAAGGTTAAAACCAGCGCAGCGGCACCGTCGATCTGCAGTTCCGAGAGATCGATAATCGTCAGCGGTTTGCTGACATGTTTGGTTGCGGGTGCCTCTGCTGCCTGGAGAGGCAAAGCAGGTAACAGGGTCGCTGACAGCAGCGAGCCACCGATCAGCATGCTGAGCAGCAGCCGGGTAGTGCGTTTCTTCATGGTAGTTCCTTCACCGGGACGCAGGGAGTGTCGTTTGATTACGCTGCGCAATTTCATATCAATGCTCGCATTTAATCAACGCTTCTCTTGAGATGGTGCGCACATTCCCTGACACTGGTATGACAGATTGCTGAAATGAGGTTGTTATGACGACGCCACTGTTTGTGTCCGCCGACTGGTTACAAGAACACTACAACGATGAGCGACTTCAGGTGCTGGATGCACGTCTGTTGCCACCCGGAATGGAAGCGGTTCGCGATGTCCAGGCTGAATATCTGGCAGGTCATCTACCCGACGCCCCTTACTTTGATATTGAAGCGCTCTCCGATCACACCAGCCCTTATCCGCATATGCTGCCGCGTGCCGAGACCTTTGCCGTCGCGATGCGCGAGCTGGGCGTGAGCAGTGATAAGCATCTGGTGGTCTATGACGAGGGTAACCTCTTTTCCGCGCCACGCGCCTGGTGGATGCTGAAGACCTTTGGTGTGGCGCAGGTGTCGATTCTGGCCGGTGGTTTGCAGGGCTGGAAAGAGGCGGGTTTTGCGCTGGCAACCGGCGACGTGAATCTGCCGGAAGGTGAGTTTGAAGCCCACGCGGATGAAAGCCGGGTGAAACGTCTGACGGACGTGCTGCTGATCAGTCATGAAGGCGGTGCACAGATTGTTGATGCGCGTGCCGCTAATCGTTTTAACGCCGAAGTGGACGAGCCGCGTCCCGGCCTGCATCGCGGACATATTCCCAACAGCCTGAACGTGCCGTGGAATACGCTGGTTGAGCAGGGAAAACTCAAGCCGGAAGCGGAACTGCGCAGGCTGTTTGCTGACGCAGGCGTCGATATCACCCAGCCGGTGGTCGCCAGCTGTGGCTCTGGCGTAACGGCGGTCGTATTGATTCTGGCGCTGACGGCGCTGGGCGCTCGGGATGCCACGCTGTATGACGGGTCCTGGGGCGAATGGGGCAGTCGCGACGACTTACCGATAGCGAAATAAAAATCAGGCGGCTGATAAGCCGCCTGTTTTTTTAAGTGAATCAGATAATCCGCTCACTGCCCTTGAAGTCACGCAGGAAACTGCCCCAGCGACGTTCATAAAATGGCGTGATGTGGGCGGTAAAGAAGTGGCTGATGCCACGGTCCTGCAGCGTGACTTCACAAATATCAATCGGTGCATCGTCTGGCAGCGTGTCCGTTGCCACACTGCCCGCCGCCTGAATAATCGCCTCAATGTTGCTGTCCGCTTCAATACCAATCAGCAGGTTGGCCGCTTCGTCTGCCCGCTCACGAATGCTGGCGATAAACGCCCGACGCACCTGTTTATGCTTACTGAACAGCTGCGTCAGCGAATCGATCATCTGCGCAGGCGGCTCGGCCACTTCAGACAACAGCAGGGACTGTCCGCCTTCCAGCACGGTTTGCTGGCTTAGCGCACTGCCCTCTTCAGCCAGCAGATGGGTGATCTCGGCTGCAGTAAACTCTTTACCGGAAGGCAGTTTGGGATTGAGAAACAGCGTCTCGCCACGTGTAATCTCAAACAGCGTCCGGACCGGCAGACGCAGCCAGGACTGCTCACCGCTCACCGCTTCACTCATCGCCTCTTCAGACGTGAAAAAAGGAATGATGCTGCTGCCATCCTCTTTTTCCCAGTGCTGCAGATCAACGGGCGTGCTGGCATCAAGCTGCTGCGTGGTGCTTTCGCCTGGAACAAAGACATCAGACTCCAGCAGCAGTTGAAAAAATTCGGGCCGATGGGCAGGCTCGGTGGCTGCCAGCTTCAGCACCTCTTCAAGACGGTTCATAGTTTCCCTCTGAACAGCGGCGGCATCCGCCACCGCTGAGCCCTTCTTATTTCAGTAACAGATTAGCGATGGTTCGCACGCCAAGACCTGTTGCACCCGCCGCCCATTCATCAACTGCCCCTTTACGATAGGTGGCGGAACAGTCGATGTGCAACCAGCCCTGCTGATAGTTGCTCACGAAGTGGGACAGGAACGCTGCCGCACTGCTGGCGCCTGCCGCATGAGACGGGCTGGCGATGTTATTGAGATCGGCGAAGTTAGACGGCAGATGGCTGCGATGGAATTCAGCCAGCGGCAGGCGCCAGAAAGGCTCGTTCTCACTTACCGCGCTGCCCATCAGCGACTGTGCCATCACATCATCAAAGGTAAACAGCGCATGATAGTCGTTGCCCAGCGCCGTTTTAGCCGCGCCGGTCAGCGTGGCAGCATCGATGATCAGCGTCGGGTTCTGCTCGCTGGCGTCGATTAAACCGTCGGCCAGGACCAGGCGACCTTCCGCATCGGTGTTCATGACTTCCACCGATTTGCCGTTGCGATAGCGAATGATATCGCCGAGCTTGAAGGCGTTGCTGCTGACCATGTTATCGGCACAGCAGAGGTAGAGTTTGACGCGCTTATTCAGGCCACGCGAAATCGCCATTGCCAGTGCGCCAGTAACGGTCGCCGCGCCGCCCATGTCAGACTTCATCGAGTCCATAAAGCTGCTCTGCTTCAGGCTGTAGCCGCCGGTATCAAAGGTGATGCCTTTACCGACCAGACAGGCGTAGACCGGTGCATTCTCATCGCCGGTTGGGTTGTAGTCGAGCGCCAGGTAAACCGGCGGGCGATTTGAACCGCGTCCTACGGTGTGCAGGCCCATATAGCCCTGAACGCGCAGGTCGTCGCCTTTGGTAATGCGATAGCTCACGGCGCTGCCGCCCACTTCACTGATCAGATCGACGGCCGTATGCGCCAGCTGTTCCGGCCCCAGATCTTCTGCAGGCAGGTTAATGACGTTGCGGACCCAGTCGATGATTTTCAGACGGCGATCAAACTCCGCCTGCTCATGTTCGCCCAGCGCTGGCCACTCAACCTGGCGCTGCCCTTTCGGGCCACGGAAGCCCTGCCAGAATGCCCAGCACTGCTCCAGGTGCCAGCCTTCGCCGGTCAGCGCCACGTGGCGGATGCCCTGGCTGTCGATTTTGTGCGCCGCACGCTGAATAGTATTCAGCGCATCCGCGCCGGTGAGATGCAGCGTCATGCCGCTGTCGTTGCTGCTCAGAATCGCTTTTTCGCCCCAGCGCGCATCGGCGGGCTGGCTGCTAAGCGTAATGTTCATGGGTTGTGTGGTCATCGAAAAGCTCCGTAATCGTTATCTGTTTCATCCAGCCTGATTGTTATGACGGCTTTAATAAGATGTTAAATGTATTTCGCAGAGACCTGATAACAGATTCCGCCGGACGTTGCCAGCGAAGCGCCCATATTGGCGCAGTTTCCGGACTATGACGGGGTATCAGAATTTCATTAAGGCCCGCAGCCGGGTCACCGACTTCTGCACCAGGGCAATGGCGTAGTCGATCTCTTCTTCGGTCGTGAAGCGTCCCAGAGAGAAGCGCAGCGAACTGTGCGCCAGCTCCTCACTTACGCCCAGCGCGCGTAAAACATAGGAAGGCTCCAGGCTGGCAGAGGTACAGGCCGAGCCGGAAGAGAGGGCCAGATCTTTCAGCGCCATGATCAGGGATTCACCCTCAACGTCAGCGAAACTGATGTTAAGAATGTTCGGCGCACACTGATGCAGATCGCCATTGAGGGTAACGTCCGGCAGCGTGCTGATGCCCTGCCACAGACGATCGCGCAGCGCCTGCAGACGCGCCATCTCCGTTTCGCGCTCTTCTGCCGCGATACGATAGGCCTCGCCCATACCGACAATCTGATGCACCGGCAGGGTGCCGGAGCGCATTCCGCGTTCATGCCCGCCGCCGTGGATTTGCGCAGCAATCTGCACGCGCGGTTTACGCCGCACATAGAGCGCACCGATGCCTTTCGGACCATAGAGTTTGTGGGCTGAAAAGGACATCAAATCGACCGGTAACTGGCTGAGGTCGATGGGCAACTTACCGACGCTCTGGGTCGCATCCACATGAAGCAGAATCTCACGCTCGCGGCAGAGTTCGCCAAAGGCGGCGATATCCTGAACCACACCGGTTTCATTATTGACGTGCATGAGAGTAACCAGAATGGTGTCATCGCGCAGCGCCGCACGCAGCTGTTCAGGCGAGACAATGCCGTTAGCTGCCGGCGTCAGATACGTGACATCAAAACCTTCGCGCTCCAGCTGCTGACAGCTGTCGAGCACCGCTTTGTGTTCCGTCTGGCTGGTGATGATATGTTTGCCGCGCGCCTGATGGGCGTGGGCTGCGCCTTTAATCGCGAGGTTATCGGATTCGGTGGCGCCAGAGGTAAAGACGATTTCGCGCGGATCGGCGTTGACCAGTTCGGCAATCTGATTGCGGGCAACATCGACCGCTTCTTCAGACTGCCAGCCAAAACGGTGCGATCGCGAAGCCGGATTACCGAACGTGCCATCCAGCGTCAGAAACTGCATCATTTTGCTGGCTACACGCGGATCGGCCGGCGTGGTGGCGGCATAATCCAGGTAAATCGGTAATTTCATTGCGCTACAGCTCCGTATAGAAAATCATACGTCTTTATAGCAGATTCGGCCCTGACCGCGTTAGCAGTAAGGGCCGCAACAGCGGGGATTACGAGGCGCGCTGGTTGACGTTAATTTCCTGCGAACGCGGGCTCTGGAAGCGACGATTATCGATCGCATTCTGACGATCGGCCACATCCAGAATCTCCTGATTATTCACCAGCTCAGCCAGCGTAATATTGTTCAGGAAGTCACTGATACGCACGCTCAGATCGCGCCACAGCACGTGAGTCAGACAACGCTCACCGCCCTGGCAGCCTTCTTTACCCTGGCATTTGGTGGCATCAACTGACTCATCAACCGCAGTGATCACTTCGCCGACAGAGATGGTGTCTGACGCTTTACCCAGCAGATAACCGCCACCCGGGCCACGAACGCTGGAAACCAGGTCGTTTTTACGCAGTCGGGAGAATAACTGCTCCAGATAGGAGAGCGAGATGCCCTGACGTTCTGAAATATCAGCCAGCGGGACCGGACCTTCATGGGAGTGAAGGGCAACGTCCAGCATTGCAGTAACGGCATAACGTCCTTTGGATGTCAGTCTCATAGCGTACGACCTCAATAGCGTCCGGTTATCGGAGGATTAGCAACAGATGCCATGAAGTCTGACATTCCCGAGTAAATTGGTCAACTATTTAACCTGGTAAATTAGTCAGGTATTTAACCAGGTAATTTACTCAACTATTATCTGCTTCTTTTTTCTCGTTTTTTCGCTTTTCAAACGACGAAAGCATACCGCGCAGGATGTTCAGTTCATCGCGTTCCGGACGGGCACGGGTATAAAGACGACGCAGTTTGCTCATCACCTGGCCTGGATTGGCTTCACGGATAAAGCCGCTGTTCAGCATCATCTGTTCCATATGCTGATAGAAGCGCTCAAGGTCATCCACCAGCGGATAAGGCGATTCTTCAAACTTTGGCGGCGGGCTGGCCTGCTCCTGCGACTGTAACCATGCCATGCGCACTTCATAGGCGATAATCTGTACTGCCATCGCCAGGTTCAGCGAGCTGTACTCCGGGTTAGCCTGAATCGCGACGTGATAATGACACTTCTGCAACTCTTCGTTGGTCAGGCCAACGCGTTCACGACCAAACACCAGCGCGACCGGTGCCTGCTGGCCCTCTTCCACACTTTTTACGCCGCATTCACGTGCATCCAGCATCGGCCAGGGCAGCGAACGTGAACGTGCACTGGTCCCGACCACCAGACTGCATCCGGCGATTGCTTCATCCAGTGAATCGACGACTTTTGCGTCGCCGATAACGTCACTGGCACCGGCGGCCAGGGAGATCGCCTGTGAGTCGGGTTTGACCAGCGGATTAACCAGATAGAGGTTGGTTAAGCCCATGGTTTTCATGGCGCGCGCAACGGAGCCCATGTTACCGGTGTGAGAAGTTTCGACCAGCACGATACGAATATTTTGCAACATGATTAGGGATACTCAGAAACGGGTCAGTAAAATCAGTGGAGAGAATCGTAACATAAAGCAGGACATTTACCGAACACGCTGCTATACTCCGCGCCGTTTTCCCCGTTCTTTAACATCCAGCGAGAGATACCGATGCATCCAATGCTCAACATTGCCGTGCGCGCAGCGCGCAAGGCCGGAAATTTAATTGCCAAATATTATGAAACCCCGGACGCCGTCGAAGCCAGCCAGAAAGGCAGCAACGACTTCGTAACCAATGTTGACCGCGAAGCAGAACGCCTGATTATCGAAATTATTCGTAAATCTTACCCGAAACATACCATCATCACTGAAGAAAGCGGTGAACTGGCGGGCGAAGATCAGGATGTTCAATGGGTTATCGATCCGCTGGATGGCACCTCCAACTTCATCAAACGTCTGCCCCACTTTGCTGTTTCGATCGCGGTGCGCATCAAAGGCCGCACTGAAGTCGCCGTCGTTTACGATCCAATGCGCAATGAACTGTTCACCTCTTCACGTGGCCAGGGCGCTCAGTTGAATGGCTATCGCCTGCGTGGCAGCATTGCGCGCGATCTGGATGGCACCGTTCTGGCAACGGGCTTCCCGTTCAAAATGAAGCAGCACGCGCCTGCTTACATGAACATCCTGACCAAACTCTTCACTCAGTGCGCTGACTTCCGTCGCACCGGTTCTGCTGCGCTGGATCTGGCCTATGTGGCTGCGGGTCGCGTAGATGGCTACTTTGAGATTGGCCTGAAGCCGTGGGATTTTGCGGCGGGTGAACTGCTGGTTCGTGAAGCGGGCGGCCTGGTCACTGACTTCACCGGTAACCACGGCTATCTGCTGTCAGGTAACCTGGTCGCGGGTAACCCGCGTGTGGTGAAAGCGATGCTGTCGAACATGCGTGATGAGCTGAGCGAAGCGTTAAAACGCTAAGTCTCAGTACAGAAAAAGGCGGCTTATCAGCCGCCTTTTTTATTGCCTGCTAATCAGTGATGATTAACGACGTTCGTGTGCCAGCACCTGACGGGGCTGAGTACGACGACCCACCATACCCATGACACCAGCCAGTACGGCTTCGATGATCAGCAGAATCAGGGCATACCAGCTCGCTTTAGCGGTCGCAGCAGCGGCTTTTTCACCCGCTTCACGTGCTTTCTGCTCAGCCTGCTGTTTCAGTTCATTATACTTCTGAACGGCCTGCTGATAGCTCTGCTCGGTTTTCGCAACGATCTGATCCACTTCCTCATCGCTTTTACCGGTACGCGCTTTGATGATATTTTTCAGTGCGTCACGGTCGGCTGCCTGCAGGGTATCTGAATGACGATCCATCACACCTTTGACCCAGTTAGTCAGATCGGTATCGGCTGTCTGCGGATGGTTCGCGGTGTTGTTAGCCTGGTTTTCCGCATTCTGCGCTTCCTTATTTGCGTCCTGCTTCAAATTCTCTGGCTGTAATTCCGGCTTACCAGTCTGGCGTAATGTGGTTTCCAGTTCGTTCTGCAGGTTATCTAAATTAATATTATTTTCCTGCAGCTTTTCTTTTGCCATTTGAGTGACCGAAGGCGCAGCGGCGGAAATACCACTACCCAGTGCCTGGAAGCCTGAACCCACAATATTCATCGCGCCACCTAATACGCTGGTTGCCAGCGCAATTGCCAGGTAAATAGTGAAAATTGTGCTAAGGCCAAACATCAGTAAACCGTGCAGTGCGCCTTCACGCTGTGCCAGTCGACCGGCAACATAACTACCCGCCGCCATCGCGACCAGCATTTCAATGGCCGTCCAGACCAGCGCGCCAGTACCAAGGCCGTCCAGCGGATTCTGTTCTTTCATCGGATCAATGGTGGTAGCACCAATGGCGGTTCCCAGCAGCGTCAGAATGATATGAACGATTAATGCACAAATAACACCGGCAAACACCGCGCTCCAGGAAATACGTTTTAACGGTAATCCTGCCGGCCCGGTCGCCAGCGTTTCGGTGTAGCCATTATTAATACGGGTATCGGCCATGAAATATACTCCTCGCAATAAACAGAAAACGGCTCTGATCTTTTATCATCCCGACGGCGGAATGCCGTTTTGGTATTAACAGCGTAGACAGGGAATAGTCATTTCTCCACTAAACTGCCCTGAGAAAAAAATAAAGAGATGAATTAAGAGATAATTAGCGAGGTAAGGATAACCGCGGGAATTTTATTCCCGCTGCGTTTATAATCAGAAAGGTCGAATTCCGCCGCCTGCCGTCAGCTGTGCTGACTGCCATAATGCGATGCCCGCCACAATTAAAATCAGGCTACCGGTTAAGGCCAGCGTTGGCAACAATAGTCGCGAGATGCCTGAGACTGCACCAGGCTGTGCCAGCCGTTGCGCCACCGAGCGCGCCTGCTGCACCAGCAGGCCAATCGCCGAAATGGTCAGCGCCGTGCCGACCGCCATCACGGCAGCAGAGAGAATGCCCCAGCCATAAACGCCAATCACTTTGGCAAACAGCAGCATCATAATCGCGCCGGAGCAGGGACGTAATCCCATCGACACCACCACCAGCAGCTGGGTTTTCCAGCTAACGTTGCCGCTCATCTGCTGCGGGGTTGGCAGATGCGCATGCCCGCAGCCGCAATGCTCATCATGCTGATGGTGGGGCCGGAAGGCACGAAATACCGGAGCTGGACGCAATGCCCGCCACAGTGAACGCAGCGCCCGATACCCGATCATCACGCCCAGCCCAATCACCAGCAGATAACTGCCCTTCTCCAGCCAGAAACTGCTGAGATGCAGCTGGCGCGACGAGGTTTTCAGCACCACCAGCATCACCGTCACCAGCCCAATCGCCACCGAACCCTGCAACAGCGAGGCGAGTAGCGTCAGCCTGATACTGGTTTTCACTTTTGCAGGATGAGTTGCCAGAAAGGTCGCGATCACCACTTTTCCGTGGCCCGGACCCAGCGCGTGCAGCACGCCATAGAGCAGGCTGAAAATCACCAGCGAGAGACCAGCCTTATTGGGCTGCTCCGCCACCTGTTGTAACAGCTGGGTCATCTGCCGGTGCAGATCTTTTTGCCACAACACGCTCTGCAGCAGAATCTGCGACCAGTAAAGCCAGACCAGCAATGCGCCGCCGATGAAGAGTCCCGCCAGCAACCACAGCGGCCAGAGCCGGGAAGCCCGCAGGGGGGCGGAGATTACTGACATGTCAGTACCACCGTTTGTGCGAACTGGCGACCTAAATCCATCTCCTCCGCAGGCGCATCGGCTTTATCCAGCGACAGCGCATACTGCTTCAGAGAGTCATTGGGTTTTGGTGTATTGAGCGCAAATTTACAGCGGGTCTGCAACGCCGGCGGCAGCGCTAACGCGCCGGGATTGTCATAGAACATATCGACGAAGTAAGTGGGATCGAAGGTCAGGATCTCAAAGCGCTGACCGGCCAGCGTCGGGGGTTCCGCCAGCGGCAGAACAAATTCCAGCACCGCTTTGTGACCGCTACGCGACAGATTATATTCCGTTGGCAGATTCAAAAACTTTACCCGCTGTTGGTTGTGCCAGATTTCAGAAAAGTAGTGCTGGCCCAGTACGTTCGCCATCACGCCCGCCGCCAGCTTTTTCCACACCACGCTGCCTGGCTTCGCCTCACCCGCGTCATACAGCAGGTCGGCGGAGGTGATCTCATCCATGGTCCAGGTCATCTTTAATCCGGTAAAGGTGTCACCCTGCACCACCAGCTCGGTTTTCATGTCGATGAAGCTGTGAGGATGGGCCAGCAGAGCCGGACTTAATACCATCAGTAAGGCAAAGAGTGCGCGTTTCATAATGTTATAAAGTAACGTTCCTGATGAAAAGAATCTATAAGTAACAAAATTTTGTGACCCGCCTTAAACCTCCGGCAAATAAACCGCGTAAACCGCGCGGGCGCTGACCGGGTTGACTACGCTTAGCTCAAATTAGCCTGCTGGAAATCTGATTGATGAGTTCTGCTACCCCTTTGGCACCACTCTTCACCCGTTCACAGCGTCAGTGCCATCTTTTATTGTTGCTGTTTCTGCCCGCACCCGTGCTTACGCTTGAAAAAATCTGCCAGCTGAATGGCATCGATCCTGCCGTTGCCCGACAGGATATCGCGGATGTAGGCCTTGAGATACAGCGATATCACCAGCTGGAATTGCATCAGATGGTGGATGGCAGCTTTCGTCTTCATGGTACAGAGCTGGACCGGCGCCTTTGTCTGTTGCACAACCTGCGACGCAGTCTGCGTTTATCGCAGGACTTTGTCTGCCAGCATTTTGCCACGCCGCTGCGTCAGCGCCTGAAGGTCATGAAGATTGAAAAAGCGTTGTGGGATGAGACCAATTTACAGGCGCTGATTCAGCACTGCAGCCTGCGTCTGAAGCGTGATTTCAGCGAACGCGACCGGCTTTTTCTGCAGATATTTATGAAGTATGGCTTGTGCCAGCGTCAGCCGGTGCTGTTCAGTGAGGCGCAGTCTCTCTGGCTTCAGCAGAAGCCTGAGCGGCAGGCCGCCGAAGATGTGATACATCACTGGCGAAAACGCTGCCATCTTGCCCCGCACGTCAGTGAAATCGACTTCTGGACGCTGCTGTTCAGCCAGATTCATACGCCGGTCGTGGACGCAATTACCCATCCTGCTGAACAGCAGTTGATGAACGCGACGCAGCAACTGATCAATGACTTTGAAGCCTGCGCCGAAATCACTTTTGCTGACCGCGAAGAACTGCTGCACCAGCTCTACCCGCATCTGGCGCAGGCGCTGGATCGCACTCACTTTACTATCGGTATCGACAATAGCGTCGCACTGGATGTCAGCCGCCTCTATCCACGCCTGCTGCGCACCACTCAGCAGGCCCTGCAGGCTTTTGAGCAGCATTACAACATTACTTTTACGCCGGAAGAGGTGAGTTTAGTCACCATTATATTTGGTGCCTGGCTGATGCAGGAGAGTGCGCTGCAGGAGAAACAGGTCCTGATCCTGACCGGCGACGATGCCGATCTGGAGCAGGACGTGGAGCAGCAGATCCGGGAGATCACGCTGCTGCCTGTCAATATTTCCTACCTGGACGTAAAGCAGTTTCAGCGGGACGGCGCGCCGCGGGATGTCGACATCATCATTTCGCCCTACCCGACTTCGCTGCCCTTATTCTCTCCGCCGCTGGTGCATGCGGAACTGCCGCTGACGCTGCACCATCAGCAGCGCATTCGTTATTTACTGGAGTCGTAGCCGGGACGCAGGAACAGTGCGGGCAGGGCCACCAGTGCCATCACCCAGAAAAGATGCCCCTGCAGATGCGCGAACAGCACGCCGCAGATCATGGTCATTACTGCAATACCCCCGCCCATCGCCAGCGCGGAATAGAGCGACTGTAGCCGGATCACTTCCGCCCCCTGCCGCGCCGCGATAAAGCGCATCGCCGCCAGATGACAGACGGTGAAACTGCCACAGTGAAGGATTTGCGCCACAATCAGCAGCGGCAACGCGGTGCTGGCTCCCAGCAGGCCCCAGCGGATCAGCGCGCAGATGCCTGAAAGCAGCAGCAGGTCACGCGCGCTCCAGCGGCGGAACAGGCGGCTGCTCAGAGCGAACACGATAATTTCCGCCACTACGCCCAGCGACCAGAGATAACCCACCGTCGAGGCGGAGTAGCCGCTCTCCTGCCACCAGATAGCGCTGAAGCCGTAATAGGCAGCGTGCGCGCCTTGCAGCAGCGTTACGCAGAGCATAAATCGCCATACTGCATTTTCACGCAGCAAATCACGCCATTCCTGCCAGCCGCCGCCCGCAGCACTCTGACGCTCATGACCCTGTGGCTGGGTGGCCGGTCTCAGCATCATGCCAGCGAGCATGCCGATGACACCAACGGAAAGCAGCAGCAGAATAGCCTGAGAGGAGTAAGCACTGACCAGCACGCCGGTTAACGCCGAGCTGATTACAAAGGCCAGCGATCCCCACAGCCGCACCGGCCCGTACGCCAGCCCAATCTGCTGTGTCCAGGTCGCGGCCAGCGCATCACTGAGCGGCACCAGCGGCGAGAAGAAGAGATTAAAGCCGATCATCACAGTCAGCAGCCACATCCACTGCTCACCTACCCAGAAACCGGCGGCGAACAGGCAGGTCATCAACGCCAGCAGACGCAGCGCCGTAATCAACCGGCCGGGATTCTTAACCTGAGAAGCGATAAGCAGACTACCGACGAAGCGCGCGACCATACCACAGCCAAGCAGCAGGCCAATCTTCTCAGCATCCAGGCCGGTGCCTTTCAGCCACACGCCCCAGAATGGCAGATAGATGCCGTAACAGAAGAAGTAAGTGAAGTAGCCCAATCCGAGCCATCTGGCGGAGCCGATTGCCATATTCCCTCCAGCAAGTGTGCTGCCTCGCAGCATGAGTGGGCGCTACTCTGGCAGAGCGCCGCGGGACAGGCAATAAAAAAGGATGGCAGATGCCATCCTTTCAGAGCACTAACCAGTTCAAATCAGAGCGCCTCTTACCGCTACCTCTAAGTTTTAACGCGCAGGAAACACGGTCAGAGGAGGAAAGCGTCCCGCGCCATGGACAAAAATGCCGGGAGCGTTTTTAAACAACGCAAAGCGTTGGCCCGGTTACGGGCACACCTCAGGGATGAGGTGTGTAATTGCGCGGGCCGGGCGGCCAGGGATTGGCTTTAGCGACTTTCCGATCTGACCGTGTTTCCTGAACAACTCAGGTCTTGCAGCTTTTTCGCACTCGTTTTTTAGGCAATAAAAAAGGATGGCAGATGCCATCCTTTTTATTCTGTCTCACAACAGGTTAGCGATTAAGCGTAGACCGGCAGACGGCTGCAGATATCCAGCACTTTCTTCTTGGTGCGCTCAATGGTTGCTTCGTCATTGATGTTATCCAGCACATCGGCAATCCAGCCAGCCAGCTCACGCACGTCTGCTTCTTTGAAGCCACGACGGGTAACTGCTGGTGTACCGATACGGATACCGGACGTCACAAACGGGCTTTTCGGATCGTTTGGCACGCTGTTCTTGTTAACCGTGATGTTGGCACGGCCCAGCGCCGCATCGGCTTCTTTACCGGTCAGGTTCTTGCTCACCAGATCGATCAGGAACAGATGGTTATGGGTGCCGCCAGACACGATGTCATAGCCACGCTCGATCAGCACTTCTACCATCGCTTTGGCGTTTTTTGCCACCTGCTGCTGGTAGATTTTGAACTCTGGCTCCATCGCCTCTTTAAAGGCAACTGCTTTACCGGCGATAACGTGCATCAGTGGACCGCCCTGGCCGCCAGGGAAGACAGCAGAGTTCAGTTTCTTATAGAAATCTTCATCGCCGTTTTTCGCCAGAATGATGCCGCCACGCGGACCCGCCAGCGTTTTGTGGGTGGTGGAGGTCACGATGTGCGCATGTGGAATCGGGCTTGGATAGACTTCTGCGGCAATCAGGCCAGCAACGTGTGCCATATCGACAAACAGCCATGCACCTACGCTATCCGCGATTTCGCGCATTTTTGCCCAGTCGCAGACGCCGGAGTACGCCGAGAACCCGCCAACGATCATTTTTGGCTTGTGGGTTTTCGCCAGTTCAGCCAGTTCGTCATAGTCGATTTTACCGGTCTCATCGATACCGTAAGCCACTACGTTATAGAGTTTGCCAGAGAGGTTAACCGGTGATCCGTGAGTCAGGTGTCCACCGTGCGCCAGGTTCATCCCGAGGATGGTATCGCCCGGCTGCAGCAGCGCGGTGTAAACCGCGAAGTTAGCCTGGGAACCAGAGTGTGGCTGCACGTTAGCGTAATCAGCGCCAAACAGTTCTTTTGCACGGTCGATCGCCAGTTGCTCAACGATATCAACGTACTCACAGCCGCCGTAGTAGCGTTTGCCCGGATAGCCTTCAGCGTATTTATTGGTGAGCTGAGAACCCTGCGCCTGCATAACACGCGGGCTGGTGTAGTTTTCAGAAGCAATCAGTTCAATGTGCTCTTCCTGACGCACTGTCTCCTGCTCCATTGCCTGCCACAACTCGGCATCGTAATCGGCAATGTTCATATCACGCTTTAACATCCGGATCTCCTGACTCAGCTAACTTTCTGACGGTATTTACCCCCCTTCAGGGGCGAAGGCCCACAGTGTAAACCGTTTTAACAGGTGAAGGTAGGGTGAACCGCCTCTTTTTACGCAAACGATTGGCTGGCTGCTGGCTCGGCATTTTTACACCTTTTTACCCCGTTCAGACGCCACGATTTTTCTTCAGACTGTGACGAAGGTTTTTCATGATGCACTAAAAAGTTGCCACTCAGACAACCAGAAAGTTCATTGGGTTATTTACACCGTAGACGGAGCGGCCATAAGATGCATTTAAAATACATGTTTATCTGAGAGGCTAATTCCATGCTTGATGCCCACACCATCGCTACCGTTAAATCGACCCTGCCTGCCATCGCTGCCTGCGGCCCAAAGCTTACGGCCCACTTCTATGACCGCATGCTGTCGCAGCATCCGGAACTCAAAAACGTCTTCAACATGAACAACCAGCGCAACGGCGATCAGCGTGAAGCGCTGTTCAACGCCATCTGTGCCTATGGCGCGAATCTGGAGAATCTGGCGGCGCTGCTGCCTGCGGTGGAAAAGATTGCGCAGAAACATACCAGCCTGAATATCCAGCCTGCGCAGTACGCCATCGTCGGTGAAAATCTGCTGGCAACCATTAAAGAGCTGCTGGATCCAGGCGAAGAGGCGCTGGCGGCATGGGGCAAAGCCTACGGCGTACTGGCGAGCGTATTCATCAATCGCGAAGAGGAAATTTATCAGGCCACGGAGCAGCAAACCGGCGGCTGGCGCGGCACCCGGGCGTTTTGCATCAGCGCAATTGCGCAGCAGAGCGATGTGATTAAAAGCTTTACCTTTACGCCGGTAGATGGCGGCCCGGTCGCCGCCTTTAAGCCCGGTCAGTATCTGACAGTCCACCTGCAGCCTGCCAGCTTCGAACATCACCAGATTCGTCAGTACTCGCTGACGCATCTCAGCAATGGCAAAGCGTATCGCATCGCGGTGAAACGTGAAGCGCAGGGCACCGTCTCCGGCTGGCTGCATCAGAATGGCAAGGTGGGTGATGAACTGATGCTCGCCGCACCGCACGGCGACTTCTTCCTTAAGGTCGATCCTGTCACGCCAGTCGCGCTGATTTCCGCAGGCGTGGGTCAGACGCCGATGCTGGCGATGCTCCATGCGCTGGCAGCAAGCCAGCACCGCGCGCCGGTCAGCTGGCTGCACGCCGCAGAGAACGGTAAACAGCATGCGTTTAGCGCGGAAGTTCGTGACACAGGCGCACAGCTCGCCGATTTCGTCAGTCATGTCTGGTACCGCGATCCCGCGGCTGAAGATGCCGGTCGCTATGACGCGCAGGGTCTGATGGATATCACCGCGCTTTCAGCTCGGCTCACCTTACCTGACACCCACTTCTATCTCTGTGGCCCCCTGCCTTTTATGCAACATGTGGTAGCGCAACTGCGTGATGCCGGTGTGGCAGATTCACACATCCATTACGAACTCTTTGGTCCGCACAAAGGTATGTGATTGAGCCATAAAAAAAGCTCGCAGCGCGTGTTTAAATTGCCAACAAATCCAATGTAAACCAGGCAGCCGCACATAAGTCTAAAGCGAAGGGAACACGGGCAGAGGAGGAAAGCGTCCCGCGACAGGACGTCGCGGGCCGAGCGTGCCATGGATGGCGGGTTTTGCGTCTTTCCGATCTGACCGTGTTCCCGGAGCGGGCTCGGTTTCAAAGCCAACCTCACCAAGTCCCAGCATAAAAAAAGCCCGCAGCGCGGGCTTCTTTATGCTGATAAAGAGGTTATCAGATCGCCTCTTCATCCTCTTCACCCGTACGGATACGCACTACGCGCGCCACGTCGAAGACGAAGATCTTACCATCACCGATTTTGCCGGTCTGCGCCGTGCGCATAATGGTCTCGACGCAGGTATCAACGATATCGTCGCCCACCACCATCTCGATTTTCACTTTAGGTAAAAAATCGACCATATACTCTGCGCCGCGGTACAGCTCAGTGTGCCCTTTCTGGCGACCAAAGCCCTTTACTTCACTCACGGTCATCCCGGTGATGCCCACTTCCGCTAAGGCTTCACGAACATCATCGAGTTTGAATGGTTTGATAATCGCATCAATCTTTTTCATGTCAGACCCTTTTTCACTCCCTCCATGGTCAGAGGGTTTATCAAGTATAAATGTTACTGGCGCTGTCGGGCGGTAATATCCGGGTTTCTTCAGGTTGCCGCAAGCGCTGTCAGATTGTGCTGACTGCAGCCATTCTGCGTCGGGCCTGATCAGTCAACCTCCCGGTATCACTTCGCCGCCCCCGCTACTCTTTGAAATCACTGGCGTCCAGTTCATGCCGGGACAGCAGCTTATAGAACTCCGTGCGATTACGCCCGGCCAGACGTGCGGCGTTGGTCACATTGCCTTTGGTCATCTGCAACAGCTTACGCAGATAGTTCAGCTCAAACTGATTGCGCGCCTCAGCAAAGGTCGGCAACGCGCTGTTCTCGCCGCTTAAGGCCTGCTCCACCAGCGCATCGCTAATCACCGGCGATGAACTCAGTGCCACGCATTGCTCAATCACGTTCACCAGCTGACGCACGTTGCCCGGCCAGCTGGCCGCCATCAGACGCTTCATCGCATCGACAGAAAAACTGCGAATCTGCGGTTTATGCCTTTCTGCCGCCTGACGTAACAGATGATTAGCCAGCAGCGGGATATCTTCGGTGCGCTGATGCAGCGCCGGAATCTTCAGATTCACCACATTCAGACGATAGAAGAGATCCTCACGGAATTCCTTCTTCTCCATCGCCTTTGGCAGATCGCGATGGGTAGCTGAAATGATGCGCACGTCGATCTCAATATCGTGATCGCTACCCAGCGGCCTGACCTTACGCTCCTGCAGCACCCGCAGCAATTTCACCTGCAGCGGTTGCGGCATATCGCCAATCTCATCCAGGAACAGCGTGCCGCCGCCAGCGGTTTTAAACAAACCGTCACGGGCACTGACCGCGCCGGTAAACGCCCCTTTAGCGTGACCGAACAGCTCTGATTCCAGCAGCTGCTCCGGCAGTGCGCCACAGTTAATGGCGACAAACGGCTTGCCGTTACGCGGGCTGGCGGCGTGAATTGCCTGCGCCAGCATCTCTTTACCGGTGCCGCTCTGACCGTTAATCAGCACGCTGACGTCGGACTGCGCCACCATGTGCGCCTGCTCCAGCAGCTTCAACATCAGCGGGCTGCGGGTGACAATCGCTTCGCGCCAGCGGTCATCGCTGACCGGCGCCTGCTGTGCCAGCGCCTCATCAATGGCTTTATAGAGCGCATCTTTGTCCACCGGCTTGGTCAGGAAGCTGAAGACGCCCTGCTGCGTGGCAGAGACCGCGTCCGGAATGGAGCCGTGCGCCGTCAGGATAATCACCGGCAGACCGGTGTGGCGCTTCTGGATTTCGCCAAACAGCGCCAGACCGTCCATCTCGTCCATCCGCAGATCGCTGATCACCAGCTCGATTTTCTCTTTCTGCAGCAGACGCAACGCTTCAGGTCCGCTGGCCGCAGTAGTGACCTGATATCCTTCGCTGCGAAGACGCATGCCCAGCAGCTTCAGCAGGCTGGGATCGTCATCCACCAGCAGCAATTTTGCCGCTTGTCTCACCATCATTGCTCCTCATCCTGCGGGAGTGCCGTGCCGTGACCGCTGTCAGACACATCCGGAGCTTTGCGTGATGAAAGCTGGCGCTCGATGTCAGTCAGCCGCTCCAGCTTATGCTGCGTGTCGCTGAGCTGCTGCTGCTGTTTCACCATCTGCTGGCGTATCGCCTCAAGCTGCGTATCACTGCTCTGCTGCAGATGGGCATAACGGGTGCGCGCTTCACTGAGGTCAAGCTGCGCGGTCTGATTACTGCGCCACAGCTGAATCAGCGGGCGCACGGACTGCGGGAAATCGCTGCTGTAGCGATCCAGAGTTTCAACATAGCGACGACGTTCAACAGGCGTCACGTTGCCGTTGGACATCAGTACGCCCTGCTTGAAGGCGCGAGACCAGTTTTCAGCCGGCCAGCGATGGGCTTCGGCACGGGCCTCCGCGGGAGAAAGACGTTCGGCACAGTCGATCGCCCGCATCCAGTAGAGGGTGTTACCCAGCGCCGTACTATTTTCTATCGGCCACAGGTCACTGCAGCGGGTCGCCAGGTAATCAGCGATTCTGACCTCGGGTTCCGCCACCTGATGGCCTGACGGCAAAGAAGAGGTGGCCGGGGAGGTCGTACATCCGCTGAGGAGCAGCGTAGTCAGCGTGCTCAACAGCAAAGCGGGTAAATATTTCATCAGTCAGACTTTCCCGGCTGTGGTGTTCAGTTCAATTCGAAAACAGACGTCAGCCTGCTCGCAGGAGACCAGCGTCAGGTCGCCCTGCATCCGGCGCAGGCAATCTTTGGCGATACTCAATCCCAGCCCGCTGCCTTTCACCGGCCCTTTACGCTGCTGGCTGCCCTGGTAGAACGGTTCAAAAATCATCGCCTGCTCTTCAGGCGGAATCGGTGAGCCGCTATTCGCGACCTCAATCCAGACCCGATCGCCCTGCTGCTGACTGCGAAGCCAGATGGTACCGGATTCGCTGCCGTAGTTCACGGCGTTCGAATAGAGGTTATCGATGACCCGCATCAGTAACATCGGTTCTGCCAGGCAGTGACTGACCTTAAGATCGACGACCGTCTGCATCAGTTTGGCGCGGGCCGAAAGCGCATGTGCGTTAACGACATCTTCCACAATCTCCGCCACGCTGACCGGCTCCAGCGCGATCGGGCCATCCGCCAGTTTGCGGTTGTAATCGAGCAGCTGTTCAATCAGCTGCTGCAGATGACGGCTGCTGCTGTCGAGGATAGTGACCACCTCTTTTTGATCGGCATTCAGCGAGCCGGCGACTTCGTCCGCCAGCAGTTCCGTGCCTTCACGCAGGCTGGCCAGCGGCGTTTTCAGCTCGTGAGAGAGATGGCGAAGAAATTCATGACGCTGCGATTCCAGCCACTGAAGCCGCTCGCTGAGCCAGACGATGCGCTGTCCCAGCGATCGCAATTCGCGCGGACCGCGAAATGTCCCGCTGTTACCCAGTGCCCGCCCTTCGCCAAGCCGGTTGATCATCCGTTCAATACGCTTAACAGGACCGATAATCATGCCGGTAAACAGCGTCATCAGTGCCAGACTGATGATAAACAGAATCAGCGCCTGCCAGCCAAAAAACTGGCCCCGATCGGCAATTTCGCGCTGCAACTGTAAGCCACGCGAAAAGACCACCTCGCGCGTGTCCTGCACCATCTGCGCATTGGTCGCAGAAAAGCGATCCAGCGCCTCTGCGGCAACCGGCACCGGATTGCCATTGTCACATTTCAGTGGCGTCAGCAGCGGCAGTGTCGCCTGTAAGGTCTGGAATGCGGGCAGTTCGGGCAGGCTGGCGCTGTGTGAGCTCAGCATCTGACTGTAGCGGGTATGCTGAGTCTGATAGAGGCGCGCCAGCGAGGCATCATCCAGCACGCAGTACTGGCGATAGCTACGCTCCAGCTCAACTGCCGTTCGCGCCATCGCCTCACTTCTGCGTACATCGGTAAAGGTATTGCGGTTGGTGTCCGCAGCCTGTTCGCTTAACGCAGAGAGACTTTCCCACGCCTGCCAGGCCAGTACCAGCAGGGGCAGCAGCACCAGGACAAACGCCATCAGCACCAGCTGACGCAGAGAACGGGGAAATAAACGCCATTTTTTCACGCAGCCGCTTCCTTAAGATTCGCTGTCTGGATGCTAGCGGACTCTGTCTGCGGAAGAAAGGGGAACAAAAGAAAACGGCAGGCTCAATGGCCTGCCGCTGGCACGACGCGTAGTGCATCGCGTAAGAATGGGTGGAGCCTTACTCAACGTTACGTCCGGTGTTTGATAACGCAAGCGATTATCGGTCAGGTGGACGGCAGGCTCCGTTTGGTGCGTCATTCGGGCTTTATGAGCTCTTATCCGCTAAGCGGGGCAATCATAAACAGGTGAATGAGCAGCTGCATGAGTATAGCAAGTTCCATGCCAGAAAATAAATCATTATATTTTTCAGCAAATTGAGCAGGCCCACCCGCTCACTGTCGCAAAAAACCTTATATCAGCACAGGCTGTCTGTCTCCGTAAGGCGACACTAAAACCAGTCTGATAAGCACACATTAAAAATCAACGAGATAAATGTCGCCATAAAGCGACAGTGCAATGACTCTGTTGTCGCCATTTGCCAACAACGGCGCAAAAAAGAACAGGAGGCACGCTGGCCTCCTGTTCATTTCAGTGGATTAAATTAACCCAGCTGTCTGCGCGCATTGCGGAAAATGCGCATCCACGGACTGTCTTCGCCCCACTCGGCCGGATGCCAGGAGTTGCTGACGGTACGGAACACGCGCTCCGGATGCGGCATCATAATGGTGACGCGGCCACTTTCATTGGTCACGGCGGTGATGCCGTTAGGAGAACCATTCGGGTTAGCCGGATAGGTTTCTGTCACCTTGCCGAAGTTATCGACAAAGCGCAGTGCCACCAGCCCTTTCGACTCCAGCGCTGCCAGATGCGTCGCATCACGGACTTCGACAAAGCCTTCACCGTGCGAAACCGCGATAGGCATATGCGAACCGGCCATGCCGTCCAGCAGCAGTGACGGACTGGCGGCCACCTCGACCAGGCTAAAGCGTGCTTCAAAGCGCTCAGACTGGTTACGCACGAAGCGCGGCCAGAGATCGCTGCCCGGGATCAGTTCGCGCAGGTTGGACATCATCTGGCAACCGTTGCAGACGCCCAGCGCCAGGGTTTGCGGACGGTGGAAGAAGGTTTCGAACTCGTCACGTACTCGCGGGTTGAACAGAATCGATTTCGCCCAGCCCTCACCGGCACCGAGCACATCACCGTAAGAGAAGCCGCCACAGGCCACCAGCGCCTGGAACTCTTCCAGGCCGCGACGTCCGGCCAGCAGATCGCTCATGTGAACGTCAATGGCGGTAAAGCCAGCCCGGTCAAAGGCGGCGGCCATCTCGACGTGTGAGTTCACGCCCTGCTCACGCAGCACCGCGACGCGTGGACGTGCGCCCGTAGCGATCATCGGCGCCGCCACATCTTCCTGCGGATTGAAGGTCAGATTCACATTCAGGCCAGGGTCGCTGTCGTTCTTCTTCGCTTCATGCTCCTGATCGGCACACGCCGGGTTGTCACGCAGGCGCTGCATCTGCCAGGTGGTTTCCGCCCACCAGGTGCGCAGCGTGGTACGGCTTTCGCTGTAAACCGCGCTGTCACCGGCACGGATCACAAAGCGATCGCCCGGCTGTGCGCTGCCCAACAGATGCGTCGAGGCGGCAAGGCCGTGATCCGCCAGGATCTGCTCAACCGCCGCGCGATCGGCGGCATTGATCTGGATCACCGCACCCAGCTCTTCGGTAAACAGAGCAGCCAGCGCATCGTTGCCCAGCGAGGCGATATCAACGTCGATACCGCAGTGACCGGCAAACGCCATCTCGGCGAGCGTCACCAACAGACCGCCGTCAGAGCGGTCGTGGTAGGCCAGCAGTTTCTGCTCAGCCACCAGCGCCTGAATCGCATTGAAGAAGCCCGCCAGCTGTGTGGCATCACGCACGTCGGCAGGTCTGTCGCCGAGCTGACGATAGACCTGCGACAGCGCGGTTGCGCCCAGCGTATTCGCGCCGTTGCCCAGGTCAATCAGCAGCAGCAGGTTATCCTGATCAGCCTGCAGCTGTGGCGTGACGGTACGACGAACATCTTCGACGCGAGCAAACGCGGTAATCACCAGCGACAGCGGTGAGGTCATCTCACGCTGTTCGGTGCCTTCCTGCCAGCGGGTTTTCATCGACATCGAATCTTTACCGACCGGGATAGTGATCCCCAGCGCCGGGCAAAGCTCTTCGCCGACCGCTTTCACCGCCGCATATAAACCGGCATCTTCGCCCGGATGACCGGCTGCAGACATCCAGTTAGCCGAGAGTTTCACGCGTTTCAGCGAACCAATCTGCGTTGCCGCCAGGTTAGTCAGTGCTTCACCCACCGCCAGACGGCCCGACGCCGCGAAGTCCAGCAGCGCAACCGGAGAACGTTCGCCCAGGGCAAAGGCTTCGCCGTGGTAGCTGTCGAGGCTGGCGGTAGTCACCGCACAGTTGGCAACCGGGATCTGCCACGGGCCGACCATCTGATCGCGCGCTACCATGCCGGTCACGCTGCGGTCACCGATGGTGATCAGGAAGGTTTTCTCCGCTACGGCAGGCAGATGCAGCACGCGATTCACCGCATCGACCAGCGTAATGCCGTCGCGCTGCAGTTCGGTCCCCTGTGCCTGCTGTGTCACCACATCACGCGTCATTTTCGGCGTTTTGCCCAGCAGCACGTCAAGCGGCATGTCGATTGGCTTATTATCGAAATGACTATCTTCCAGGCTCAGGTGCAGTTCTTCGGTCGCTTCACCAATCACCGCGAACGGAGCGCGTTCGCGCTGGCAGATCGCCTCAAACTGTGCCAGCTGATCGGGTGCGACGGCCATCACATAACGTTCCTGTGATTCGTTACACCAGACTTCCAGCGGGCTCATGCCTGGCTCGTCACTCAGGATGTCACGCAGGTTAAACCGGCCACCGCGGCCACCATCGCTAACCAGCTCCGGCATGGCGTTGGAAAGGCCGCCCGCGCCTACGTCGTGAATAAACAGAATCGGGTTCTCATCGCCCAGCTGCCAGCAGCGGTCGATCACTTCCTGGCAACGGCGTTCCATTTCCGGGTTATCACGCTGAACCGAGGCGAAGTCGAGATCGGCATCCGACTGGCCCGAGGCCATGGAGGATGCTGCGCCGCCGCCCAGGCCGATGTTCATAGCCGGTCCACCCAGCACCACCAGCTTCGCGCCGACGGTGATTTCGCCTTTCTGCACATGATCGGCACGGATGTTACCGATGCCGCCCGCCAGCATAATCGGCTTGTGATAGCCGCGCAGCTCGGTGCCGTTGTGGCTGGTGACCTGCTCTTCATAGGTACGGAAGTAGCCGTTCAGCGCCGGACGACCAAATTCATTGTTAAACGCAGCGCCGCCCAGAGGCCCGTCGGTCATGATTTCCAGTGCGCTGGCGATGCGCGCCGGTTTGC
Source organism: Pantoea sp. S62 (assembly GCF_016658625.1). Taxonomy (NCBI): domain Bacteria; kingdom Pseudomonadati; phylum Pseudomonadota; class Gammaproteobacteria; order Enterobacterales; family Erwiniaceae; genus Pantoea; species Pantoea sp. S62. The sequence goes on along the minus strand of NZ_JACVVI010000010.1, from coordinate 69,309 downwards.
CGAAATCCTCTTCCCACGGCTGTTCAAAGCCAGGGATGCGCAGGTTAGAAACCGAGAATCCAACCAGGCCCGCTTTGGGCTTGGAGCCGCGTCCGGTTGCGCCTTCATCACGGATCTCACCACCGGAACCGGTCGCGGCGCCTGGCCACGGCGAGATGGCCGTTGGATGGTTATGCGTTTCCACCTTCATCAGGATGTGCGCGGCTTCCTGATGCCAGCGGTATTCGCTCTCGCCGGCGTCAGCAAAGAAGCGGCCAACCTCTGACCCTTCCATCACGGCGGCGTTATCTTTATAAGCAGAGAGCACAAAGTCCGGCGTCTGCTCCATGGTGTTTTTGATCATCTTAAACAGCGACTTCGGCTGTTTCTCGCCGTCGATAATCCAGTCGGCGTTGAAGATCTTGTGACGACAGTGCTCAGAGTTCGCCTGCGCAAACATATAGAGTTCAATGTCGTTGGGATTGCGGCCCAGCGCGGTAAATGCCGCCACCAGGTAGTCAATTTCATCGTCTGCCAGCGCCAGACCCAGCGAGATATTTGCCTGAATCAGCGCCTGACGGCCCTCACCCAGCAGATCGACGCTCTTCACCGGCTGCGGCGTATGGTGCGCAAACAGCTGCTCAGCCTGGGCCAGATCGCTATAGACCGTTTCCATCATCCTATCGTGCAGCAGTGTACCCAGCGTCTGCCACTGCGCTTCTGTCAGTTGCGGAGCCTGCACATAAAAAGCCAGACCGCGTTCCAGACGACGTACCTGCGGCAGGCCGCAGTTATGAGCAATGTCGGTGGCTTTGGATGACCAGGGCGAAATGGTGCCGGGACGTGGTGTCACCAGCAGCAGACGTCCCTGTGGGGCATGTTCAGCGAGAGAGGGACCATACTTCAGCAGGCGTTGCAGGCGGCTCTGTTCGTCAGCGGTTAAAGGCGTACTGACATCAGCAAAATGGATGTACTCAGCGTAAATATCACTCACCGGCAGATGAGCGTCCTGAAAGCGGGTCAGCAGTTTGTTTACACGAAATGCCGACAGGGCGGGCGAACCACGCAGAATTTCCATTAATAAGTCTCTCGTCAGGGCGCCGGGCGACGCTTGATTGGGCGCAACAGGGAAAACGGGGCGTATTATAGAGAAAGCGACCTCGCGACGAAACCGTTTGCGCACAATTTTTGGCAACCCGGATTTGCCTGAATTTTGCGCAAAAGCTGCTATAAAAGTTGCTCAGTGTGATTTTGTTGCGCAAAATGCCCCTCGCTCTGGGAGTTCAAAGAAGATAAATACTGCCTTTAAAAGACAGAGGCCTTAGAGCCAGCGAGAGATAAATATTTGAAACGCCTAAAATTTAATTATCTGTTTATCGGTCTGGTTGCCGTGCTGTTAGCGTTAGCGCTGTGGCCATCCATTCCCTGGTATGGGGGTGGGCAGGACAGGATTTCACAGATTAAATCACGGGGAGTCCTGCGGGTCAGTACCATCAACTCCCCATTAACGTACTACACAGTTAACCAGTTACCGGCCGGTATGGATTATGAGCTGGCAAAACGCTTCGCCGATTATCTTGGCGTCAAACTGAAGGTGACGGTTCGTCCTAACCTGAGCGATCTGTTTGATGATCTTGACGAGGGTAAAGCCGATTTGCTGGCCGCTGGCCTGAACTACAACAATGAACGCCTGACGCGCTATCAGACCGGGCCAGGTTACTACAACGTTTCACAACAGCTGGTCTATCGCGTGGATAAGCCACGCCCTAAAAACCTCGGTGACTTAAAGGGGCGGCTGACAGTTGCGTCCGGATCGGCCTATCTGTCCACGCTCAAGAGCGCCCGTTCCAATCAGTTCCCCGATCTGGACTGGGCGATCTCCACCGATCAGAGTCCTAAGGCCCTGCTGGAAGCGGTCGCCGACGGCAAGCTCGACTACACCATTGGTGACTCGGTGACCATCGCCCTGCTGCAGCGCATCTATCCGCAGCTGGCGGTGGCGTTCGACGTTACCGATGAAGAGCCGGTGACCTGGTATGTGCGGCACAGCGATGACGACAGTCTGAATGCAGCAATGCTCGACTTTTTTAATGGTATGGGCGAAGAAGGCGCGATGGCGCGGCTGGAGGAGAAATATCTCGGTCACGTCGGTACCTTTGACTATGTTGATACCCGCACATTCCTGCGCGCCATCGACAATACGCTGCCCGACATCAAGCCGCTGTTTGAGAAGTACGCCACCAGCATCGACTGGCGGCTGCTGGCGGCGATCTCTTATCAGGAGTCGCACTGGAACCCGCAGGCTACCTCACCGACCGGCGTGCGCGGCATGATGATGCTGACGCGTAACACCGCTGATAGCCTGGATGTGGGCGATCGAACCGATCCCGAACAGAGCATTCGCGGCGGCAGTCAGTATCTGCAGGATATGATGGCGAAGGTGCCGCAGACCATCCCGGAAGATGAGCGCATCTGGTTTGCGCTGGCAGCTTATAACATGGGTTATGCCCACATGCTTGACGTCCGCAAGCTGACGGCACGCCAGGGCGGTAATCCGGACAGCTGGGCGGATGTGAAGCTGCGTCTGCCCATGTTAAGCCAGAAGCGCTACTACACGCAGACAGCGTATGGCTATGCCCGTGGACATGAAGCCTATAACTACGTGGAGAATATCCGCAAGTATCAGATAAGCCTGGTGGGTTATCTGCAGGAGCAGGAGAAGCGTCTGGCGCGGCAGGCTGAAGCACAGGCCGAACTGGCGAAGGGCTACCCGGCGGTTGAACCGAAGATCGCCATGAACTAACCCTGGCGTTGCGCCTGACGCAGCACTTTTTTCTGCTCACGACGCATACGGAAGAAGTCGCTCAGCATGGCGGCACACTCTTCAGCCAGCACGCCGCTATGCAGTTCAACCTGATGATTCATGCCAGGATGGCCCAGCACATCCAGCAGCGATCCCGCTGCCCCACTTTTAATATCGTGCGCACCATAGACCAGTCGGCTAATACGGCTGTGAACCATGGCACCGGCACACATCACACACGGCTCCAGCGTAACGTAAAGCGTTGTATCCAGCAGGCGGTAATTTTCCAGTACTTTACCGCCCTGCCGCAGCGCCATGATCTCTGCATGCGCGGTCGGATCGTGCTGGCCGATGGGCCGGTTCCAGCCTTCCCCAATCACCCGGTCGTTCTGAACCAGCACGGCCCCCACCGGCACTTCGCCCTGCTCCCAGGCCCGGCGCGCCAGGCTGAGCGCGTGGCGCATCCAGTATTCATCTTGTTGTTTCACGCTGACCACTCCGGGCGACTGAAAAGCGGCGCATTATAGCGATCTCTGCGAGCGTGTCGAAACTTATTCCAGCTGCTGCAGTTCACCCGCCGGGGTTACACGCCAGCGATGCTGACAGAAGAACAGTAACGGGTTGTCCTGTTTGCTGTCGCTGTAGCCACTGTAAAGCTGTAACGGCGTGCCGATTTTCTCTTCAAGCTGGGCCACTTTCTCATGACCGAGGCAGCGCATCGCCAGCACACGCCCGCCCCAGCCGCGACGCATCTGACTGGCAATCAGCTTCACGCGTGGCAGAAACGCGGAGTCATAATAGACCTGCTCCACCAGCGACTGTGGCGATCCGGTGATCAGCCAGACGTCAGCGTCATCACTGCCGAGGTAATCCGTCAGACGCTGCTGCACCATCGGAAAGGCCTTTACGCGCAGGCGAAACCACTGGGCAAACTCGGCTTCGAGGCGCAGCAATGTCTGCTCGGAGCGGCCAAAGGTAATTGACCAGAGCAGCAGGCTCATGGGCCAGCGTGCCGCGCGGCCTTTAAACAGCAGACCGATGCCCACCACCGGCAGTAACGGCACCACCAGCAGCAGATTAAGCGGGCGGCGACGCAGCAGATAGCGCATAAAGGTGCCGAACATGTCCTGCTGATGCAAAGTGCCATCGAGGTCGAAAAATACGATGCGACGTTGTGTTCCCCTGGTCAAACAACTCTCCTTAACGGCTGATTCCGGGATGATAAAGAGTAGTGTAGCCATCATCAGGCGGTACGGCGATGACGGTCATTTTTAATTCCGATGACTACAATGCCCGATGAATAGTTTATTCTTCACTGATTATCCCTGAATTACGAGGATTGGGCATGAGTTCATTGCTGCGCATTCGCCAGCTTTATCCACGTCTGGCATTGAACGAGCGTCGGCTGGCGGATTTTTTACTGTCGCAACCCGATCGGGCACGTCACCTGAGTTCGCAAAAGCTGGCGGAAGAGTCGGGCGTCAGCCAGTCGAGCGTGGTGAAGTTTGCTCAGAAGCTGGGATATAAAGGCTTTCCGGCGCTTAAGCTGGCTCTGAGTGAGTCACTGGCGGACAAGGATGCCATTACCGTGCATAACCATATTCTCAGCGACGATCCGCTTAAAATGGTGGGGGAAAAGCTGCTGACCGAAAAGCTCTCGGCGATCCGCGCCACGCTGGATATTAATAGCGAAGAAAAGCTCAACGATGTGTTACAGCTGCTGAAAAATGCCCGGCGTATTTTACTGGTCGGCATCGGCGCATCGGGCCTGGTGGCAAAGGACTTCTCCTGGAAGCTGATGAAAATTGGTATCAATGCGGTGGCGGAACAGGACATGCACGCCCTGCTGGCCAGCGTACAGGCGATGGGGCCAGGCGATGTGCTGCTCGCTATCTCCTACACCGGGGAACGGCGCGAGATTAATCTGGCGGCGCAGGAAGCGGTTCAGGTTGGGGCCGATGTGGTAGCGTTTACCGGCTTTACGCCGAACAGCCTGCAGCAGAGTGCCAGCTACTGTCTTTACACGGTGGCGGAAGAGCAGAGCACCCGCAGCGCGGCGATCTCCTCGACCACAGCGCAGCTGGCCCTGACCGATCTGCTGTTTATGGCGCTGGTGCAAAACGATCCGGAACGTGCGTCGAGTCATATTCGTCACAGCGAAGCGCTGGTGAAAAAGCTGGTCTGATCAGTGGCAGCGCGTATAATACCCGCGTTTTTTCTGTTGTTACCAGGTGGGATAAATGGCGCTGTTGATTACGTCCAGATGCATTAACTGCGATATGTGTGAACCGGAGTGCCCGAACCAGGCGATTTCACTGGGCGATGCGATCTATGAGATTGATGTCAGCCGCTGCACGGAATGCGTCGGGCATTATGAAGCGCCAACCTGTCAGCGGGTCTGCCCCATCGACAACACCATTATCACTGACCCACAGCACACCGAATCACGCGATGCGCTGTGGGATAAGTTCGTGCTGCTGCACGGCTAGCTTTCAATGATCACCGTGGCGCAGGCGTAGTGACGCTCATCGGCCAGCGTTACGTGAACGTGGTTAACGCCCAGCTTCTCTGCCACGTCAGCGGCCTGCTGAAAGAAGCGTAACCCCGGTTTACCCAGCGCATCGTTGTAAACTTCGAACTGATTAAATGCCAGACCACCGCGAATGCCGGTGCCGAAGGCTTTGGCTGCCGCCTCTTTAACCGCAAAGCGTTTGGCGAGAAAGCGCACCGGCTGTTTGTGCGCCTGATACTGCTGCCATTCGGCTTCACTCAGCACCCGACGCGCCAGCCTGTCGCCGGAGCGCGCTATCACGTCGGCAATGCGTTCAATCTCAACGATGTCGCTGCCCAGACCCAGAATAGCCATCAGCGGCGGGCTTCACGCAGCAGTTGCTTCATCTCTTTGACCGCATCCGGCAGGCCACTCATCACCGCACGGCCGATAATCGCATGGCCGATATTCAGCTCATGCATTTCCGGCAGCGCCGCAATCGGCAGCACGTTGTGGTAGGTCAGACCGTGACCGGCATTCACCTTCAGCCCCAGGCTGGCGGCAAAGGTCGCGGCATGACGAATGCGTGCCAGCTCTGCGTCACGCTCTCGTCCCTCGGGAGCCTCGGCATAAGCGCCGGTGTGAATTTCGATGTAAGGCGCACCCGTGGCAACGGCCGCTTCGATCTGGCGGTGGTCGGCATCAATAAACAGTGAAACCAGAATGCCCGCGTCACGCAGCAGTCGTACGGCCGCGTTCATCTTCTCCTGCTGCCCTGCCACATCCAGTCCGCCTTCCGTAGTCACTTCCTGACGCTTTTCCGGCACCAGGCAGCAGAAATGGGGCTGGATATCACAGGCGATGCCGATCATCTCATCAGTGACCGCCATCTCCAGATTCATGCGCGTCTGGATGGTGTCCCGCAGAATTCGCACGTCGCGGTCGGTAATGTGACGGCGATCTTCGCGCAGGTGCACTGTAATGCCGTCTGCGCCTGCCTGCTCGGCGATGAACGCTGCCTGCACCGGATCGGGATAGTTTGTCCCACGGGCGTTACGCACCGTGGCAATGTGATCGATATTGACGCCTAACAGCAACTCAGCCATAACCATCCTCACTTCTTTTCCATCGTGATGTTGAGTGTACCGCGCAACTATAAACCGTCAGTACACCCTGCGCTATTCATCTGCCTGTTCGGGCTTTTTCTTCGGGATAAACTGGCGGAACAGCTCCTGACTTTTCAGCGGCTTGCCACCCAGGTAGGGCTTCAGGGCAATACGGGTAAACCGCTTCGCAGCGCGCAGCGTGTCGGCATCGGGAAACTCACGTTCGCACAGGGCGTGCAACTCACGGCCGGTAAAGCTGCGCTGATTAACCACCAGACTGGCGATAAAGCCACGCTCTTCACGGTAACTGTACGTCATGTCGTCGCTGACCGGCTCGCCGCTGCCGGCACAATGCAGGAAGTCGACGCCGTAGCCCAGGTGACCGAGCAGCGCCAGTTCAAAACGACGCAGTGCCGGTTCGGGCTTGCCGTGCGTTGAGGCTAATGCCTGAAGGCAGTTGAGATAGTCGAAGAAGAGTTCCTGGAAAGGCGATTCCGGCTGCAGTACGCGAGAGACCAGCTCATTGACGTAGAGACCGCAGTAGAGCGTAATGCCGCTGAGCGGTAAAGCCAGCGACACCGCTTCGGCATTGCGCAGGGTTTTAACGTCCCCACGCCCGCTCCAGCGAACCAGCAGCGGGGTAAAAGGCTGTAACGCACCTTTCAGCTGGGAGCGCCGCGAGCGTGCGCCCTTGGCCAGCACCCGAACCCGCCCTTCGTTTTCACTGAACAGGTCGAGCAGCAGGCTGGTTTCGCTGAAGGGACGACTATGCAGCACAAAGGCGCGTTGCCAGCCTTCCATTGAATCAGAGATCGTCTGTATAACCCAGGCTACGCAGCGCTCGTTCGTCATCTGCCCAGCCGGATTTCACTTTCACCCACAGTTCGAGATGCACTTTCGCTTCGAACATCTCTTCCATGTCCCTGCGCGCTTCTGTTCCGATGACTTTGATTTTGGCACCTTTGTTGCCAATCACCATCTTCTTCTGCCCTTCGCGCTCGACCAGAATCAGACCATGAATGTCGTAACCGCCGCGTTCGTTGGTCACGAAGCGTTCAATCTCCACGGTGACCGAGTAAGGCAGTTCAGCGCCCAGAAAGCGCATCAGTTTTTCACGGATCATCTCTGACGCCATGAAACGCTGAGAGCGATCGGTGATGTAATCTTCCGGGAAGTGATGATCGGCCTGCGGCAGATGCTTGCGGGTAATCGCCGCAATGGTATCGACGTTTTTGCCGCTCTCCGCAGAGATTGGCACGATATCAAGGAAGTTCATCTGCTGGCTGAGGAACTGCAGATGCGGCAGCAGAATGGTTTTATCCTGGATGTTGTCGACTTTATTCACAGCCAGCACAACCGGCACTTTATTGTCGCGCAGTTTGTTTAACACCATCTCATCATCTGGCGTCCAGCGGGTACCTTCAACGACGAAGATCACCAGCTCTACGTCGCCAATCGAACTGCTGGCTGCACGGTTCATCAGACGGTTAATGGCGCGCTTCTCTTCCATGTGCAGTCCGGGGGTATCGACGTAAATCGCCTGATAGTTGCCCTCAGTATGAATGCCCATGATGCGGTGGCGCGTGGTTTGCGGCTTACGCGAGGTGATCGACACCTTCTGCCCCAGCAACTGGTTCAGTAAGGTGGATTTACCGACGTTCGGTCGGCCAACAATCGCGACAAAGCCGCAATAAGTAACGTTTTCGCTCATTCGAGTCCTGAATTGTTCAGCGCCTGATGCGGCGCCGAAGAGTGCTATTTGAGTCATGTGTCATTCAGCGTCTTCTGACGCCGGGATAGAGCTGTCAGAGGGTGATTGATTCAGCGCCGGTCCGGCACTGTCACCCCGACAGACCTATTCGAGACCTAATTTTATCAGTGCCTGTTCAGCCGCTGCCTGCTCGGCTTTACGACGGCTGGAGCCGACGCCGACGACCGGCTCGGCCATGCCACTCACCTGACAGTGAATGGTAAATTCCTGATCGTGGGCTTCGCCACGCACCTGCACCACCAGATAACTTGGCAGCGGCAGATGACGTCCCTGCAGATACTCCTGCAGGCGCGTTTTGGGATCTTTTTGTTTGTCGCCAGGACTGATTTCATCCAGGCGCGTCTGATACCAGTCGAGGATCAGCTGCTCTACCCGCTCGATGCTGCTGTCGAGGAAGATGCCGCCAATCAGCGCTTCCACCGTATCCGCCAGGATCGATTCGCGACGGAAACCGCCGCTTTTCAGCTCCCCCGGTCCTAAGCGCAGGCACTCGCCAAGATCAAATTCGCGAGCCATTTCAGCCAGCGTATTGCCACGCACCAGCGTGGCACGCATGCGGCTCATGTCACCTTCATCAACACGCGGGAAGCGGTGATAAAGGGCATTCGCAATCACATAGCTAAGAATAGAATCGCCCAGAAATTCCAGGCGCTCGTTGTGCTTACTGCTGGCGCTGCGATGAGTCAGGGCCTGCTGTAACAGTTCCGAATGAGTAAAAGTGTAGCCCAGTTTGCGCTGAAGCTTGTTAATCAGGATGGGGTTCATGCGATTCCAGTTCTTTGTTGCGTCTGTGACTCTGCATACCAAACGGGGCTGGCAGTCCAACACGTTCCGTTTGGTGTGCAGTGGCCTCCCTGAGGAGGCCACCCGATTTGCCTGTTAATCAGACAAAATTATTAGTGGATACCGCCGATGCGACTGAATCGCACGCCGGTTGGCCACTGACCTTCTTGTTTCTCAAAGCTCATCCAGATAGCGACCGCTTTGCCGACCAGATTACGCTCCGGGACAAAGCCCCAGTAGCGGCTGTCGGCGCTGTTATCACGGTTGTCGCCCATCATGAAGTATTGCCCTTTCGGCACGACCCAGCTCGCCTGCGGCTGACCTGGCTGCTGATAATACATGCCTGCCTGACTCTGCGCTTCGTTAACCAGCAGAATGTCATGCGTCACGTTACCGATTGTCTCTTTGCGGGTTCCCAGGCGCAGACCACCGCGCAGGGTATCGCCCTGTGGCACCTGATAAAAACCGTTGCCGGTTTCGTTGCCATCAAAGCCGCTAAAGGTCTGAATAAAATTGCTTGGCTCAACGTCGGTGTAAGTCACTGCTAACGCTGTGTCGCAGGCTTTATCATCACCACAGGTCGGTTTCACCGTCAGCGTTTTGCTGTAAGGATCATAGATGACTTTATCGCCTGGCAGGCCAATAACGCGCTTAATGTAGTCCAGGCTCGGATCTTTCGGGTATTTAAATACCGCAATGTCGCCACGCTTCGGCTGACCGGTTGGGATCAGCGTCGTCTGGGTAATCGGATCTTTAATGCCGTAAGCAAACTTCTCCACCAGGATAAAGTCGCCAATCAGCAGTGTTGGCATCATCGAGCCAGAGGGAATCTGGAACGGTTCGTAAATAAACGAACGCACGATGAAAACCACGGCCAGCACCGGGAACACGGACGCGGTGGTCTCAACCCAGCCTGGCTGTGAAGAGACTTTCGCCAGCGTTTTGCTGTCAAGCGCGTTACCGGTCTGGGCCTGCGCCGCCGCCTGTTTCGCGCGACGCTCGGGTGCCCATTTGAAACGATCAATTACCCAGACGATGCCAGTAATCAGCGTCGCTATCGCCAGAATCAGGGCGAACATATTAGCCATTGGAAATCCTTATTTGCTGTCCTTACCGACATGCAGAATGGCGAGGAACGCTTCCTGTGGCAGCTCAACGTTACCAACCTGCTTCATACGCTTCTTACCATCTTTCTGTTTCTGCAACAGTTTCTTCTTACGACTGACGTCACCGCCATAACACTTGGCGAGAACGTTTTTACGCAGCTGTTTAACGGTTGAACGCGCGATAATGTGGTTACCAATCGCAGCCTGAATCGCAATATCAAACTGCTGACGCGGGATGAGCTCTTTCATTTTCTCAACCAGATCGCGGCCGCGATAAGGCGCATTGTCGCGGTGAGTAATCAGCGCCAGCGCATCCACACGTTCAGAGTTAATCAGTACGTCGACACGCACCATGTCTGAAGGCTGGAAACGTTTGAAGTTGTAATCCAGCGAGGCATAACCGCGCGAGGTGGATTTCAGACGGTCAAAGAAGTCGAGGACCACTTCTGCCATCGGAATTTCATACGTCAGTGCAACCTGATTGCCGTGGTAAACCATGTTGGTCTGCACGCCACGCTTCTCAATACAGAGCGTGATGACGTTGCCCAGATACTCCTGCGGCAGCAGCATGTGACATTCCGCGATCGGCTCACGCAGTTCTTCGATGTTATTCAGTGGCGGCAGCTTGGATGGGCTGTCGACATGAACAATTTCGCCGCCGGTGGTCACGACTTCATACACTACCGTCGGTGCAGTGGTAATCAGATCGAGGTCGTATTCGCGCTCCAGACGCTCCTGGATGATTTCCATGTGCAGCAGACCGAGGAAGCCACAGCGGAAACCAAAGCCCAGCGCCGTTGAGCTTTCTGGCTCATAGAACAGCGAGGCATCGTTCAGACTCAGCTTGCCAAGCGCATCACGGAACGCTTCATAGTCGTCAGAGCTGATCGGGAACAGACCGGCATAAACCTGCGGCTTCACTTTTTTAAAGCCTGGCAGCGCTTTGTCTGCCGGGTTGCGGGCGGTGGTCAGGGTATCCCCCACCGGTGCGCCGAGGATATCTTTAATGGCGCAGACCAGCCAGCCGACTTCACCGCAGTTCAGTTCATTACGATCGACACGTTTCGGGGTAAAGATACCCAGGCGATCAGCGTTATAGACCTGGCCGGTGCTGAGGACTTTGATCTTGTCACCTTTACGCATGGTGCCGTTTTTCACACGCACCAGCGAGACAACGCCCAGGTAGTTATCAAACCAGGAATCGATAATCAGCGCCTGCAGCGGGCCTTCCGGATCGCCTTCCGGCGGCGGAATATCGCGCACTAAGCGTTCCAGCACGTCCGGAACGCCGACGCCGGTTTTAGCGGAGCAGCGCACCGCATCAGCCGCATCGATGCCGACAATATCTTCAATCTCCTGCGCAGCGCGATCGGGATCGGCGGCCGGCAGGTCAATTTTGTTCAGAACCGGCACTACTTCCAGATCCATCTCCATCGCGGTGTAGCAGTTCGCCAGTGTCTGCGCTTCAACACCCTGACCCGCATCCACCACCAGCAATGCACCTTCGCAGGCAGCCAGTGAGCGGGAAACTTCATAAGAGAAGTCTACGTGGCCCGGAGTATCGATGAAATTGAGCTGGTAAGTTTCGCCGTCTTTCGCGTGGTAATCGAGTGTGACGCTCTGTGCTTTGATAGTAATGCCACGCTCCCGCTCCAGATCCATGGAGTCAAGAACCTGCGCAGCCATTTCACGGTCAGAGAGGCCACCGCAGATCTGAATAAGGCGGTCAGAGAGCGTAGATTTACCATGGTCGATATGAGCGATGATGGAGAAATTTCTTATGTGCTTCATTTATAGGGATATCTTCGCTTAAAATTCAGTTGAAAATCTGAGCACAGACACATTCAGGAAGATCGCTCTTTACCCACAATCCTGTCAGCCTCATTAATGACGACGCATATTACACTGTTAACGCCGCGCATAAAAGAATGGAACGTGGTGGAAGCGAAACAGATATCTGCGCAAGGCAGAACGGACAAAGGCCGCGGGATGCGCGGCCTGGACGTACATTACGCTTCGCTTTCAACACGCAGCGCATCGGGAGGGAGGGCAATGTTCAGAATGACCGGCTGAAAGGCTTCGCGATCGCCAAATTTCATTGAAACGCCTTTCGCGACAATAAAACCGCCGATGCCGCCCAGCAGTGCGCCACAGGCGGCCGCCAGATCGCTGCTGAACAGCGACTGAAACAATCCGGCAACCACAAACAGGCCAAACAGCGGCGTCATATAGACCAGCAGCGCTGAACCCAGCAGGCTGCTCTCTTTGATGCCTAACTCAATGCGCTGTCCCGGCTGCAGCGGCTTGCTGCTGGCAATCTGCATCACGTGAGCATTCTTCGGACCGAGTTTGTTCAGCATATGGCTGCCACAGCCTTTGCGTGCCTGGCAGCTGTTGCAGGACGTTTTTGCTTCGGTGTGCAGTGTGGCAATGCCATCCTGCCATGCCACCACGGTGGCCCATTCTCTCATCATTTTTGTGACCCCAGGTCGATGCTGTCCGCAATACGCTTTGCGGTTGAGGGCGGTAATTCGCCGATCACCGCAATTTCGTTATTATTGCGCACAACGGTCTGGACCGTACGACGCCCAGTGCGCAATGTCTGGGTTGTGCTGCTTTTATCAGCTGGCGTCACGTTGATCGCGAAACTAAACAGACCATCGCTATAGAGCTTCGACTCAATATTTTTGTTCAGCCCCGGCAGCGTGCGACGATTCTGCGACACTAGCGACATGCCTGCGGGTATCCAGCCTGGCTGCCAGGCGACGGTAACTGCGTCCCCTTTCGGCACGGACAGCGACGGTGGCAGATTCGCTTTCTCCAGCCCCTGCATCAGATTGCGCACCCCTTCATCCACCGCAAAGCTGATAACGCGGAACTGCTCCAGCGTTTCACCGTCACGATCGAGCAGGTCGATGCGCAGCGGCAGCTTGGTATCGACATCCAGCCAGACCACATAGCTGTAACGCGTACCATCGCGTGACACGATGCGCAATACATCACACATCTGATCGGCAATGCGCGAGCGTCCCACGGTAATAAAATCGTAGGCAGTGGCGAGTTTGGTGAAGTCAGCAAAAATCACTGACGGCAAAGCGTCGATAATGTGATTGCCAGGAAGCGAGAAAGGATCGAGGCCGGGTTCGAAGTAGCTGATATCGTTGCCACGCTGGATCACTTCCCGACGTGGTCCGTCCATCTGCAACAGCTGCGCGAATATCCGGTTATCGATCACAGCATGACGATAACGCAGCGATTCAATACCGATGCGCGAGACGTTGATATAGGCAAATTCGTAGTTAAGGTTCTGACTTGCCTGCTCCATCTGCTGCAATAGCGCCCCGGACGCAGTAGTTTGCGCCGGGGCGGCAGATGACCACAACAGGCTGCCTGTCAGCAGGCTAACAGCATACCAAAACGGCTTCATTACTGCTGCTGCTGTCCTAATGACTGGTTTCCGGGAACATCAACCTGCGCCTGTTTTGGCGCATCGGTTTCAAACTGCAGCTGATCAGCATGCAGACGACGTTGCAGTTCATAGTCCTGCAGCATGGCGTTCACGCGACGACGCTGATCCTGAACCTGCTGATTTGAGCTGTTGGTGTCAAAGGCATCTGACGGCACACCCAGGCTCACCGGTGAAGCTTTACCCATCATCGGCAGCGTATTAAACACCGGAGAGTCAGAGGTCTGCGTGGCGCTACCCTGCGGCTGGTTGTAGTGCTGAACACCCACGATCACGGCCAGTGACACACAGGCAGCTACGCCCACCTGAGTCAGTTGCGCAGCCCACGGGCGCGCTTTTTTCCAGAACGGCATTTTTTCCCAGCGGGAAGGTTCTGGCTGAGCTTCAGGGATCAGCGTGGTAACCGTACGCAACGGTTCTTTTTCGATAGCAGCAGCGACGCGCGCAGAGATATCAAAATGCAGGACATCGCCCACATCACCGCGCATGGTATCGCGAATAAGATGATAGCTCGCCCAGCTTTTCTGTAGTTCTGCGTCCTTAGACAAGGCGGAAAACAGCTCGTTATCTAAGGTCTCACCATCCATTAAAGCGGAAAGTTTTTCTTTCTGCATGCCTATGTACCCTTCCAGTAGCCGTTATCACTAACGTTGGATAAGCGGTTGAACTTTGTTATCAATGGCCTCTCGCGCACGAAAGATACGTGATCGAACAGTGCCTACCGGGCAATCCATAATGACGGCGATCTCTTCATAACTCAGACCGTCCAGTTCCCTGAGGGTGATTGCCATACGCAAGTCCTCGGGTAGCGCCTCGATGGTACGAAAGACAATTTGTTTCAATTCGTCAGACAACATTAAGTTCTCAGGGTTCGAAATTTCTTTTAATGCACCCGCACTTTCGAAATTTTCTGCGTCAATCGCATCCACATCGCTGGATGGCGGACGACGCCCCTGAGCAACCAGGTAATTTTTCGCTGTGTTTACCGCAATGCGGTACAGCCAGGTATAAAACGCGCTATCGCCCCGGAAAGAGTCCAGTGCGCGATACGCTTTAATAAACGATTCCTGTACTACATCAGGCACGTCGCCCGAGGGAACATAGCGTGAAACCAAACTCGCCACTTTATGCTGGTAACGAATCACCAGTAAGTTGAACGCTTTTTGATCTCCCTTCTGTACCCGCTCGACAAGGACCTGATCCGTTAACTGCTCGCTCATCCGAGGTAATGTCTCCCCAAATTTTTCATATGCATAAAGTAACTGCCAGCACATCTCATGTTTCTGAGCAAGCATGCGCTTAGAGTTGTGATGTGGTGCGAAGTTCACTTCCCGCCGTGATATTTACCGCTCCGATGGAGATAACACAGGTTGTTCGTTTTCGTTCAGTGTCAGGAGCGTAAATCGCAGGCAGAGTAACCTATGACAACAGCTTTTTCATCATTAAATCCTTTAGGTTTAATAAGTTTGCTATAAAAAACCACGGCTGAAACGGCCTGTTTTTAACTTACTGATTATAGGTGACTTTAGATAATTGTCAGATTAACGCGCGCATCTGATGTTTAAAATACTTCACAGAAATCCCTGTTAGGCTTATGCTCAGGCCTGACCTTGTTTAGTAAATTAAACATTATGAAGAATGCAAACCCGGATTATCAGTGTGATGTGTTGATTGTGGGCAGCGGTGCGGCTGGACTGTCGCTGGCGTTACGGCTGGCAAAACAGTATCAGGTGACCGTTCTCAGTAAAGCGCAGGTCAATGAAGGGTCAACCCTTTATGCGCAGGGCGGTATTGCTGCGGTGTTTGATGAGACGGACAGCATTGAGTCACATATCGAAGACACGCTGATTGCCGGCGCGGGATTATGCGACCGTGAGGCCGTATCGTTTATTGCCAGTAATGCCCGGCATTGTGTGCAGTGGCTGATCGACAACGGCGTTGCGTTTGATCTCGATCCGCAGGCGGCGGGTGACATGCGCTATCACCTGACGCGCGAAGGCGGCCACAGTCATCGCCGCATTCTGCACAGTGCTGACGCCACCGGCCATGCGGTAGAAACCACGCTGGTGAGCCAGGCATTAAGCCACCCTAACATCCGGATTCTGGAGCGCACCAACGCGGTCGATCTGATTCTTTCAGATAAAATCGGCCTGCCTGGCGCTCGGCGAGTGGTGGGTGCGTGGATCTGGAATCGCAATCGCGAGCAGGTCGAAACCTGTCGGGCACGGGCCGTCGTCGTTGCAACGGGCGGGGCCGCCAAAGTCTATCAATATACTACTAACCCTGACATCGCCTCCGGTGATGGCATCGCGATGGCGTGGCGCGCGGGTTGCCGGGTAGCCAATCTGGAATTTAACCAGTTTCATCCGACCTGCCTGTTTCATCCGCAGGCGCAGAATTTCCTGTTAACCGAAGCGTTACGCGGAGAAGGCGCCTGGCTGTTACGTCCCGATGGCAGTCGTTTTATGCCCGACTTCGATGAACGCGCCGAACTGGCCCCGCGCGATATTGTTGCCCGCGCTATCGACCACGAGATGAAACGGCTGGGCGTTGACTGTATGTATCTGGATATCAGCCACCAGCCTGAAGAATTTGTGCGCGCACATTTCCCGATGATCTATGAGAAGTTGCTGACTTTTGGCTTTGACCTGACCAAAGAGCCGATTCCGATTGTGCCTGCCGCGCACTACACCTGCGGTGGCGTCGTCGTCGATCAGCACGGTCAGACCGACGTCAGTGGCCTGTATGCCATTGGTGAAGTGAGTTATACCGGCCTGCATGGCGCTAACCGCATGGCCTCCAATTCGCTGCTGGAGTGTCTGGTGTATGGCTGGTCCGCGTCAGAGGAGCTGATGCGTACCCTGCCCGGCATTGAAGCCGTCACTGCCCTTCCTGCATGGGATGAGAGTCAGGTTGATGACGCCGATGAACGCGTAGTAATCCAGCATAACTGGCACGAGTTACGGTTATTCATGTGGGATTACATGGGAATCGTCCGCACCACCCGGCGGCTGGAACGGGCGTTACGCCGCATCAATCTGCTTCAGCAGGAGATCGATGAGTATTATCACCACTTCCGCCTCTCCAATAATCTGCTGGAGCTGCGGAATCTGGTGCAGGTCGCTGACCTGATGGTGCGCTGCGCGCTGGAGCGAAAAGAGAGTCGCGGCCTGCACTATATCCGTGACTATCCGGACTTACTGCCAGAAGCGCTGCCGACTATTCTGACCCCACCGGGTTACATGAAGAGGTAAAAGTCCTGCGTCAGGCTACACCACTCATCGGAATAGCGGGTGTCTGGTGCTCGGATTGCGAGACGCTCCAGCAGCGTTTCCCCAGCCTGCGGCGACAGACCCAGTACGACGCGGTGTGGCGGACGATGGGCATATTCCGCCACGTCCAGCCGGAAACGAAGATGCCAGCCATCGGCCTGCGCCAGGGTGATAAACGTCTGCCCAATATCGACGGGCAGCACCACGCAGAACATCCCCTCTTCTTCAATTAATAAGGCTGCACTGCGTAACAGCGTCTGATGATCGAGCGAGGCTGTCGCGCGTGCATTGTCCCGTGCCACGGTAGAACAGGCTACGCCCGGCGTAAAATAAGGGGGATTGCTGACAATCAGCGAGTAACGTTTATCGCACTGCTCAGCCCAGCTGGCGATATCCTGCTGATGAACCTGAATACGTTCAGGCCACGGCGACTGCTGCACATTCTCCTGCGCCTGCTGTGCGGCTTCAGGTTCTAACTCCACCGCATCGATTTGGACCAGTGACGGCGTGCGCTGCGCCAGCATCAGCGCGATTAACCCGCTGCCGCTGCCAATATCCAGAATGCGTCTGACTCCGGCGACCGGCGCCCAGGCACCAAGCAGAATGGCATCGGTGCCCACTTTCATCGCACAGCGATCGTGGGCAACAAAAAATTGTTTAAAGGTAAATCCGTTCTTGTTTAACTGAGGCCGTTCACGCGGCTTATCCTGCATCATTCGTCACTACCATCGTTTTTTTCCTGCCGCACGGCAGCGCATGAGTGTAACGTGACGACAGTGGGAATTCACGCAGCAGACAACCCCAGGCGCAGCGGAAACGGATTAACAGATGAAGATTCAGTCTGATCTGTCTATAATCAGCGCCCCAAACTGAGGTAGACCATGACAGTAACCACATTTTCCGAACTCGAACTCGACGAAAGCCTGCTACAAGCGTTGCAGGAAAAAGGCTTTACGCGCCCAACAGTGATCCAGGCTGCTGCAATTCCGCCCGCGCTGGAGGGCCGTGACGTTCTGGGTTCGGCACCTACAGGAACCGGGAAAACCGCCGCGTATCTGTTACCGGCGCTGCAGCACCTGCTTGATTTTCCGCGCAAGAAATCCGGGCCGCCACGCATCCTCATTGTGACCCCGACCCGTGAACTGGCGATGCAGGTTGCCGATCATGCGCGTGAGCTGGCGAAACATACGCATCTGGACATCGCCACGATCACCGGCGGCGTGGCTTACATGAACCATGCCGAA
This sequence comes from Pantoea sp. S62, assembly GCF_016658625.1. Lineage (NCBI taxonomy): Bacteria > Pseudomonadati > Pseudomonadota > Gammaproteobacteria > Enterobacterales > Erwiniaceae > Pantoea > Pantoea sp. S62. The sequence continues at coordinate 51,288 of NZ_JACVVI010000010.1, read as the reverse complement.
GTCTTCAGCGAAAACCAGGATATCGTGGTCGCGACCACCGGACGTCTGCTGCAGTACATCAAAGAAGAGAACTTTGACTGCCGCGCCGTAGAAACGCTGGTGCTGGATGAAGCGGACCGCATGCTTGATATGGGCTTTGCTCAGGATATCGAAACCATCGCGGCTGAAACGCGCTGGCGCAAGCAAACCATGCTGTTTTCCGCCACGCTGGAAGGCGACAATATCCGTGACTTCGCCGAACGTCTGCTGAACGAACCGGTTGAACTGGAAGCGGATCCGAGCCGTCGCGAGCGCAAAAAAATCCAGCAGTGGTACTACCGCGCTGATGATCTGCAGCATAAAACCAAATTACTGATTCATCTGCTGAAGCAGCCGGATGTAACGCGCAGCATTGTGTTCGTACGTAAGCGTGAACGTCTGCATGAACTGGTGAGCTGGCTGCACGAAGCGGGGATTCGTAGCAGCTATCTTGAAGGTGAAATGGTGCAGGCCAAGCGTAACGAAGCGATTAAGCGTCTGAGTGAAGGACGCGTTAACGTGCTGGTAGCAACGGATATCGCCGCCCGTGGTATTGATGTTGAAGATGTCAGCCACGTCTTCAACTATGACATGCCGCGTACCGCCGATACCTATCTGCACCGCATCGGTCGTACCGGTCGTGCGGGCCGCAAAGGCATCGCCATTTCACTGGTTGAAGCGCACGACTTCGTTCTGCTGGGCAAAATCACACGCTACGTGAACGAGCCGATCAAAGCGCGTGTGATTGATGAGCTGCGTCCTGAGACGCGTGCGCCTGGTGCTAAAACCACGGGTAAACCGTCGAAAAAGGTGCTGGCAAAGCGTGCTGAGAAGAAAGCGAGCGAAACAGAAAAACCGCGCGTGAAAAAACGCCATCGTGATGCCAAAAACGTCGGCAAACGCCGCAAGGCAAGCGGCACGACGCCAGCTAATGAGAATGCGGAATAAAACATCACACGCATAAAAAAATCGCCTCACAGGAGGCGATTTTTTTTATCTGATAATCAGTTACGGCCTTTTCAGAATGTTTTTTCTGCCAGTGTCCTTTCTTCACAACACTGGCATCCGCATGCCGGGTAATTAACTGCTTATCTCTTTCATAATATTAATAAAAATTGCTGTGTGCGCTTTGCGCTAATTTTCAGCACCCGATAATTCAGGCGGCTTACAGACTTTCGGTAAAGGTACGGGTGATCACGTCGCGTTGTTGCTCTGGCGTCAGTGAGTTAAAACGCACGGCATAGCCTGAAACACGAATGGTCAGCTGCGGGTAGTTTTCAGGATGTTTTACCGCATCTTCCAGTGTTTCGCGACGCAGAACGTTGACGTTCAGATGCTGTCCGCCTTCAACGCGTACCTGAGGTTTGATTTCAACCGGCACTTCACGGTAAGCGAATTCGCCCAGTTCGCTGATGGCGACAACCTGATCTTCTTCATAGCCCGCTTTTGCACACAGGCAACGCGCTTCAGCTTTCTCTTCATCCAGCAGCCAGAAAGAGTTCAGAAGTTGTGAATTGTTAGTTTGAGTGATCTGGATACCAGTGATCATGATTGCGTCTCCCGGATAATACGTGAATAAATCAAATTTGAGGCCCCGGTATACCATCATTCATTCGACACAGCCTTGACCTGTATCAATATTAATCAGCCATTCAGCGCGGTTTTTAGCTAACCCATTGATCTCAAAATGCCTGCCAGCTAAAAATAATTTTTATTTTTCAAATTATTTTTGCCTTCAGGTCAGCGGCAGGAACGGCTAAGCTTACTCCACTAACGTTAAGGGAGTTAAACATGGCTGAAAAGCTGACCTGGCACGACGTGCTGGCTGAAGAGAAAGAGAAACCCTATTTTATTGAGACGCTGAAGCAGGTCGCCGATGAACGCGCCGCGGGCATAACCGTCTATCCACCGCAGAAAGATGTGTTCAATGCGTTTCGCCTGACGGAACTCGGTGACGTCAACGTCGTGATTCTGGGGCAGGATCCCTATCACGGGCCAAATCAGGCGCACGGGCTGGCTTTCTCGGTGCTGCCGGGCGTTCAGGTACCGCCCTCACTGCAGAATATCTATAAAGAGTTGATGCAGGATATTCCCGGCTTCCGGAAACCCGATCACGGCTTTCTTGATAGCTGGGCAAAACAGGGGGTGATGTTGCTGAACACGGTGTTAACGGTTGAGGCGGGTAAAGCCCATTCCCATGCTCGTTTTGGCTGGGAGACCTTTACGGACAACGTGATTGCGGCGATTAACCAGCACTGTGAAGGGGTAATTTTCCTGCTGTGGGGCTCACATGCGCAGAAGAAAGGCAGCATTATCGATCGCAAGCGCCATCATGTGCTGCAGGCGCCGCATCCCTCGCCGCTCTCCGCGCACCGTGGATTTTTCGGCAGCAAACACTTCTCAACGACTAATGAACTGCTGAGCGCTGCCGGTAAAAAGCCGGTGGACTGGACGCCGGTCTTACCTGAATAGCGCCCAAACGCACACGGCCGCGTCAGTGCGCGGCCGTGTAACAGGATTCAGGTTGAATCAGCTTTTAGCTTTAGAAACCGCAACCATCGCCGGGCGCAGCAGGCGACCATTCAGCGTATAGCCACGCTGCATCACCAGCATCACATGGTTAGGTTCAAATTCTTCAGACTCCATCATCGACATCGCCTGATGGACTTCAGGGTTGAATGGCACGCCGGTTTCGCCGACCACTTCAACACCGAACTTACGCACGGCACCGAGCAGGCCCTTCAGCGTCAGTTCAATCCCTTCGATCATGGATGCCAGCTGTGGGTCCTCTTTATTGGCCACTTCCAGCGCACGTTCCAGGCTGTCGATGACCGGGAGCAGTTCATTGGCAAACTTCTCCAGCGCAAACTTGTGCGCCTTCTCAACGTCCATCTCGGCACGACGACGAATGTTCTCAACCTCAGCCTGCGCACGCAATTGGGCATCGCGTACACCGGTCTGCGACTGCGCTAATTCAGCTTCGAGCTGAGCAATACGCTCATCACGCGGATCCACCTCTGCTGCTGTCTCCGCTTCCTGAGGTTGCTGCTGATCCTGCTGAATTTCGTCTGAGACTTGCTCGTTTGGGGTGTTCTGTTCTTTACTACTCATGAATTTCTCCGCGTTTTGCACATTCATTTCGCTGGTTGGCTTATTATGGGGATTGGTATGACGGATTCAAGGGAACCTATCACATTGCCTTGCCGTTTTGGCTTATAAGGAACACCGACCAGATGAACAAACACTTTAACTGCATTGGTATCGTGGGTCATCCGCGCCATCCCACCGCGTTAACCACGCATGAGATGCTCTGGCGCTGGCTGACAGCCAAAGGTTATCAAGTGATCGTTGAGAAGCAGATTGCGCAGGAGCTGTCGCTTCACGACGTGCAGACCGGCACGCTGGCGGAGATTGGTCAGCAGGCTGATTTAGCGGTCGTCGTGGGCGGTGACGGTAACATGCTGGGCGCAGCGCGAGTGCTGGCGCGCTATGATATCAAAGTGATTGGCATTAACCGCGGTAACCTCGGTTTTCTCACCGACCTTGACCCGGACAATGCGCAGCAACAGCTGGATGAGGTGCTGCAGGGTAACTATTTCGTCGAGAGCCGCTTTCTGCTGGAAGCGCAGGTGTGCAAATCCGACTGCTCACCGCGTATTGGCTCCGCCATCAACGAAGTGGTGCTGCATCCCGGTAAAGTCGCGCACATGATCGAATTTGAAGTCTACATTGATGAAGTTTTCGCCTTTTCCCAGCGCTCTGATGGGCTGATTATTTCGACCCCCACCGGCTCTACCGCCTATTCCCTCTCTGCGGGTGGACCGATTCTGACGCCATCACTCGAAGCGATTGTGCTGGTGCCAATGTTCCCGCATACGCTGTCAGCGCGGCCACTGGTCATTAACAGCAGCAGTACCATCCGTCTGCGCTTTTCTTCACGCCGTAGCGACCTGGAAATCAGCTGTGACAGCCAGATTGCGCTGCCAATTCAGGAAGGTGAGGATGTACTGATTCGGCGCAGTGCCGGTCATCTTGATTTAATTCATCCTAAAAACTACAGCTATTTCAATACGCTGAGTTCAAAACTGGGCTGGTCAAAAAAATTGTTCTGAAAACCGGCCTCACCTCTTTACTGGATAAAAAACCAGTTTATACTGTATGAAAAACCATATGTGTTTATTCGTACAGGTGAACCTATGCTGGCCCAACTGACCATCAGTAATTTCGCTATCGTTCGTGAGCTCGACATTGATTTCCAACGCGGCATGACGGCAATCACTGGTGAAACCGGTGCCGGTAAGTCTATCGCGATTGATGCGCTGGGATTATGTCTGGGCGGCCGTGCCGATGCCGACATGGTGCGTCAGGGTGCCAGCCGGGCCGATATCTGCGCCCGTTTCCAGCTTAAGTCCTCCCCTTCTGCTCAGCACTGGCTGATGGAAAATCAACTCGACGACGGCAACGAGTGTCTGCTACGTCGGGTGATCAGCGCTGATGGTCGTTCCCGTGGCTTTATCAATGGTACAGCGGTGCCACTTTCTCAGCTGCGCGATCTCGGCCAGCTGCTTATCCAGATCCACGGTCAGCATGCCCATCAGCTTTTGCTCAAACCCGATCATCAGAAGCATCTGCTGGATGCCTATGCCGGTCACGACGATCTCCTGCAACAAATGCGCGCCAGTTATCAGACCTGGCACCAGAGCTGTCGCACCCTCGCGCTGCATCAGCAGCAGGCGCAGGAACGCGAATCACGCCGCGAGCTGTTGCAGTATCAGCTCAAAGAGCTGAACGAGTTCGCACCGCAGCAGGGCGAATATGAGCAGATTGACGAAGAGTACAAGCGTCTGGCCAACAGCGGACAGCTGCTGTCGACCAGCCAGCAGGCGCTGCAGCTGTTAGCAGACAGCGATGACAATAATCTCAACAGCCTGCTCTACACCGCGCGTGAGATGATTTCAGAACTGACCTCGCTGGATGAGAAACTGAACGGCGTTCATAACCTGCTGGAAGAGGCGGCGATTCAGCTGAGCGAAGCCAGCGACGAACTGCGTCACTACTGCGACAGCCTTGATCTGGACCCTAATCGCCTGTACGAACTGGAAAAGCGTATTTCCCGCCAGATTGCGCTGGCGCGTAAGCATCACGTCACGCCAGAAGCGCTGCCTGAACTGCATCAGCAACTGCTGGCGGAAGCGGAGTTGCTGTCACAGCACGAAAGCGATCAGGAAAGCCTGCAATCGCTGGTGGGTGAACATTACCAGGCGGCACTGCAAAGTGCAGAGCAGCTGCATCAGCAACGCAGCCACTATGCCGATGAGTTGCAGCAGCTGATTACCCAGAGTATGCATCTGCTCTCAATGCCGCATGGCCAGTTTAAAATCGCGCTGACCTTTAACCCGGATCAGCTGACGGCAGATGGCGCGAGCCGCGTCGATTTCCAGGTGACGACCAACCCAGGCCAGCCACTGCAGCCGCTGGGCAAAGTTGCTTCGGGCGGTGAACTGTCACGTATCGCGCTGGCGATTCAGGTAATCACCGCGAAGAAAATGGAAACACCGGCGATGATTTTCGATGAAGTGGATGTCGGGATCAGCGGCCCGACTGCTGCCGTCGTCGGTAAACTGCTGCGTCAGCTGGGTGAATCGACCCAGGTCATGTGTGTCACCCACCTGCCGCAGGTTGCCGGTTGCGGACATCAGCACTTCTATGTCAGCAAAGAGACCGATGGCGCGATGACCGAAACCCATATGCAGCCGCTGGACAAGCGAGCGCGTCTGCAGGAACTGGCGAGACTGCTGGGCGGCAGCGAGGTGACACGTAATACCCTGGCCAACGCAAAAGAACTTTTAGCCGCATAGCAGCGCACTTTTTTAACGTACCGTGGTCATATGCTTGCTCTGTAGAGGTTTCCAACGGCGAAAAGGTTTATTATCATCGGCACTTATGTTGTCAGAGTAATAAAGCCTGCCGCAGGCAGAGTTCAGATTTTGATGGCAAGAAAGCCGCCTGTTAAAGGCGTTTGGCCCCGGAAAAGGAATGTATAGATGCGCTGTAAAACGCTGACTGCCGCGGCAGTGGTAATGTTGATGATGACCGCCGGATGTTCCACCTTAGAGCGCGTGGTCTATCGTCCTGATATCAACCAGGGTAACTATCTGGTTGCCAACGATGTGGCCAAGATCCATACCGGTATGACACAGCAGCAGGTGGCTTACACGCTCGGTACGCCGATGATGAAAGATCCGTTTGGCAGCAACGTCTGGTATTACGTTTTCCGTCAGGAGCCAGGCCATGAGAGCGTGAAGCAGCAGACGCTGACGCTGACCTTTGATGGCAACGGTGTTCTGACCAACATCGATAACAAGCAGAATCTGTCAAAGAACAACGACTGATTTCACAACAGGCCGTTTTAAAGACAGCAAAAAAGGCGCATTGAGCGCCTTTTTTATGCCTGTTATTCGCTATTTCAGGCGATATAACGACTTATTTTTTACTTTCTGCCGCTCGCTCTGCGCGCTGACGACGCAACTCTTTAGGATCGGCAATCAGCGGACGATAGATCTCAATACGATCACCCTCCTGAACCACATCATCCAGCTTCACTGGTCGACTGTAGACGCCGACTTTGTTGCTGGCGAGATCAATTTCCCGACGCAGTTCCAGCAGGCCTGACTTCAGGATGGCCTGCTCTACCGTGCTGCCCTGCTCCACTTTCACGTAAAGCTGATACTGCTTTTCAGGCAAGGCATAGACCACCTCGACGGAGATATCAGGCACGATAAACCTCTTTGGCACGCTGAGTGAAGGCCTGCACCATGCTGTTGGCCAGCTCTTTGAAGATACGTCCAAAGGCCATCTCTACCAGCATGTTGGTGAATTCGAACTCCAGGCTTAATTCAACCTTGCAGGCATCATCGCCCAGCGAGACGAACGTCCAGCCGCCAGTCAGTTTGCGGAACGGCCCATCAACCAGTTGCATATGGATGCTCTGGTTATCCGTCAGGGTATTGCGGGTGGTAAACGTTTTGCTGATGCCCGCTTTCGACACATCCACGGATGCCGTCATTTGATTATCAGACGCATCCAGCACGCGGCTTCCGGTACAACCCGGCAGGAATTGCGGATAGGCATCCACGTCATTTACAAGTTGGTACATCTGCCCGGCACTAAACGGGACCAGCGCCGAACGACTAATCTGAGCCATAATGGTTCCTGTTCATCACAAAACCGCTGAATAATAGCATTTTCAGCGATTAAACAAAAATGTCCCCGAGTGAGGGTGTGCTAGAATATCCCGTTTCCTGCTGCCCCGCTGGACTGGGGATGCGATAACCGACTAAGTGATGTAAAATACGCCGCACTATGACAAAGAAAAAAGCACACAAACCCGGTTCTGCCACTGTTGCCATGAACAAACGCGCCCGCCACGAGTACTTCATTGAAGAGGAGTATGAAGCGGGATTGTCGTTACAAGGATGGGAAGTTAAGTCACTTCGTGCCGGTAAAGCCAACATCAGCGACAGCTATATTCTGCTGCGCGATGGCGAAGCCTTTCTGTTCGGTTCAACCTTTCAACCCTTAGCCGTTGCCTCCAGCCACGTGGTCTGTGACCCAACGCGCAGCCGTAAGCTGCTGCTGAAGCAACGTGAACTCGACTCCCTGTATGGCCGCGTTAACCGCGAAGGCTACACCATCGTGGCACTGTCGCTGTACTGGAAGAATGCCTGGTGCAAACTGAAGATTGGTGTTGCACGCGGTAAGAAAGAGCACGACAAGCGCGACGATATCAAAGACCGCGAATGGCAGTTAGACAAAGCACGTATCATGAAGAATTCAAAGCGTTAAGCACTGGATTTTCATTTGTATTGTTGCTAGTATTTGAAGTTCTGGGGCTGATTCTGGACTCGACGGGATTGTGAAGCCTTAGGAGCATGCCGAGGGGCGGTTTGCCTCGTAAAAAGCCGCAAAAAAATAGTCGCAAACGACGAAAACTACGCTTTAGCAGCTTAATAACCTGCTCTTAGCCTTCTCTCCCTAGCTTCCGCTCTTAAGACGGGGATCAAGAGAAGTCAAACCCAAAAGAGATCGCGTGGATGCCTTGCCTGGGGTTGAAGCGTTAAATCCAATCAGGATAGTCTGTTAGTGGCGTGTCTGTTCGCAGCTAACCGGCGAATGTAAAAACTGACTAAGCATGTAGTGCCGACGGTGTAGTAATTTCGGACGCGGGTTCAACTCCCGCCAGCTCCACCAAATTCTTGGTTGAGGGTTACCAGAACCCTCATCGAAGTCCTGAGAGCCCGCAAGGTGAAAGCTTTGCGGGCTTTTTTGTGTCTGTAATCGGCTGAATAGCTCCAAACAAACTTGGTAATTGTGGAGCGGTGACGGTGCCCGCATCAATGCCATCATCGGCAGCATATTGAGCCGCAGGGTGATCCTGCACATGTCGGAGCCAATGAACTCTATATGGGGAATGTCAGTATCAGTACGCGTCAGGCCAGGCATTACCTCTACTACGACAGATTGACTGAATGGAAGCCAGCAGCCTCAAGAATCCGCTCATCATAAAAAGTCGCCGCATAGCATAACGAGGCTATTTTCAATTTCATTAGCACATTTGTTATATTCGTGGAGTTGCTCATCTAACAGGGACTGAAAATGGATACGGCCTTACTTAGTGCGCTGGACTCAGACGGCAAAACGAAATTTGAAAGTGCGGTGAACGCATTACAAGGCGATGTATCTGCGGCAGCAGCAAGGCTCTCGGTCGATCCCCGACTGCGTCTTGAGTACTCTAAACGCATTAAAGAAATGGCCGAGGATCTCAGAGCAAAAGCGAGTAGTGGCATTATTAGCTGGGATAAAGCTGCAATGGAGGCACAGGAAACCAGAAATCTGATAATGGATATGGTGCGCACCCGGAGTACGCCACTTGGCAGGGCAATGGCAGAAAGGATGAAGACTTCAGGCGTAACGCTTAATGAGTTAGTCGCCAAAAAAACTGCCGCTATGTTCGGGCCAAAGGCTAATTTTTACAGCTTATCTGAAACGCAAAAAAATCAGGTTTATGCCGCGATTATAGAGTCAGCGGGTAAATCAAATCCTCAGGTCAACCTGAGAATGATGAAACTATCCCGTGCAGCTAAAGGCTTGATAGTTCTTTCTATCGGGATATCAATGTATGAAATATATATGTCAGACAACAAAGCCTCAGAAACCGGCAGGCAGGTTGCTATTAACGGAGCTGGTATTGCGGGCGGTTGGGCTGGCGGTGCCTTTGCTGGTTTAATGTGTGGACCTGGCGCCCCCGTATGCGTGCTATTAGGCGGATTTGTCGGCGGTGCTTTAGCGGCGTGGGAAATGGGCAACTGGTGGAAATAGAAATGGAAGAAGTCACTACACTATCGCTGTCGGAAGTTAATGAGGCAACAGATACCGCCCAGGCTCGTTCCGAAGTTTTGATTGACGGCATCTCAACGGGAATTATCATCCCTGGAAAAGTGCTTGAGGGTGCGATAATAATTGATGAGCGCCGCTATCTTTTATTCATAACAGATGACGTTCTTTTTGAAGAGATGCTGACGCTCCTGCTGTTAGATCTCTCTCAGGGAATTTTAGAGAAACTGACTATTGGGGGTATCTATACTTCAGGTCATTTCGAGGCTTTGAAAGTTTCACCTCATTCTGCGAGCTTCCGCTTCATCGGTGATACCACGTGGACAGTAAAAGTATCAGCATCTCCAACGTTTAAACTCCCCTTTTCCGATCCTCCCGGAGTAAGCCGCACAATGGGATTGAGAAAATACATTGATATCAATGCTAACCCTGCACCAGCCAAAGCAGATGGTAGTCGATAGGGCAACCTGAAGACCCTTTTCCCTATTAGTTGATCAGGCGATAAGGCAGCGAACAAAACGGCATAGATGTAAGCTTAGGAATATTAGTTAAATGTGCGAATGCTGCCCGCATTATTGCTTAGCCAGTTAATCTCGCTACGTACTTAACCCGGTTAAGGACAACACTGTCAAACGTCGGAGAAAGCTTTTCACGACATATACGCAAGTTAATGAAACATAGCAGCTACGGGCTCACTTTTCGCAGGGCTGACTGCCAATTAGGATCTGCAAGTTCGGTAAACGCCGCACCGTGTGATCCAATTTACTTTTTGCCGCTGCCACATCATTTCAGCATTTTCTCCTGTTTATCCAGCGCCAGCTCCTTTCAACCACCTGTGAGAAATGAATAGCTTTCACTAACTTAATTTATGGCACTGAAATGGTTGGCTGCACCTGAAAAAAGCATACAATTATGCTGTTTGCCTTTTAAACACATAAGGTCACATTATGGATGATGGCATAAAGATCGCGATGTCCCCTGTTCAGCTTGCTGCCGCACTCTCTGATAAGACAGTGACAGAGGCGGAAACGATGAGTAACCGCCTTCTCGGAGGGCTAGGGCTTGTCATGGGTTCACTTGAGCTTGCAGGCGCCACCGCTCTGTGTATCGCACCTGAACCTACCGGATTAACAAAAGCAGGATGTGTAGTTGTCGGCGCACATAGTCTCGATAGCATTCACGCAGCTGCAAATCAGCTCATTGTGGGTAGAGACACTCGCACAGCAACATACGAGGCAGCAACAGCAATTGCTAAATCCTTTGGAGCAGATGAAGATACGGCGATGAAAATCGGACTGACTGTCGATATCGCTGTTCCACTAGGATTTGCACTTGGCATCGGCGCAAGTCGTGTAGCAGCAGTAAGAGCTGGCCGTATTAAACTTACTGAGCATGAGTCAGTAACAGGTTTGAAACCCGGCGGGCATACGCTTTCCACACATGTTGGCAAAAGCGATGCAGAACTATTATCCCGCTTTGAAGCCAATAAGCGTTTGCATTATTCCACTACCTTTACCAACGTGCAGATAGCCGAAGAAGCCATATCGAAAGCGATTTTTGCTAATCGGGACGTTATAAAATCGGTCCTTGGCGGAGGCAGACAGGGAGCCAGGTTAACTATTCGAAATGCATCTGGCAAAGCAATTGGCTACGGTTTCCGGCGCGGGAGTAACCAGCGAATAGTCATGACAAATGTGAGAATTGTTATCGAGTTTCAGCAATATAACGGCAAACCCTATTACATTCTCACAGCATTCCCGGATCTATAGGTACAAAATGCAAAAATTCCACTTCCTTGACCAACTTATTTTCGGTTATTTCAACCAGGACGCGGACATCATCAATGATGGCGAGGATACGGTCGAAGGCATAGTACGGCTATTCAAAAAGTCAGTACCAGACTGGATGCTCAAAGATCTCGCCGAAGAAGTTGATGATTTTATCTCCGCCTATGGTGACGGTGTCGAAGAGGAGTTCAGGAAACGATACGGGTTTGATTTTTCGCCTGAACTTTGGGAAACCACTGCTCATGAATTCCTGATGACAGTACGTCAGGTCTCGTCAGAGAAATGAGGTTTCCGGGAGGATATTTTCCTGGTTGATGGTTACCAGAACCATCATCGAAGTCCTGAGAGCCCGCAAGGTGAAAGCTTTGCGGGCTTTTTTGTGTCCTCAATTCGAACATTTCAAACGCCTGGTCATCTTTTTCCAATAACGCCTTTCGCTGCATCACCTCGAATATCAGAATGTACCCGATGGCCTTTCTGACTGGCAATCAACCATCTCCTACGCACCATCTCAGCGCACTCATTTTTTACACCTCATCACATTTATTCCGCCCGTAATTCAATTACTAATTGAATTTAATCATTTTTTTAAATTGGCACACATCCTGCTTTATCGCTTTACGTACATATCCGCGTATCGGGATGGTTTCGGAGAAGGAGCATTTGAAGGCAATGGTTTGAATAGGTGCGACGACAAAAAAGTGGTTAAGCAGAGCAAAGCGTAATTATGGAGACAGACAATGACCTCGATAAGTGAACCGGTAGTAATAGCGAAACATAGCAAGTGGGTACAGCTTCTGCTTGGATTACTTTGCATGGCAGCCATTTCCAGCCCGCAATATGTCTGGACGCTGTTGACCAAACCGATGATTGCTAAACTCGGCGTCGGGCTGGCGGAACTTCAGGTCACATTCTCGCTGCTGATTATTCTGCAGACCTTTTTCTCACCTTTTCAGGGTCGGCTGGTCGAGCGCTTTGGACCACGTCTGCTGATCTCCATCGGTACACTGATGGCGGGTTTCAGCTGGGTGATCGCCGCCCGGGTCAACAGCCTCACCTCACTGTATCTGGCCTACGGCTGCCTTGGCGGACTGGGTACGGGTATTGTTTACATCGGCGTGGTGGGGCTGGTGATGAAGTGGTTTCCACAGCAGCGCGGTTTTGCCGCCGGAACCGTGGCGGCGGGCTACGGCATGGGGGCCATTTTCACCACCTTCCCGATTTCTATTTCTCTTAATAGCTACGGGCTGGAACAGACGATGACGACATTTGGCCTCATCTTCGCCGCTGCGGGTCTTCTCGCCAGCCAGAACCTGAGACTGCCTGAAACCAGCAGGATGATACCGGTCAGCAAAACACCGTCTCCCGTGCTGGGCCAGCGCCAGTTTAAATCCGGGGAAATGCTGCGCCAGCCGCTGTTCTGGCTGATGTTCATGATGATGACCATGATGTCGACTTCAGGGCTGATGGTGACTTCGCAGATGGCGATTTTTGCCGAAGACTTCGGCATCAGCAAGGCGGTAATTTTCGGTATGGCCGCCCTGCCGCTTGCGCTGACCATTGATCGTTTTACTAACGGTTTAACGCGTCCCTTATTTGGTTTTATTTCTGACCGCTACGGCCGCGAAAATACCATGTTTATTGCCTTCGCGCTGGAAGGTGTAGCGATGACGCTGTGGCTTGCCTGCCGCGAAGATCCGTTGCTCTTCGTACTGCTTTCAGGCGTTGTGTTCTTTGGCTGGGGCGAAATCTTCTCACTGTTCCCCTCCACACTGACTGACACCTTTGGCAGTGAAAATGCTTCAGCGAACTATGGCTGGCTCTATATCTCGCAGGGTATCGGCGCAATTTTTGGTGGTCCGCTGGCGGCGCTGATGTATCAGCACACCCATAACTGGCACCTGGTCTTTGGCTGCGCGATTACCTTCGACTTCATCACCGCTGGTCTGGCGTTGTGGGTTCTCAAGCCCTGGCGTGCGCGATTTATGCAGGCGCAAGATACTCTTTCACGCTGATTATCAGGTAGTGAATAAAGCGCTTAAAACAGCGTCCCCCGACTGCGTGTATTGCCATTGAAAAGGCTTCGCCTGTCAGAACTCCGGGCGCATCGTTAAGACTCTGTTCGATAGCGGAGACAGTGACCATCCGCTGATCTTCATTCTCTTCTCTCCGTGAATTAAAACGCCCCGGCAGTCGGGGCAAAGTCCCTTTTATTTTGTCCAGTAAGTGCCGGTCGGTTCGACGGCAAGGAACGGTTTATAGCGTTGTTTTTGTGTTTGCTACGCATCGGGAGCGGCAAACTTCTGCGGATAAAACCCCCTGGCGAAGAACTGCACGGCCAGCACGTTACAGGAGGAATGGAACCAGATGCCAAAACTGCGACCGGCTTCAGCGTGCTGATGCCTTTACGCGCAAGCAGCGGCTTCAGGCTGGCACTCGCCTGTTCTGCAGTAGTCTGCGCGCCCAGCACTTAACCGGCGGGTAGCGGACGACCGCTTTCGGCTTCCTGGCGCCACCGCCGACCGGATAGACATCCGACTGCGCGTCGATAACTTTGTCCAGATTCACCAGCCCGAGCACGCCCGGCAGATCGATTAAATCCCGCATATTAACGTTACCGTCTGAGCGACAGTATTCATGGGCTGAAGACGCCTGAGCCATGGCCATTTTGTTGTTCACCACGCCACACTAAGCGCCATATTAAGACATTGCTGCTCTGCGCCTGCACCAAAAAAGTGCTTTAACCCTTGCACTATCACGGCGTTGCACCGTTCCGCTTCTTCTGAGGCTGGCACACTTTATGCTTGGATAGAGTGACAGCCTTTAACGTCTGCGAGGTGACGATGCTGAATATCAATCTCTCCGCTTCACCCTTTTTTGATGAGATGCTTCTGGCTGAAGGTGAACACCGTGACCACTACGCCGCCTACTGGCAATGGCTGCAGCAGGCCGATCACCAGGCGGTACAGCGCAAGCGTGAAGAAGCCGCCCTCCTGTTTCACCGGGTAGGAATTACCTTCAATGTCTACGATGACGACAATGGCGCTGAACGGTTGATCCCGTTCGACAGCGTGCCCCGTATTATCCCGGCTGCCGAGTGGGCCATGCTCGATGCCGGTATTCGTCAGCGTGTGCAGGCGCTCAATGCCTTTCTCTACGATATCTACCATGAACAACACATTCTGAAAGCGGGCGTCATTCCGGCAGAACAGGTTCTGGCTAACGAACAGTATCAGCCCTGCATGCAGGGTGTTGATCTCCACCGTAACATCTACGCACACATTATCGGCGTGGATATGGTGCGCAACAGTGATGGCGAATATTACGTCCTGGAAGATAACCTGCGTACCCCCTCCGGCGTCTCCTATATGCTGGAGAACCGTAAGATGATGATGCGGCTCTATCCGGAACTGTTTGCACAGCAACGCATTGCTCCCGTAGAACGCTATCCGTCGCATCTGCTGCAAACGCTGCGCGAAAGCTCGCCCGTCAACGATCCCACCGTGGTGGTATTAACCCCAGGCCGCTTTAACAGCGCTTACTTCGAACACAGCTTCCTGGCCCAGCAAATGGGCGTTGAGCTGGTGGAAAGCGCCGATTTGTTTGTGAAGGACGGCATGCTGTTTATGCGCACGACCGCCGGGCCATGCAGAGTACATGTGATCTATCGTCGGGTTGACGACGCCTTCCTCGATCCGCTGGCATTCCGCCCGGACTCCATGCTCGGCGTACCAGGACTGCTGTCAGTTTATCGGGCTGGCAATGTTGTCCTGGCCAATGCCATCGGCACGGGCGTGGCTGATGACAAATCTATCTACCCCTACGTACCGGATATGGTGCGCTTTTATCTGCAGGAAGAACCGATCCTCAACAACGTACCAACCTGGCAGTGCAGACATAAAAATGAGCTGTCGTATGTGCTGGCCAACCTCGAAAAAATGGTGGTGAAAGAAGTTCATGGCGCTGGGGGCTACGGCATGTTGATTGGCCCTGCCGCGAGCAAAGCTGAGCTTGCCCACTTCCGTGACCTGTTGCTGGCGCGCCCGCAGAATTACATCGCGCAAAACACGCTGGCATTGTCCACCTGTCCCACGTTTGTCAACGACGGCCTGGCACCACGTCATATCGATCTCCGGCCCTTTGCGCTCAGTGGTGCAGAGATCCGACTGGTTCCCGGCGGGCTTACCCGCGTCGCGTTGACGGAAGGATCGCTGGTCGTCAATTCATCACAGGGCGGCGGAACCAAGGACACCTGGGTACTGGAGGATGATCTATGCTGAGCCGGACAGCCAGTGAACTCTATTGGATGGCCCGCTATCTGGAGCGGGCAGAAAATATCGCCCGGGTGCTGGACGTCACCAACAAGCTGTCGATGATGCCAATCCGTAACGGGGGTACGCATGATCTGCTGGTACCGCTCAATCTGACCAGCACCAGCGGGCTGTATGCTGAGACCTACCCGACACTGACAATGCCCAATCTGGTCAGTTTTTTCGCCCTGGATAACCGGAATCACAGCAGCATCTTCAGTTGCCTGCAGATGGGCTGGAACAACGCGCATGCGGTGCGTGGCAGCCTGTCATCCGAAGTCTGGGAATGTATCAATGCCACCTGGATCGGGATGAAATCGATTCGCCGTCAGGGCATCGGCTCAGACGGTGCCGACGCCTTCTTTGACTGGGTGAAAGAGCGCTCTCATCTGTTCCGCGGTGCCATGTTCGGTACCCTGCTCCGCAGCGATGCGATGCACTTTATCCGCCTGGGGACGCTGCTGGAGCGGGCTGATGGCACCGCCCGTCTGCTGGAGGTGAAAAACCGACTGATGGACATTGACGACGACCCGGTGCGCGAATATTACCGCATGGACACACTGCTGCAGGCAGTAAGTGCGCGCGAAGCCTACCATAGTATTTATAAGCAGCCCCTGAGCCGGGAGACCATCGCCGAACTGATGATCCTGCGCAACGAGCTGCCGCGTTCGTTGCTGGCGTGTATCAACGATATGGTTCAGCAACTGGAGCTGATTGGGGGCCGTGCAAATCCGCCACGCCGCCTGGCGCACATCCTGCACGCCGAGCTGCGTTTCAGTTCCATGAAAGACCTGAACAGAATCGGGCTGAACAATTGGCTGGAAGCCTTTCTCGCTCAGGTCAACGAGATCGCCGAAAGTATTCATCACACGTATCTGGAGGCGCAATGAAACTTAGCATTGAGCACAACACGCACTATCGCTACGACCAGGCAGTGCAACGGAGTATTCAGTACCTGCGTCTGACGCCTCAGGAATCGCCTCATCAACGCATACTTTCCTGGCAACTGACCTTGCCGGAGAAGGCGGTCTGCACCACGGATGCCTTCGGCAACATCATGCATGTGCTGACACTCGATGAACCGCATGAGTCCATCACCATTCAGGCACATGGCGTGGTAGAGATTGAACACGGCATTGAAGATCAGGCTCAGGGACATCTATCGCCGCTGGTTTTCCTGCGCCACAGTCCGCTGACCCAGCCCGATGCGGCGATTCGGGCGTTTGCCCTGCGTTATCATCAGCCTCAGGCGATGCTGGCCGCCCTGGAAAACCTGATGGGAGACCTGCTGCTCAGGATGCCTTACACCCCAGGTTCTACCCTGGTGACCGACAGTGCCGCTGAGGCTTTCGCCGCCCGTACCGGCGTCTGCCAGGATCATACGCATGTCTTTCTGAGCTGCTGTCGTAGCCTGAATATACCGGCACGCTACGTCAGCGGTTACCTGCACAGCAAAGATTCTACCCATGTCGCGACCCATGCCTGGGCCGAAGTCTGGGTGGAAGACCGCTGGCACTGCTTTGACGTCACCAACAATACTCGCATGCCTGATCAACATCTTAAGCTTGCCGTCGGCATTGATTACCTGGATGCCTGTCCGGTGCGCGGTTTACGGATTGGCGGTGGATACGAAGATATGTGCGCGATTGCTGCCGTACAAATGATGTAAATCGCGACTTGCTGATGGTGAAAACTTCATGCACGCTGATGGCGTGCAAATCTTTTTTTGAAGGAAGTATGGTATGACCTATTGTGTGGCCATGCGCCTGTCATCCGGGCTGGTCTTTGCATCCGATTCACGGACTAATGCTGGCGTGGATCATATTTCCACCTTCCGTAAACTGCACGTGTTTCATCAGGACGGCGACCGTACGCTGGTGCTTCAGACTGCCGGTAATCTGGCGACCACGCAAAGTATCATCAGCTTGCTGCGACACCGCAGCAGGAATGCCGATTGTCCCAATCTGCTGAATGTCTCCAGCCTCTATGAGGCCGCGTCGCTGATAGGCGCAACGGTTCGTGAGGTGATCCAGCGTGACAGTGAGGCGCAACAGAATGGCAGCACGACAGACTTCAGTTGCAACCTGCTGCTCGGCGGGCAAATCAACGGGGATGATATTGGCCTGTTCCATATTTACCCACAGGGTAATTTCATCGAAGCCACCCGCGATACGCCCTATTTCCAGATTGGTGAAAGCAAGTACGGCAAACCGATTATTGACCGGGTGCTGCACTACGACATGTCTCTGGATCAGGCGATGCAATGCGCGCTGATTTCACTGGATTCGACCCTGCGCAGTAATCTGTCCGTCGGCCTGCCGCTCGACGTGATGATCTACCCTTGTGACAGCTACAGCGATGCCCGGCAATACCGCATTACCGAAGACCATCCGTACTTCAGTACTATCCGTAAAGGCTGGGGAGAAGGCTTAGTCAACACCTTCAGACAGCTTCCGCCGCTGGTTCTCTAGTCAGAATCGGGCATCCTGTTCTCCTTTACAGCCCCAACCTAAACACGAAATAATACCTCCACAAGCCGGGTCAGAATCCGGTCGCTACTAATTCTCAACTCTGCGGATCCCCTTATGAATAACGAAATTTCTCTCAAATATTATGATGTCGCAGATGAGTACGCGACGGAGGCGGCTAAGCCGGTCAGCGAAGCAGAGCGTACTCCGCTAGCGCATTACTTCCAGCTGCTTATTACCCGTCTGATGAACAACGAAGAGATCAGTGAAGAGTCTCAGCAGGATATGGCGCGCGAAGCGGGTATCGATGAGCAGCGTATTGATGATATCGCCGAGTTCCTGAACCGCTGGGGCAACGAGTAAGAGATACGCACCGGCAGACGAGCGTTGCGCAGTCCGCCGGTTAACCTTTCTGACTACCGCATTCACCTCCGCGTCGGGCATCCGCCCCAGCCTCTTGCCCGGCCGTAAATTATCATCCAGACTTATATAGTCTGCGCAGGCATTGTGTTTTACACTGCGCGCTGTAAAAAACTGAGTAGATTAAGCAGGCAAAAATGGCGATGAACGGAACGATCACAACCTGGTTTGAAGATAAAGGTTTTGGCTTTATCAAAGATGAAAACGGTGATAACCGCTATTTTCATGTGATTAAAGTCGCCAATCCTGATCTGATTAAGAAAGATGCGGCGGTGACATTTGAACCCACCACCAACAACAAAGGCTTATCCGCCTATGCGGTGAAGGTCGCGCCGACCAGCAAATACATCTATATCGCAGGTGAGCGGCTGAAGATCACTTCGATTAAGTCTTACCTGGTTTACAACGAAGACGTCCCGGTTGATGCTGGTGTCGATAAAGAGAACGCGGTGCTTTCAGTAGGCCTGTTGCTGAATAATATCCGTCCGAAGTCTGACCCGAACGCCAGTGAGATGCGCTCGCTGAAAAAGCTGGCGGTGACCACTTTCCAGGGAACGACGCTGATCTTCTCCGAAGATGAGATCGACATCGAAAGCACGGTTAAAGTGCTTAAAGGTCTGAAGTAATCCCGCAGGCAGGCCGGGATTCTGTGAGCAGGATTTCGGCCTTTATGCCCGCATCCGCCTGCTATTCAGGCACATCTCTCTGACATGATGCTGCCCGATGCCGTGAAAAAGCGAATCTCTGGCAGATAAAACCGCCCTGCTCTCCCGCCTAATCCGTTGTTTATGATAAAACAAAGGTCAAAAGCGCAACGCATCAAGGTTCATCCCCACAACGCATCTTTCTAGGGTAGAATCAGATACTTTGTTCAGTCATTGCCAATGTTTTCCATCATCGCAAAGTGATACGAAAAGCGGGTGAAATAAGGTATAAAGCCGCATGAAAATCCCAAACAGAATCCAGCCCCTGGTCGATGACGGCCTCATTGACGATGTGCTGCAGCGGCTGAAAAGCGGCAAAGAAGCAGACGTCTATACCGTGCTTTGCGGCGGTAAAGTGCAGTGCGCCAAAGTTTATAAAGAAGCGACCCAGCGTAGCTTCAAGCAGGCGGTGCAGTATCAGGAAGGACGTAAAACCCGCAACAGCCGTAACGCCCGCGCCATGCAGAAAGGCACGAAGTTTGGCCGTAAGCAGCAGGAGGAGTCCTGGCAGACTGCCGAAGTAGACGCCCTGTTCCGCCTGGCTAATGCCGGTGTTCGCGTGCCCCAGCCTTATCTCTGCATTGACGGCGTGTTACTGATGGAGCTGGTGACCGACGCCAATGGCTCTGTCGCGCCGCGCCTCAGCGACGTCACGCTCTCCGAAGAGGAGGCGATCACCGACTTCCACACCATGATTCGCAACATCGTGCGTATGCTCTGTGCCGGTATCGTCCATGGTGACTTATCCGAGTTCAACGTACTGCTGGACGATCAGGGCCCGGTGATTATTGACCTGCCACAGGCGGTCGATGCGGCAGCCAATAACCATGCTGAGTCGATGTTCGAACGTGACGTAGACAACATTACCTCCTACTACGGTCAGTTCGCTCCGGCGCTGCTGAAGACGCGCTATGCCAAAGAGATCTGGCAACTTTATGAAGATGGCAAGCTGACCCCGGAAACGCCGCTGACCGGACAGTTTGTTGAAGAGGAGCGCGTGGTGGATATGGATTCGCTGATGGATGAGATCATCACCGCAGAAGATGAATACTACGAGCGCCAGCGCGCCAGCCGTGAGCGCGACGAAGATTAGAAAAAAGGCAGCGAGCTACCTCGCTGCCTCTGTACTATCGCACTATCACAATCCTTTCATCTAACGATGACCGTCAGCGCAATCAGAGTTAAGCCGATGATCATCACGCCGACAAATACCGTATCAAGCCTGCCTTTTTTCATCTTTGCCTCCCTAGAACCACTGACCAAACCGACGGATATAGAAACGTTTCATGCCCTGCGCCACCAGACAGTAGCTGAACAGCGTCAGCACCAGCCACGGGAAATATTGCCATGGCAGCGGCACCAGACCGACCATCGCACCCAGCGGAGAGAATGGAATCAGGATGCCCAGCGCCATTACCGCCAGCGTGGTCAGCATCACCGGTAAGGTGGCACGACTCTGGATAAACGGAATCCTCCGGGTACGCAGCATATGTACCACCAGCGTCTGTGACAGCAGTCCCTCGATAAACCAGCCAGACTGGAACAGCGATTGCACGCCTGCATGGTTAGCGCTGAAAACGAACCACATCAGCGCAAAGGTGGTCACGTCAAAAATTGATGACGTCGGACCCATCCAAAGCATGAAGCGTTTAATGTTGCCGGCATCCCATTTACGCGGCTTATTCAGAAACTCACGGTCAACCTTATCCCACGGCAGCGCCAGCTGGGAGACGTCATACATCAGGTTCTGAATCAGCAGATGAATCGACAGCATCGGCAGAAACGGAATAAAGGCACTGGCCACCAGCAGCGAGAACACGTTGCCGAAGTTGGAGCTGGCGGTCATGTTGAGATACTTGATGATGTTGCCGAAGGTCTCGCGTCCTTTGAGTACCCCCTCATTCAGCACCTGAAGATCTTTCTCCAGCAGGATGATGTCCGATGAGGCTTTCGCCACATCCGCCGCGCTGTCCACAGAAATACCGGTGTCAGCCGCACGCAGTGCAGGCGCGTCATTGATACCATCGCCGAGGAATCCCACGGTGTGACCGTTCTGCTGCATCAGCCGTACCAGACGTGATTTCTGCAACGGCGTCAGCTGGGCAAACAGGGTGCAGCGCTCTGCTTCCAGTGCCAGCTCATCATCGTTCATCGCCTCAATCTGATCGCCGGTCAGCATGGCCGGATCGGTCAGCCCGACATCGGCACAGACCCGCAGCGTCACCAGCGGATTGTCACCGGTCAGCACTTTCACCGTTACACCACTGTCGCGCAGGGCTTTAATCGCCTTACCGGCACTGGCTTTTGGTGGATCGCGGAAGGTCAGCATGCCCTGAATAACCAGATCGCGCTCATCACTGTCGCTGAGCGGCGCGTGCAGCTCGCCATCACGGGTTGCCACCAGCAGCACGCGATAACCCTGCTGATGATAGCGTTCGGTCTGCGCCAGCAACGCCGCACGCTGTGCCGCATCCAGTGCAACGACCGCATCACCCTGCCGCACGGCAACGCTGACTGCCAGCATCTCTTCAACTGCGCCTTTGCAGATCAGATGCGAGCGATGCTGAGTCAGATCTTCCACCAGCACCGACACACGACGGCGGGTAAAATCAAACGGCAGCTCATCAACCAGCTGATACTGGCTGCGCTGAGTCTGTGAAATGACTTTATCGCCTGCGCAGAGCACGGCGCGATCCATCAGGTTTTTTGCGCCACTCTGGCTGCCACTGTTAAGCCAGGCCAGCAGCAGGACCTGCTCATCTTCACTGCCCTGCGCATCCAGATGATGCGCCAGCAGGATAGTGTCCTGGGTCAGCGTGCCGGTTTTATCGGTGCAGAGCACATCCATCGCGCCAAGGTTCTGAATGGCATTGAGCTTTTTGACGATCACTTTGCGCCGGGACATCGCAATGGCGCCTTTGGCCAGATTAGCGCTGACAATCATCGGCAGCATTTCCGGGGTCAGCCCGACCGCGACCGCCAGAGCAAACAGCGTGGCATCCATCCAGTCCCCTTTGGTGAAGCCGTTAATCAGCAGCACCACCGGAACCATCACCAGCATAAAGCGGATCAGCAGTTTACTGACGCTGTTCACCCCACGGTCAAACGCAGTCTGTGGACGACTTCCGGTCAGCGATGAGGCCAGTGAACCAAACCAGGTTTCGCCTCCGGTCGCAACGACGACGGCGCTGGCTGTGCCGCTGGCCACGCTGGTGCCCATCAGGCAGATGTTCGGTGACGCCAGCAGCTCCTGGGCAGTCTGCTCTTCAGCATCAATACCCGCATCGCTGCTGTGTTTTTCAACCGGCAGCGACTCGCCAGTCAGCACCGCTTCACTGATAAACAGATTACGTGAGCTCAGCAGGCGCACATCGGCAGGCACCTGATCGCCGGTGCTGAGCAGAATAATGTCGCCCGGCACCAGCTCACTCATATCCACATCCTGACGCTGCGCGGTTTCACTGCCCGATTCCCGCCGCAGCACGGTGACCTGGCTGCGAACCAGTGACTGCAGCGCCTGCGCGGCACGGTTGGTCCGAAACTCCTGCCAGAAGCGCAGCAGCCCGCTCAGCATCACCATAGTGCAGATGATGATGACGCCTGAGAGATCGGTCTCCTGACCGGCGCGCAGCGGCAATATATAGTCGGTAAAGAAGCTCACCAGCGCCAGGACCAGCAGGACGTAGATAAACGGGTTATTAAACGCCATCAGCAGCTGAATCAGCGTCGGTGGTGCTTTCTCATGTGCCACTTCATTGCGGCCATACAGAGCCAGTCGTTTCGCCGCTTCAGCCTGAGTCAGACCCTGACGCTGACTGCGCAGGTTCGCCAGCGTCATCTCGACGTGCTGGCCTGCCTGCTGTGCGACAGCAAATATTTTTTTACTTTTTTTATCGTTACGGTTGCCGGATGAGGTGATCGCAACCTGTTCCAGTTTCATGTCGCTCATTTCGACATCTCCCTGATTTAAAGCAATAGTTGTCCTGCACGCAAAATAAGGTGCATGGATAAAACCTGGCGTGGCCGGGTTATTTAATAAGGTGACCTTTGGAAATAATGACGTTATTCCGCCTGCGTGAAAAATAATGACGCGCGCAGGGTGACGTAACGCCTGTTAAGCGCTGCGTTTTAAAGGTCTGATATCGGCGTTCGGGCGCAGCCTGAGCTACGCCAGTCGGGGTGGAGGAAAAAGGGCTAAGATAAACAGCAGCATAACGTGCACTCCTGTAGCTGACAGGATTAAAAACAAGGAGCGCGATCGTTAATTAAAGCGGGGATCGCTGCTCGCCGGTTGGCAAGCAGCAGAGAAAATTCAGCTTGCCAGAATTAAAATTAATCTAGGGTGACTGTCCAACTGAATTCTCCTGAAGTTATTTACCGCTATTATAGAGAGAGGAATATTGGGGTAAAGCGATTCAGAAATAAATAACCGCTTCGTTGAGGATTTGTTTCTGCTCAGGTTGCCGCTTCGGTAACAACATGGCGATCTTCTTATAACCACAACCTAACACTTATAACCTTTTGGCATATGTTTAGCCTATATTAGACTATTCTTCGCATCGGCCCTTTCGTAAACTCGCGTAACTTTTTAGAGGCAAGGAAATTTCATGAAAACTATAATTCCATCACTGCTGGCGCTGACGCTGGCTGCCGCCTTCACAGCACAGGCCGCAACACCAAAAGATACGCTGGTGATTGCCCAATCTACCGACGACGCCGACAGCTTCGACCCGGCCAAAGGGTTTGAACTGACCAGCGTTCAGGCTTTTACGAATATCTATCAGCGTCTGGTACAGTCTGACCCGCAGAATCCGGTGGACCTGAAACCGACACTGGCCACTTCGTGGCAGCCCGGCAGCGATAACCGCAGCCTGACCTTTGAACTGCGCAAAGATGCGAAATTCTCCACCGGTAACCCGCTGCGTCCGGAAGATGTGATCTTCTCGCTGGGCCGCGTGGTGAAACTGAACCTCGATCCCTCTTTCATCCTGACGCAGCTCGGCTGGACCAAAGATAACGTCGATGGCTTCCTGAAGAAGGTTGACGACAATCATGTACAGATCAGCTGGACCGCTAACGTCAGCCCGACTTACGTACTGAGCCTGCTCTCTGCGCCGGTCTCGTCCATTGTCGATGAAAAAACGGCGATGGCGAATGCGAAGAACGGCGACTTCGGTAACGCCTGGCTGGCAACCCACTCAGCGGGCAGTGGTCCGTATCAGATCCGCAAAGTGGTGATGCATCAGGTGGTGCTGCTCAGCGCCAACCCGACCTCACCGGCGGGCGCACCAAAAATGAAGAACATCCTGATCAAGAACGTACCGGAACCGGCGGCGCGTCGTCTGCTACTGGAACAGGGTGATGCCGATATCGCCCGTAACCTGGGTGCCGATCAGATTGCTGCGCTAAACGGCAAACCTGGCGTGAAGACAGAAGCGATTCCAATGGCGTCGCTCTACTACATCCAGTTCAACATTGGCGCGAACGACACGATGAAGAACCCGGCCTTCTGGGAAGCGGCACGCTACCTGTGGGATTACAAAGGTATTGCCAACGAGCTGCTGAAAGGTCAGTTCGACGTGCATCAGAGCTTCCTGCCTAAGGGCTTCCTGGGCGCAATCAACGACACGCCTTACAGCTACGACCCGGAAAAAGCCAAAGCGATTCTGAAGAAAGCGGGCCTGAGCAACGTCACCTTCAAGCTTTCCACCAGCAACCAGCCGCCTTATCTGGATATTGCGCAGGCGCTGCAGGGCAGTTTCGCCAAAGCTGGCGTGAAAGTGGAAGTGGTGCCGGGCCTGAGCTCCGAAGTCTCAACCAACGTGAAAGCGCATAAATATGAAGCGACGCTGAATGCCTGGGGCTCCGACTACTTCGATCCCAACACTAACGCCGCCTCATTTGCTTACAACCCGGAAGATGGCAGTAAAACCATCGCTTACCGTTCAGACTGGCATATTCCTGAGCTGAACAAGCAGGTGATTGCGGCGACGGCGGAAAGCGATCCGAAGAAACGCATCGCGCTGTATGAAGCGATGCAGCGTGAAGTGATGAAGAACTCCCCTTACGTGATTGGCATGCAGGCGAAGAACCTTATTGCTCTGCGCGACAACCTGAAAGGCTATGTCCAGGGCATTAACCCTGACATGGTGTATTACTCGCAGGTCACTAAGTAATGGCACAGTCTGTTTCTTCAGCCGGGTTCGCCCGGCTTTTTTGGCAGCGTGGCGGACGGCTGATCGGTAGCGTGTTGTCGCTGCTGGTCACGCTGCTTGGCCTGCTCGCCTTCACCTTTATGCTGTCGCATCTCTCGCCGATTGACCCGGTGCAGCAGATTGCCGGCGATCACGCCAGTGAAGCAACCTATCAACAGGTGCGTCACGACCTGGGGCTCGACCAGCCGGTGCTGATGCAGTTCTGGCGCTACATCGAACATCTGGCGCAGGGCGATCTGGGCGTCTCCCGTCTGACCAATCAGTCAGTGAGTGGCGACCTGATGACCACCTTCCCCGCCACCATTGAGCTGGCGACCTGCGCGATGATCTTCGCGGTGGTGTTCGGCGTCACGCTGGCGCTGCTGGCGGCGTGGAAACCGGGCAGCTGGATCGACAACCTCGCCCGCTTTATCTCGCTGCTGGGCTACTCGGTGCCGGTGTTCTGGCTCGGCCTGCTGGGCCTGCTGCTCTTTTATGCGGTGCTGCACTGGTCCGCCGGACCGGGACGGCTGGATGATATCTGGGTTTATACCCTGGAGCCGAAGACCGGCTTTGTGCTGATCGACAGCTGGCTGTCGGGTGAACCGGAGATGTTCCGCAATGCGATTGCGCACCTCTGGCTGCCGGTGGTGATCCTCGGCCTGCTGGCGATGGCGGGCATTACCCGCCTGCTGCGTGCTGCGCTGCTGGAAGAGAGCAGCAAAGAGTATGTGGTGCTGGCGCGTGCCAAAGGCGCGGGTCGGGTTCGCATTCTGCTGCGCCATATCTTCCCTAACGTGCTGGGCACGCTGGTCACGGTCATCGCCCTCTCCTACGCCACCCTGCTGGAGGGTTCGGTACTGACCGAAACCGTCTTCGCCTGGCCGGGTGTGGGTCGCTACATGACCAATGCGCTGTTCTCCGGCGATGTGCCGGCGATTCTGGGCTCCACCCTGTTGATCGGCAGCTGCTTTATTCTGATTAACGCCCTGGCGGATGTTTTAACCTGGTTAACCGATCCGAGAACCCGATGACGCAACAACTCTCTGAACTCGAAACGCTGCGACCACGCCGTCGCCGTCAACGTGTGACCTCGTTAACCGTTGGGCTGACGCTGGTGGCGATTCTTATCCTGATGGCGCTGCTGGCACCGCTGATTGCGCCATTCGATCCGAATATGCAGACCATGTCGAGCCGTCTGCTGGCACCGTCGGCGCAGCACTGGTTTGGCACCGACGGCTTTGGCCGCGATCTGCTGTCGCGCGTGATTTACGGCGCACGTCCTACGCTGCTGCTGGTGTCGCTGATTCTGGTGCTGACCATTCCGGCCGGGCTGCTGATCGGCATCACCGCCGGTTACGTTGGCGGCTGGACCGAACGCCTGCTGATGCGCATTACCGATATCTTTCTGTCGCTGCCGAACCTGGTGATCGCGCTGGCGCTGGTGGCGATTCTCGGCCCTGGCCTGATGAATGGGGCGCTGGCGCTGGCGCTGACCAGCTGGCCGCCGTTTGCCCGTCAGGCGCGCGCTGAAACGCTGGCACTGCGCCGCAGCGACTACCTTGCCGCTGCGCGGATGCAGGGGATTACGGGCTTTCGCCTGATGTTTGGTCATATCCTGCCGCTCTGTATGCCGACAGCGGTCGTCCGCGCCGCGCTGAGCCTGGGCGGGATTATCCTGGCCGCGGCCGGTCTTGGCTTCCTCGGCATGGGCGTTCAGCCGCCGACGGCGGAATGGGGTTCAATGGTCGCCGAAGGCAGTAAAGTGATCTTCGATCAGTGGTGGGTTGCTGCCGCACCGGGCGCAGCCATTTTGTTTGCCAGCCTGGCCTTTAACCTGACAGGCGATGGCCTGCGCGACCGACTGGATACCCGTCATGCAAAATAATCTGCTCCATGCCGAAGGGCTGACCATTCGCAGCGATGATGCGCTGCTGGTCGATAACATCAGTTTTTCCGTGGGCCGCGAGCGTGTGGCGCTGGTCGGTGAGTCCGGTTCCGGCAAGTCACTCACTGCCCGCAGCCTGATGGGCTTGCTCTCGCCCGCGCTGCATCTGCAGGCCAGCCAGCTGCAGGTGGCCGGTGAGAATGTGCTGACGCTGAGTGAGCGCCACTGGAACCAGCTGCGCGGTAACCGCGTGGCGATGGTGATGCAGGACCCGAAATATGCCCTTAACCCGACGCGCACCATTGGCTGGCAGGTAGAAGAGCCGCTGATCCTGCATCGCCGTCTGAGTCGTGCCGAGCGCAAAGAGAAGGTGTGCGAGATGCTGGATGCGGTCGGCCTGCCTGATCCGCGTCGTCTGATGCAGCACTATCCGCATCAGCTCTCTGGTGGTATGGGCCAGCGTGTGATGCTGGCGATCGCGCTGATCACCGATCCGGACTTCCTGATCGCCGATGAACCGACCTCCGCGCTGGATCACGCCATGCGCGATCAGGTGCTGGCGCTGATCCGCGGCCTGGTGGAGGCGCGCAACATGGGTCTGCTCCTGATCAGCCATGATTTGCAGCAGGTCTCGGAACATTGCGAGCGGGTGATGGTGATGTACAAAGGCCGGTTGCTGGATACGCTGCCCGCCGCCGATCTGCCGCGCGCGACCCATCCCTATACCCGCACGCTGTGGGCCTGCCGCCCGGGCAAAGCGACTCACGGCCAGGCTTTACCGGTGCTGGATCGCGCTGCGCTGGAGGCGAATTATGATTGAGTTACACAATCTCAGCGTCGCCCACAAACAGGGTTACGAACTGCGCACCGTGGTGCATGAGGTCAACCTGAAGGTTAACGCTGGCGAGTGTTTTGGTCTGGTAGGACCTTCAGGCTGCGGCAAGTCGTCGCTGCTGTGGGTGCTGGCAGGTCTCAATCCACACTGGCAGGGCCAGATGCAGCTTGCCGGTCACGAGGTTCAGCCGGGCAAAGCCTTTACCGGCGCACTGCGTCAGGAAGTGCAGATGGTGTTTCAGGATCCTTATGCCTCGCTGCATCCACGTCACCGCCTGCGTCGCACGCTGGCGGAGCCGCTGAAGCTGCTGAAACGCGACAATATCAACGATCGTATCGATCAGGGCTTCCGTCACGTCGGACTCGATCCTGCGCTGGCAGATCGCTATCCGCATCAGCTCTCCGGCGGTCAGCGTCAGCGCGTCGCTATCGTGCGTGCCCTGCTGCTGCAGCCGAAGATCCTGCTGCTGGATGAGCCGACGTCGGCGCTGGATATGTCAGTGCAGGCCGAGATCCTTAATCTGCTCAACGATCTGAAACGACAGGATGGTCTGACGATGGTGCTGGTCAGCCACGATCCCGATGTTATCGATCACATGTGCGATCGCGCGGTGCGTATGGCGCAGGGTCGCATCATCGAACAGATCTCTGCCTGAAACCAAGCCGGATGGCGTTCACCTGCCGTCCGGCGCTATTGTTTTCTCCCGCCTGTCTTAACACGCCTCTATGCCCGCCGTTAACCTCTCTTCTCCCCTGCCGGAACGGCGCACTGTTCGCTGAAGCCAGCAACCGTATGCGACTGCGCAAATCGCAGCACCAGGCTGATGCGGTATACTCGCCGCAGTTTCTTTAAAAAAGGAGTCAGGTAATGACGGTAAAACTGCGTCCGCTGGAGCGGGAAGATCTGCACTTTGTCCATCAGTTGGATAACAACGCCAGCGTGATGCGCTACTGGTTCGAGGAGCCTTATGAGGCGTTTGTAGAGCTGTCCGATCTCTATAATAAACACATTCACGATCAGACCGAGCGCCGCTTTGTGGTGGAGCACAGCGGGCAGAAAGCGGGATTAGTGGAACTGGTCGAGATTAACCATGTGCACCGGCGCGCTGAGTTTCAGATCATTATCGATCCGGCCCATCAGGGCAAAGGGCTGGCCACGCAGGCGGCAAAGCTGGCGATGGATTACGGCTTTTCGGTGCTGAATCTTTATAAGCTCTACCTGATTGTCGATCAGGAAAACGAAAAAGCGATCCACATCTACACCAAGCTCGGCTTCGAGATCGAAGGCGTGCTTAAGCATGAGTTTTTCATTAACGGGGAGTACCGCAACACCATCCGCATGTGCATTTTCCAGCATCAGTATCTGGAACGCCATAAAACGCCAGGCGGAATGGTGAAGCCAACCGCGCAGTAATCAGCCGCGCGCGCCAACCGGGTTCATAAAGGGACGCGGATGTTCCGGCTTGAGGTCGTACATGCCGCCATAGAAAGGATCGACCAGCAGCCAGCCGGGGAATCCACCCAGCGGAATGTTGCCCAGCAGATACCAGAGGTTAGCGCGCGCCTCAATCGGCACCGTGACCGGCACGTAGCCCGGGCTTTCCAGCATCAGCAGGTAGTGCTTTTTACCGAAGTAGCGACCGGTCGATTTAGCCAGCTCAACGGTCTGCGGCGTGAAACCCTGCGCCACTGCATAGCCACGCTCATCCTGCACGGTAAAGCGCGCGCCCTGCGGCAGAGAGTCGATGCGTACCATCTGGGTTTCAGTGCCGACAATGGTGGCACAGCCGCTAAGCAGCAGCGCGGCGGCCAGAGCCAGAATTCGCTGTTTCATGAAGGGGTCCACAGAGTGATCAATGATCAGAGTGTAGACCGCCCTTTCAGACTCAATCGGGCTATCATCGCCCGATTCAGCCAGCTTATTGCGGTTGACAAGCGCGGGCGATAGCCGCGATGTCGTTGGGAGAGGTACGGCAGCAGCCGCCAATCAGCTTCGCGCCCGCCTGTTGCCACTCGTCCAGCTTGTCATGCAGCGTGCAGCCCGAGGGCGCTGAATGCCAGGTTTTGCTGTCAGCATCATACTGCTCGCCGGAGTTGGGATAGACCACCAGCGGTTTGTCGGTCAGCTTCTGCAACTGGTGTAGCGCAGGCGTCACGCTCTCAAGTGCCACGCAGTTGATCCCCATGGCCACCACCTGTGGCTGCTGATTCAGCCAGCTCACCACCTCTGACAGCGGCGTGCCGTCGCTGATGTGTCCGGCGTCACGCAGGGTAAACGTGAACCAGGCGCGGCTTTCAGGAAATTCATCCAGCAGCTTCACCAGCGCCTGCGCTTCAGCAAAGGAAGGCAGGGTTTCACAGGCCAGCAGATCGGCACCCGCCGCAAGCAACGCCTGCACGCGCGGGCGGTGAAACGCCATCATCTCCGCTTCCGGCAACGCGTAGTCGCCGCGATATTCCGAACCATCCGCCAGGAAGGCACCATACGGTCCCACCGATCCCGCCACCAGCAGCGTTTTCGCATCGGGCCGTACCGCCAGATAGTCGTGACGGGCGCGGCGCGCCAGTTCGACGCTCTGGGCGATCAACGCCAGTGACTGCGCCTCATCGAGACCGCGCGTGGCAAAGCCCTGCGGCGTCGCCTGGTAGCTGGCAGTGATGGCACAGCGCGCCCCGGCAACAAAATAATCGTAGTGAACCTGGTAGATCAGCTCAGGATTTTCCATCAGCACTTTCGCTGACCAGAGCGCATCGGCCAGATGGCAGCCGCGGGCTTCCAGCTCGGTGGCCAGCGCGCCATCCAGAATCAGCGGCGACGACTCCGTTAAAGCCTGCGCGACAGGGTTATGCGACATCTTTGGCCTCCTCAGGCTTCGGGGATGATTTGTGGGTCAGATGGTAAGCGGCATAGCAGAACAGCACAAACGGGATGCCACACCACAGCGCAATGCGCTGGGTCGGATCAAACGCCAGCCCGACACAGGCCAGCAGGCAGAGCAGAAAGCCCAGAATCGGCGTCAGCGGATAGAGCGGCGCACGGTAGCCCAGCTCGGCCAGCGATTTGCCCTGCTGAAGATGACGGCGACGGAAAACAAAATGCGAGGCGCAGATGCTGAGCCAGACCGCGACCACCGCAAAGCCGGAGATGGCCGACAGCGCCACAAATACCGTGTCCGGTGCGACCACGCTGGAGACCAGCGCCAGTAAGCCACCGATCATGCTGACGGTGATGGCCAGCAGAGGCACGCCGCGCTTGTTGACGCTGGCAAAGGCGCGCGGCAGTGTATTTTCATTAGCCAGCGACCAGAGCATGCGCCCGGAGGCATACAGGCCCGAGTTGGCCGCAGAGAGGATAGCAGTCAGGATCACAAAGTTAATGATGTCAGCCGCATAAGGAATGCCGATCTTTTCAAACACCAGCACAAACGGACTTTTGACAATCCCCGCCTGATCCATCGGAATCAGCGCCGCCAGCACAAATACGGTGCCGATAAAGAAAATAATCAGTCGGGCCACCGTCGTGCGGATCGCCAGCGGCAGCACTTTCTCCGGCTGCTGAGTTTCACCGGCAGCAATCCCGATCAGCTCGGTGCCGGAAAAGGCGAAGTTCACCGCTACCATCGTCATCAGAATCGGCAGTACGCCATTGGGCAGCCAGCCGTGCGCGGTGAGATTGCTCAGGCCCGGCGCGGGCGTGCCATCTTTCATCGGGATAAAGCCAAACATCGCCGCGCCGCCCAGCACGATAAAGGCGACAATCGTGACGACTTTTATCAGTGAGAACCAGAACTCTCCTTCCGCGAAGAAGCGGGTTGAGATGACGTTGAGCAGATAGATGGCGCAGCAGAAGACCAGGCACCAGATCCACACCGGGATCTGCGGGAACCAGTACTGCATACAGAAACCCGCCGCCGTCAGGCTGGAGCCAAGCGCCACCGTCCAGGTCAGCCAGTAGAGCCAGGCCACGGTGTAGCCGGTTGCCGGGCTGAGATAACGCGCGGCGTAGACGTGGAACGCGCCGGTTTCCGGCATCGCTACGGAGAGTTCGCCCAGGCAGACCATCACCAGCCAGACCACCAGCGCGCCAATCAGATAGGCGAGCAGCGTTCCCGCCGCGCCGGTGGTTGAAATGATATAGCCGGTGTTAAAAAACAGGCCGGTGCCGATCACGCCGCCCAGCGATAACATCACCAGATGGCGCACTTTCATGGTGCGTTTAAATTGTTCCTGCGAGGGAGTTGGCTGTTCGCTCATCACTTTTATCCGTATGGACGTCTAAACATCTATAAGGGACAAATTTATACGCGTCACAGCCGGTAATTGCAACGGCAGGGTAAACAGGGAGGATGGTCAGGTGGTTCAGTGCCCCGTCGCGGCGGGGCCTGATGCGTTAGCCGAAAACGCTTTGAATATAGCGTTCCAGCGCCATGCGGGAACTGAATCCGTGCGGGATGCCGTAATGTTCCTGTGAATCACCCGCCAGGTAGAGAGGGAATTGGGTGTAGTGATCGCAGGTCTTCATTTCTGAAGCAGGTTCAGCGAACGGCTGGCTTTTCTCTTTCAGCGTCGGGTGAATCACTAAAGCCATGCGCCCCATGCGCGCTTCGCGATTCACATAAACGTAGTTTTCACCACGGCGATAGCCATAGGCCCGTGGGGTAATTTCATCGACTTCGAAACCCGCTTTTTCCAGTACGCGCGCTACCTCATCTGGTCGTAAATACATGCTCGATCCTCTCCTCTTTCAAAAGCTTCGCAACCTTACATCAGCATGACAGAGTGGGCATTCGGAATTTTCCCTAAAGAACACTCCCGCGTCTCGTTTATCAAAAAGGTCGTCTACACTAGTATTACGTTTTTAAATCAAAGGGAGCTAAAAAATGTTTAATCGCACTGTAAAAAACGATGACATTGATATCAATCAGGATGTGAATGAGCTGGCCGATTCACTGGAAGCGCTGTTGAAATCTTATGGCAGTGACGCCAAAGACGAAGTGGATTCTGCCCGTAGTCAGGCAGAAAAACTGCTGAAGCAGACCCGCTCTAAACTGAACGGTGGCAGCAACCGCGTATCTCAGGTTGCACGTGATGCCGGTGCACAGGTTGATACCTACGTGCATGACAAACCATGGCACGGTGTAGGTGTCGGCGCCGCGTTTGGTATCGTAGTGGGTATACTGCTGGCTTCACGCCGCTAAGTACAAAAAATCCCCTGAGCCCTGCCCCGTGCGGGGCTTTTTTTTGCCCTTTTTCCGGCCTGCGACATTTACAAAAGAATTTTCCAGGCGGCAGGGCGCATCCCTGCTGGCTTTGCCTCTGTTGCGCAAATGCAAATCATAAAACCCTATATCTGGTGGGCTTGACCCCTCAAACCACTACATCTAGTATTTACCTCATCAGCACGACACCAGATGCCCGCCCGAATGAAGCCCGCAACAGGCTGCATCAGCTTCATTTCCGGACATCAGAACCGCATACAGAGGGAAATACGAATCATGCGCATTATTATTTACACTAAAGATAACTGTGTCCAGTGTACGGCAACCAAAAATGCCATGGATCGTCAGGGGCTCGCCTATCAGCTGATCAATCTCGACAGCCAGCCGGATGCTATCGATAACCTGAAAACACTGGGTTACCGCCAGGTACCGGTCGTGATGGCAGATAACGATCACTGGAGCGGCTTCCGCCCGGACAAGATCGCCACGCTGCGTCAGCTTGCCGCTGTCGGAGGCTAACCGCATGTTCCCGCTGGTCTATTTTTCCAGCCAGTCGGAAAACACCCACCGGTTTGTGACACGCCTCGGCCTGCCCGCCCGGCGCATCCCGCTGGATGCCCGGGAGGCGCTGCATATCGACCAGCCCTATATTCTGGTGGTGCCCAGCTATGGCGGTGGCAGCAGTCGCGGTGCGGTGCCCCGTCAGG
Organism: Pantoea sp. S62; assembly: GCF_016658625.1. Classification (NCBI taxonomy): domain Bacteria; kingdom Pseudomonadati; phylum Pseudomonadota; class Gammaproteobacteria; order Enterobacterales; family Erwiniaceae; genus Pantoea; species Pantoea sp. S62. Next base: position 17,346 of record NZ_JACVVI010000010.1, on the reverse strand, counting down.
TGATTCAGTTTCTTAATGATGAAGCGAACCGGCGCGGTATTCGTGGCGTGATCGCGGCCGGCAACCGTAACTTCGGTGCCGGTTACTGCCTGGCGGGCAGCATCATTGCAAAAAAATGTCAGGTTCCCTGTCTCTACCGCTTCGAGCTGATGGGAACGCCTGACGATATTGCGAAAGTTAAAGCGGGAGTAACCCAATTTTGGCAACAACAGATACCCTCAACGGCGTGACGCTCGATTATCACGCCCTTAATGCCATGCTGAACCTCTATGACGCGGATGGCCGCATCCAGTTCGACAAGGATCGCGAAGCGACACGTCAGTTTTATCTGCAGCATGTGCAGCCCAATACGGTTTCCTTCGCCAGCAACGCTGAGCGTTTACGCTATCTGGTGGCGGAGAGTTATTACGAAGCGGATGTGCTGAACCAGTACGATTTTGATTTCCTGCTTGCGCTGCATGAGGTGGCGGAGAACCGGAGATTTGAGTTCAAAACCTTTCTCGGTGCCTGGAAGTACTACACCAGCTATACGCTGAAGACCTTTGATGGCAAACGCTATCTGGAAACCTTCGAGCAGCGCGCCTGTATGGTGGCGCTGACGCTGGCCCAGGGCGATGAAACGCTGGCGCGGGCGCTGCTGGAGGAGATCCTCAGCGGCCGTTTCCAGCCTGCCACACCCACCTTTCTGAACTGCGGCAAACAGCAGCGCGGTGAGCTGGTCTCCTGCTTCCTGCTGCGCATCGAAGACAATATGGAATCGATTGGTCGCGCCGTGAACTCGGCACTGCAGCTGTCAAAACGGGGCGGCGGCGTCGCCTTTTTACTGTCCAATCTGCGAGAGTCCGGTGCGCCGATCAAGCGCATAGAAAATCAGTCGTCGGGCGTGATTCCGGTGATGAAAATGCTGGAAGATGCCTTCTCTTATGCGAATCAGCTTGGCGCACGTCAGGGCGCTGGCGCGGTGTGGCTCAATGCGCACCATCCCGATATTTTTCGCTTTCTGGATACCAAGCGCGAAAATGCCGACGAGAAGATCCGCATCAAAACCCTGTCGCTGGGCGTGGTGATCCCCGATATCACTTTCCAGCTGGCGAAAGAGAATAAACCGATGGCGCTGTTCTCGCCCTACGACGTGGAGCGGATCTACGGTCAGGCCTTTGGTGATATCAGCATCAGCGAAAAGTATGACGAGATGCTGGCGGACGATCGCATCCGGAAAACCTATATTCAGCCGCGTGATTTTTTCCAGACGCTGGCCGAAATTCAGTTTGAGTCGGGCTATCCCTACATCATGTATGAGGACAGTGTGAACCGCAGCAACCCGATTGCCGGTCGCATCAATATGAGCAACCTCTGCTCTGAGATCCTGCAGGTAAACAGCGCCAGCGAGTACAACGACGATCTCAGCTATCGCCGCGTCGGCAAAGATATCTCGTGTAATCTCGGCTCACTGAATATTGCGCACGCCATGGATTCGCGCGATCTGGCGCGCACCGTGGATGTGGCTGTTCGCGCCCTGACGTCGGTGTCGATGATGAGCGAGATCGGCTCGGTGCCTTCCATCGCCGAAGGCAATCGCCGCTCGCACGCCATTGGCCTGGGTCAGATGAACCTGCACGGCTATCTGGCGCGTGAAGGTATCGCCTACGGTTCGCCGGAAGCGCTGGATTTCACCAATCTCTACTTCTATTGCATCACCTACTATGCGCTGCGTACCTCTAATCAGCTGGCGCAGGAGCATCAGCAGACTTTCGACGGCTTTGCGGATTCGGACTACGCCAGCGGCGTTTATTTCGATAAGTATCTGCAGCGCGCGTGGCTGCCGCGTACTGAACGGGTAGCTCAACTGTTTGCCGATGCCGGACTGACGCTGCCCACGCAGGCAGACTGGCAGGCGCTGCGTGATGCGGTGATGCAGCACGGGTTGTTTAATCAGAACCTGCAGGCGATCCCGCCGACCGGTTCGATCTCCTACATCAACCACGCCACCTCCAGCATCCATCCGATTGTCTCCCCTATCGAGATCCGCAAAGAGGGCAAAACCGGCCGCGTCTACTATCCCGCGCCATTTATGACCAATGAGAATCTTCACCTCTATCAGGATGCGTATCAGATTGGGCCGGAAGCAATTATTGATACCTACGCAGAAGCAACGCAGCACGTCGATCAGGGACTGTCGCTGACGCTGTTCTTCCGCGATGACGTCACCACCCGTGACATCAACAAAGCGCAGATTTACGCGTGGAAAAAAGGCATCAAAACGCTCTATTACATTCGACTGCGTCAGATGGCGCTTCAGGGCACGGAGGTTCAGGGCTGCGTCTCATGCTCCCTGTAATGAAAAACGATGAAACTTAAACAGATTCAGGCCATTAACTGGAACCGCATTCAGGATGATAAAGATCTTGAGGTGTGGAATCGCCTTACCAGCAACTTCTGGCTGCCGGAAAAGGTGCCACTCTCCAACGATCTGCCCGGCTGGCAGATGCTGGATAAACAGCAGCAGCAGCTGACCATCCGGGTCTTTACCGGCCTGACGCTGCTCGACACCATCCAGAATGTGATCGGCGCGCCGGGACTGATGGAGGATTCGATTACCCCACACGAAGAAGCGGTACTGTCGAATATCAGCTTTATGGAAGCGGTACATGCCCGCTCCTACAGTTCGATCTTCTCAACCCTGTGCAACACGCAGGATGTGGATGCCGCCTACCAGTGGAGCGAAGAGAATGGGCCGCTGCAGAACAAGGCGCGCATTATCCTGGAGCACTACCGGGCAGATGATCCGCTGAAGAAGAAGATCGCCAGCGTCTTCCTGGAGTCGTTCCTGTTCTATTCCGGCTTCTGGCTGCCGATGTACTGGTCAAGCCGGGGCAAGCTGACCAACACTGCAGACCTGATTCGCCTGATTATCCGCGATGAAGCGGTGCACGGTTACTATATCGGCTACAAATATCAACAGGCGCTGGCCAGCGCTGACGATCTGCGTCGCGAAGAGCTGCAGCAGTTTGCCTATGATCTGCTGCTGGCGCTGTATGAAAACGAAGTGGCTTACACCGAGGCGCTCTATGGTGATGTCGGCTGGGTGGAAGAGGTAAAAACCTTCCTGCACTACAACGCCAACAAAGCATTAATGAATCTGGGCTATGAGGCGCTGTTCCCGGCAGAGCTGACAGCCGTGAATCCGGCCATTCTGTCGGCACTGTCGCCCAACGCCGACGAGAACCACGACTTCTTCTCCGGTTCAGGCTCCTCCTATGTGATGGGGAAAGCAGTCGAGACCGAAGACGAAGACTGGAATTTCTGATAGTCGGGCAGGTCGTCCTGATCTGAAAGCGTTTCTTCATTCAGACGGCACCAAAACTCAAAGCGACGGGAGCATACGCCTGTAGCAAAGCATAGCGGGCCATTGATGGCATCTTTTGCGTCTTTGCGAAAGGCGTATGCTTCCTGAGCCTGTTCGCATAACGTCACCCGTAAATCCTCTACCGTGGTTTAAACCTCTTGTTATGACTGGTATGGCCTGTTAATAAACATGCGTGTGAAATAGTTTTTTGAGTTATTATTAACCTAAAATGATTATTAGCGACCGATGCTGTTTATGAATGCGACTCGCCAGGGTCTGACGCCTGCTTTAGTAATGCTGATGTCAGTAGCTACCGGCCTCTGTGTAGCCAGTAATTACTACGTTCAGCCACTGCTCAATACCATCGCCCAGCAGTTTGATCTCTCTGTGAGCCTTGCCGGGTTTATTGTCACCACGGCGCAACTCGGCTACGCCTGCGGTCTGCTGTTGCTGGTGCCGCTGGGCGATCGCTTTGAACGACGCAGCCTGATTGTGACGATGATCCTGCTGGCTGCGACGGGCATGGTGATTATCGCCCTGTCGCACACGTTCCTCTTTTTACTGCTGGGCACGGTCATGACCGGCCTGTTTTCGGTCGCCGCACAAATTCTGGTGCCGCTGGCCGCCACGCTGGCTGAGCCGGAGCGACGCGGTAAAATTGTCGGAACGGTAATGAGCGGTCTGCTGCTGGGAATTCTGCTGGCGCGTACCGTGGCAGGCGGCCTGGCACAGCTTGGCGGCTGGCGCACCGTCTACTGGACCGCCAGCCTGCTGATGGTGATTATGGCGCTGGCACTGTGGCGCTCGCTGCCACGCGTGAAACAATCCGTGCCCATGAGCTATCCGCAACTGCTGGCGTCCATCTTTCGGCTGTATGCAGGTAATCGGGTGATCCGCACTCGTGCCTGGACCGGCTGTCTCTCCTTTGCCAATTTCAGCCTGCTCTGGACCTCGATGGCGTTTCTGCTCTCCGGCGCGCCCTATCACTTCTCAGAAGGCAAAATTGGCTTGCTGGGTCTGGTCGGTGCCGCGGGTGCGCTGGCCGCACGCCAGGCGGGCTCCCTGGCGGATAAAGGCAAAGCGAAACTGACGACCCGACTGGGCCTGCTGCTGATGCTGCTGTCGTGGGCCGCCATTGCGTGGGGTGCAGAGCAGCTTGTGCCGCTGATCGTCGGCATCCTGCTGCTGGATCTGGCAGTACAGGCTGTTCATATCACCAATCAGAGCGTGATTTATGCGCAGATGCCGGAGGCGCGTAATCGTCTGAATGCCGGTTACATGACCAGCTACTTTATCGGTGGTGCGGCGGGCTCGCTGCTCTCCGCTACCGCTTACCATCTTGCGGGCTGGTATGGTGTCTGTATCGCTGGTGCGTTACTGACTTTAGTGAATCTGCTGATCTGGGCGGGCGGATCGCGCTTTGAGCCGGAAAAAATTAACTGAAGGCTGTCCGGACAGTGCATTGGTCTGGTCACAAATGGTTAGGTTTGTTATGGTTAGTAACAAACCTATTCACTTCAGTTATTTTTCCTCGCGATATTATTAAATTTGCCCCCTTTTTGATAACGTCCCGGCACTGCGGCTGCCGCCGGGCGTACGGGTTTTTGACCCAGGGCCAGGGAATGGCCTGGAATACCTTTGATGGTGCAGCGTGCGAGTCTGTCAGCGACCACCTGCCAAAAAGTGACTACGCTTAGCCTGTCACCATAGTTATTATACAAGTTGCAATTAGTGAGGTTTTTTTTAATGGAAAGTTCGTTTACTCCCATTGAGCAGATGCTAAACATCCGTGCCAATCGCCATAAGGATTTTCCGTTGCAGGAAATTATTCTGACGCGTCTCTGTATGCATATGCAGGGTAAACTGCTGGACAACCGCAATAAGATGCTGAAAGCACAGGGTATTAATGAGACCCTGTTTATGGCGTTGATTACACTGGATGCGCAGGAAAATCACAGCATTCAGCCTTCTGAGCTCAGCTCTGCCCTTGGCTCTTCACGCACCAATGCCACGCGCATTGCTGATGAGCTGGAAAAGCGCGGCTGGATTGAGCGTCGCGAAAGCGATCACGATCGTCGTTGTCTGCACCTGCATCTGACCGATAAAGGGATGGAGTTCCTGCGTCAGTTGCTGCCACCTCAGCATCAGAGCCTGCAGTACCTCTGGTCGTCGCTGTCAGTCGATGAGAAGTCTCAGCTCGAAGGCATTACCCGTAAGTTGCTTAATCGTCTTGATAAAATGGATGAAGATCAGCTGATCGCCTCGCTGTCCCGCTAATAGCAATAAGTGCGACACAATCACCTGTCGAAATCGTTATTTTAATTTCCTTTTTTATCTGGCCAGCGCTCAGTCGCTGGCTTTTTCGACTCGGGCGCTGGCAGAAAAGGATTTCTGCCGCCCGACTAAATGGAAAACGTGGAGAAAGTCATGAGTGCAACGGCAGAAGCACAAAGCCCGCAACCGTCAGCCAGCAAAAAGAAGAAGCGCAAAAGCGTGCTCATTGTGCTGGCGCTGATCTTTGTGCTGATTGGTATTGCCTGGGGCGTTTACTGGTTCCTGGTGCTGCGCCATTTTCAGGAAACCGATGACGCCTACGTTGCAGGTAATCAGGTGCAGGTGATGGCCCAGGTCTCCGGTAGCGTGAATAAAGTCTGGTTTGAAGATACCGATTTCGTCAAAAAAGGCGATGTGCTGGTGTCACTCGATAAGACCGATGCCGAGCAGGCGTTTGAAAAAGCGCAGACGGCACTGGCCACCAGCGTGCGTCAGACGCATCAGCTGATGATTAATGGCAAACAGTATCAGGCCAGCATTACGCTGCAGCAGACCGCGCTGGCGCAGGCAGAAGCCGACCTGAAACGTCGTGAGCCATTAGGTGCGGCTAACCTGATTGGCCGTGAAGAGTTGCAGCACGCCCGTGACGCCGTGGCAACGGCCAAAGCGCAGTTGGACGTAGCCATTCAGCAATACAATGCGAATCAGGCGATGATCCTCAACACCTCGCTGGAGAATCAGCCTGCCGTGCAACAGAGCGCGGCTGAGCTGCGTGACGCCTGGCTGGCGCTGCAGCGCACCGAAATTCGCAGCCCGATGGATGGCTTTGTCTCCCGTCGCAGCGTACAGGTCGGTTCGCAAATCTCTACCAGCACCCCGCTGCTGGCTGTCGTACCTGCCACCAATCTGTGGGTCGATGCGAATTTCAAAGAGACGCAGCTGGCAGGCGTTCGTATCGGTCAGCCTGCCACCGTGGTCGCCGACATCTACGGTGACGAAGTGGTTTATCAGGGTAAAGTCGTGGGGCTGGATATGGGCACCGGCAGCGCCTTCTCTCTGCTGCCCGCACAGAATGCCACCGGTAACTGGATTAAGGTGGTGCAGCGTCTGCCGGTTCGTATCGAACTGAATCAGGACGATATCGCCAGGCATCCGCTGCGCATCGGCCTCTCCACGCTGGTTAAAATCGATACCACCAGCAAAGAGGGTAGCGCGCTCGCCACCAGCGCCCGTCAGCAGGCCGCTTACAGCAGCAACGCGCTGGCGATTGACCTTGCGCCGGTCAATCAGCTGATCACCGATATCGTCCGCGCCAACGCCGGATGAGAACGCGGAGTCTGTAATGGCACAAAAACCGCTTGAAGGGATGCCGCTGGTCCTGATGACCATTGCGCTGTCGCTGGCGACGTTCATGCAGGTTCTGGACTCGACCATCGCCAACGTGGCTATCCCTACCATTGCCGGGAACCTGGGGGCGTCGAACTCTCAGGGCACCTGGGTGATCACTTCGTTTGGCGTCGCCAATGCGATCTCGATCCCCCTGACCGGCTGGCTGGCAAAACGCATCGGTGAAGTGAAGCTCTTCACCTGGTCGACCATTCTGTTTGCTATCGCCTCATGGGCATGTGGCATGTCAGATAGTCTGGAGATGCTGATCTTTTTCCGCGTCATTCAGGGGATCGTCGCGGGTCCGTTGATTCCGCTGTCGCAAAGTCTTCTGCTCAACAACTATCCTCCGGCCAAGCGGAGTGTTGCGCTGTCGCTGTGGGCGATGACGGTGATTGTTGCGCCGATCTGTGGCCCGATACTGGGTGGCTGGATCAGCGATAACTACCACTGGGGCTGGATCTTCTTTATCAACGTGCCCATTGGTGTGGCAGTAGTCATACTGACGCTGCAGACCCTGCGTGGCCGGGAAACCAAAACAGAAATCCGGCCGATCGATATGGTCGGTCTGGTGCTGCTGGTGGTGGGGATCGGCTGTCTGCAGGTGATGCTGGACCGCGGAAAGGAGCTTGACTGGTTTAACTCGTCCGAGATTATCGTGCTCGGGGTCGTGGCGGTTATTGCGCTGTCAGTGCTGCTGGTGTGGGAGCTGACGGACGATCACCCTATCATCGACCTGTCGCTGTTTAAATCGCGCAACTTCACCATTGGCTGCCTGTCGATCAGTCTGGCTTATATGCTTTACTTCGGCTCGATAGTCCTGTTGCCGCAACTGCTGCAGGAGGTCTACGGCTACACCGCAACCTGGGCGGGTCTGGCATCTGCGCCGGTGGGGATTTTGCCGGTAATCCTGTCGCCGATTATTGGTCGCTTTGCGCATAAGCTCGACATGCGACGGCTGGTCACGTTCAGCTTCATTATGTATGCCGTCTGCTTCTACTGGCGCGCGTATACGTTTGAACCGGGCATGGACTTTGGTGCCTCAGCCTGGCCGCAGTTTATCCAGGGCTTTGCCGTAGCCTGCTTCTTTATGCCGCTGACCACCATTACGCTGTCGGGACTGCCGCCGGAGCGCATGGCCGCCGCCTCCAGCCTGTCGAACTTTATGCGAACCTTTGCCGGTTCAGTGGGAACGTCGATTACCACCACCATGTGGACGAATCGCGAGTCGATGCATCATAGCTATCTGACGGAGTCGATTACCCCGTATAACGTCAATTCACAGCAGATGTATAGCCAGCTGGAGAGCATGGGGATGACGCAGCAGCAGGCGTCAGCTTATATCGCGCAGCAGATTACCAATCAGGGACTGATTGTTTCAGCGAATGAGATCTTCTGGGCATCGGCGGGAGTATTTTTGATCCTGCTGGTGCTGATCTGGTTTGCCCGTCCGCCGTTTGGGGCAGGCGGTGGTGGTGGTGGCGCGCACTGATGTCACACAGCAAAACGGGCCTTTCGGCCCGTTTTTCATTTCTGACATGTTCACAGAGGGATGGCGTTTTTTGCGTCTTTCCGAGCTGACCCTGTTCCCTGCGCAGGCTCGATCTTAACGCTGACCCGTACCTGCCAAAAAAAACGGGCCTTTCGGCCCGTTTTTTTATGCGTTCTGACGCCACCATTCGGCGAGCAGTACGCCGGTTGCGACAGAGACGTTGAGGCTTTCCACGTTACCGGTGCCGCCAATCGACAGGCTCATATCACCCTGTTTGAACGCGGTGTCAGAAAGACCTTCACGCTCCTGACCTAACACCAGCACCATTTTCTCCGGCAGCTGAGCCTGCGCCAGCGGCGTGCCCTGATGGCTGGAGGTGGTCACGATGGTGTAACCTGCTTTACGGAACGCTTCCAGACCTTCGCTGAAGGTTGCGCCGCTGATCGCCTGCACATGCTCAGCGCCGCCTTCTGCGGTACGCACGGCTGCACCTGACTCCAGCAGTGAAGCGTCATTCACCAGCAAACCTTTTACGCCAAAGTGCGCGCAGCTGCGCATAATTGCGCCGAGGTTATGCGGGTTGCTGACATCTTCCAGTGCCAGTACGCAATCTTTCGTATTTGCCTGGCTCAGCCATTCAGACACCGCCATGCCCATACGCTTTTTGATAAGGAAGCAGACGCCGCCATGATGCTCTGTACCTGATGCTTTAGTGATCTCAGCATCTTCTACCACGTGATAGGCTTTGCGGTTAGCCGCCAGCCAGCGCAGCGCTTCGCGGAAACGCGGTGTAACTTCCTGCACGAACCAGGCGCGAACAATCGCTTCCGGACGGCTCTGGAACAGCGCCTGACAGGCGTTCTCGCCATAGACGCGGGTCTCTTCATTACGCTGACGGCGGATCTGCTCAGGATCGACGAAGCTCTTGCCGCTGATGCCGCCGTGATCCGGCTTATCGCTCTCAGGGGATGACGCACGATCGGCGGATGGTGCGCGTGACACGGTGCGCCACGGGGAGTCGCTGCTGCCATAGGCGCCGCGGCTGTCATCACCACGATCGTTGCGGCGACCTGCGCCATCGTCTGAACGGCGTGGTGCACCACGTCCGCCTTCATCACGACGCGGTGAACTGCTGCGACCGGTGTCGTCACCGCGACGACCAGCGGAGCGACCGCCTTCCTGAGTGCGTTCAGTGCGGGGGCCAGATGAACGACGATTATCATCCTGGCGGGCAGCAGAGTGACCACCTTTGCCTGTACGAGGATTCGGCGCGCGCGCGCTTTTATCGTCCTCGCCACGCACGTACATCACCTTAACTTTGCCGCTCTTGCCTTTATATTCGTCGTTCATGTCTTCCTCCTGCATTTAGAGCGCGCAGATTACCTGATGTGCTGGCGCTTAGCTATCAACTATTGAACCTATAGAGCAATCCAGATTGAGCGAAAAACCGCCCCCTTTCATAATGGACAACTATTACCAGACTGACACTTTTCAACATCAGAGGTTCCTATGAATACGGTATGCGCTTCATGTCAGGCAACCAATCGCGTTCCTGACGAACGCCTTGCCGACGTGGCGAAATGTGGTCGCTGCGGAAATGAGCTGTTCGATGGCGAAGTGGTGAATGCCACCAGCGCCAACTTTGACAAATATCTGCAGGATGATCTGCCGGTAGTGATCGATTTCTGGGCGCCCTGGTGCGGCCCCTGCGTCAATTTTGCGCCGGTGTTTAAAGATGTCGCCAGTGAACGCAGCGGCAAGGTCCGCTTTATTAAAGTGAATACCGAAGCGGAGCCCGCCCTGAGCGCCCGTTTCAACATTCGCAGCATCCCGACCATTATGCTGTTTAAAAATGGCGAGCGGGTCGACATGCTGAACGGTGCTATGCCCAAAGCGCCGTTTAACGAATGGCTTGACGAATCACTCTAAACTTCAAAGGCCAGCCAGTCTGGCCTTTTCCTTTTCATCTGCGCTTCGATTACACTGACGTTTTTCCTGCCCTGAATACTCATGTCTGATAATGCCGTTTTGCGCTTGCGCACCCAACGCCTGGCCCGTGCCACCCGTCCTTTCCTCGCGCGCGGAAATCGAGTCATTCGCTGCCAGGGCTGCCTGCTGCCAGAGGCCAACTGCCTCTGCAGCCAGATCGTGCCGCAGTCTGCCCGTAGTCGCTTCTGCCTGGTGATGTTTGATACCGAGCCAATGAAGCCAAGTAACACCGGTCGTCTGATTGCCGATATTCTGCCGGATACCCAGGCATTTGGCTGGTCACGCACCGAACCGGATCCGCTACTGCTGGCGGCCGTGCGTAATCCCGATTATCAGCCGCTGGTCGTCTTTCCGGCTTCCTATGCCGATCCCGGTCGCGAGGTGCTGACAACGCCACCCATCAACGGCAAGCCGCCGCTGTTTATTATGCTGGATGGCACCTGGACCGAAGCGCGCAAGATGTTTCGCAAAAGTCCCTGGCTCGATGCCCTGCCGGTGATGTCGCTGGATGTCAGCACGCCTTCGCGCTACACGCTGCGTGAGGCCCACGGCGAAGGTCAGCACTGTACCGCTGAAGTGGCAGCGGCGCTGCTGGCACAGGCGGGCGATCGGCGGGCGGCAGAGGCGCTATCTCACCATTTCGATCGGTTCCGCACGGCTTACCTGGCAGGAAAGCCGCATCACGCCGGGCAGGCTTAACCGCATCCCTCTCTGGCTGGCAGGCATGAGCCTGCCCTGACAGTTTGCAGGATCCGGATGTTCAGCCTGCGATCTGCCCGGAAGCACTGTCAGCAAAAAGCGTTTACAATCACGCAAATCCCGATCTCTGGAGGGCGAGATGAGCCAACGCGGACTGGAAGCGCTGTTACGACCTAAATCAATTGCAGTGATTGGTGCCTCGGTCACGCCCGGGCGTGCCGGCTACTTTATGATGCGTAACCTGCTGGCTGGCGGTTTTAGCGGACCGGTGCTGCCGGTGACGCCAAAATACAAAGCGGTCAGCGGCGTACTCGCCTGGCCCACTATCGACAGCTTACCTTTCGCGCCTGACCTGGCGGTGATCTGCACCCACTCAAAACGTAACCTCGAATTGCTGCAACAGCTCGGCGAGAAAGGCTGCAAGGCCTGTATTATTCTCTCTGCGCCTGCCAGCCAGTCGGCGGAACTTAAAGCCTGCGCAAGCCAGTGGCAGATACGTCTGCTGGGACCGAACAGTCTTGGTCTGCTGGCCCCCTGGCAGGGACTCAATGCCAGCTTCTCGCCGGTACCCATAGAGAAAGGCCGTATCGCGTTTATCTCCCAGTCCGCCGCCGTGTCGAATACCATTCTCGACTGGGCGCAGCAGCGTAACCTCGGTTTTTCGTGGTTTATCGCACTGGGTGACAGCCTGGACACCGATGTTGATGACCTGCTCGACTTCCTGGCTCGCGACGGTAAAACCAGCGCCATCCTCCTTTATCTGGAGCACCTCAGTGACGCACGTCGCTTTGTTTCCGCCTCACGCAGCGCCTCCCGTAATAAACCGATTCTGGTGATCAAGAGTGGTCGCAGCCGTGAAGCGCAGGCGCTGCTTGGCACCCACAGTGGTCTGGACGCTGCCTGGGATGCGGCCATTCAGCGCGCCGGATTGCTGCGGGTACAGGATACCCATGAGCTGTTTTCCGCCGTTGAATCGCTGAGTCATATGCGGCCACTGCGCGGCGACAGGCTGATGATCATCAGTAATGGTGCGGCGCCCGCCGCGCTGGCGCTGGATGAGCTTTATGCCCGCAACGGGAAACTGGCGCAGCTCAGCGATGAAACGCGTCGGCAGCTTGAGGCTATTTTGCCTGCCGGTGCGGGTCGTGGTAATCCGCTGGATTTAAAAGATGACGCCACCGCTGAGCGCTACGCTGCCTGTGTGGATATCCTGCTCGACAGCCATGAACTTGATGCTTTAATGATCATTCATGCCCCAAGCGCGGTCGCGCCCGCGACTGAAACAGCCGCACATCTGATCGATACCGTGGCCCGCCACCCGCGCGGCAAGCTGGTGACGCTGCTGACCAACTGGAGCGGCGAGTTCTCTTCACAGGCTGCGCGTCGTGCCTTTACGCAGGCGGGTATACCGACCTGGCGTACGCCGGAAGGCACCGTGACCGCCTTTATGCATCAGGTTGAGTACCGGCGTAATCAGAAGCAGCTGCGCGAAACGCCTGCCCTGCCCGCCACGCTTAACCAGGACAGTGCACATGCTCACCAGCTGCTGTCACAGGCGCTGGCGCGCGGCATTACCTCACTGGACACTCACGAAGTGCAGCCGGTGCTGCAGGCTTATGGGCTGGCCACGCTGCCAACCTGGATCGCCAGTGACAGTGCGGCAGCGGTAGCCATTGCCGACCAGATTGGCTACCCGGTGGCGCTGAAGCTGCGTTCACCCGATATCGCCCATAAGTCAGAGGTTCAGGGTGTGATGCTCTACCTGCGCAATGCCAGTGAAGTGGAGCATGCCGCCGAAGCTATTTTTGATCGGGTAAAGCAGACGCTGCCGCAGGCACGTATTGAGGGGCTGCTGGTTCAGAGCATGGCAAGCCGTGCGGGCGCGCAGGAACTGCGGGTCGTGGTCGAACAGGATGCTCTGTTTGGCCCGATCATTATGCTGGGTGAAGGCGGAGTTGAATGGCAGGCTGATAAACAGGCTGCCGTTGCCCTCCCCCCGCTGAATATGACGCTGGCACGCTATCTGGTCATTCAGGCGATCAAGAGCGGAAAAATCCGCAGCCGCAGCGCCCTGAATCCGCTGGATATCCCCGGCCTGAGTCAGCTGCTGGTGCAGGTCTCTGATCTGGTCGTGGATTGCCCGGAGATCCAGCGACTGGATATTCATCCGCTGCTGGCGGCGGGCAATGACTTTACCCTGCTGGACGTCACTCTGACGCTGGCCCCGTTCCACGGCGATAACGAAACACGACTGGCCATTCGCCCTTATCCGCAGCATCTGGAAGAGCAGGTAGAGTTAAAAGATGGGCAATTCTGCCTGTTCCGCCCGATTCTGCCAGAGGATGAGCCTTTACTGCGCGATTTTATCAGTCAGGTCACCAAAGAGGATCTCTACTACCGCTACTTCAGTGAGATCAACGAGTTCACGCATGATGACCTCGCCAATATGACTCAGATCGATTATGACCGCGAGATGGCGATTGTGGCGGTCCGTCAGCATCAGGGGCGCCCCGAAATCATTGGCGTCACACGCGCCATCTCTGACGCTGATAACATTGATGCGGAGTTTTCAGTGCTGGTCCGTTCGGACCTGAAAGGGTTAGGTATGGGCCGTCGTCTGCTGGAAAAGATGATCCGCTATACCCGACATCACGGCTTGCAACAATTAAACGGTATCACCATGCCTCATAACCGCGGCATGATTACCCTGGCCCGAAAACTCAATTTTCATGTTGATATTCAACTGGATGACGGTATTGTCAGCCTGAAATTGTCTTTACAGAATGAGATCAGCTAACCTTGTAGAGAAAGGTAAAAAACGTTCGAATCGACGAAGTTGATGTTATTATTTATGGTTATAACCCTGATTTGATGGCAAAAGGCCATGCAATGAACAGAGAAGAAGTGCACTGTGATGTTGTCTAAATTTAAACGTAATAAACACCAACAACACCTCGCAGAGCTGCCGAAACTGTCACAATCCATTGCGGATATGTCGACACTTTACTCGCCGGCCGAATTTCGTCAGACGTTGCTGGAGAAGATTGCGGCAGCGCAGACCCGCATCTGTATCGTTGCGCTCTATCTGGAAAACGATGACGCCGGACGTGCCGTCATGGATGCGCTTTATCATGCGAAGCAGGCGCGACCGGAGCTGGATATCTCAATTCTGGTAGACTGGCATCGTGCGCAGCGTGGGCGAATTGGCGCAGTACGAGGCGTAACCAATGCCGACTGGTATTGCGAAATGGCGACGCGTTATGCCGATATTGCCATCCCGGTGTATGGTATTCCGGTTAATACCCGCGAAGCCCTGGGTGTACTCCATCTTAAAGGTTTCATTATTGATGATACGCTGCTCTACAGCGGCGCCAGCATCAATGATGTTTACCTGCATCAGCATGACAAGTATCGCTACGATCGCTACCAGGTTATCCGCAATTCGCAGCTGACCGATACCATGTATGACTGGATCACGCTCAATCTGAAGCCAGCAGAAGCGGTTAACCGGCTCGATTTTGCTGAGCGCCCTTCCAGCCCTGAAATTAAAAACGAGACGCGCCAGTTTCGTCAGGATCTGCGTGGCTTCAATTATCATTTTGAAGGGAATGCCGGCAACGATGAGCTGGCGGTCACGCCGCTGGTCGGTCTGGGTAAGCATAGTCTGCTTAATAAAACCATTTTTCATCTGATGCCCTGTGCAGAACAGAAGCTGATTATCTGTACGCCCTACTTCAACCTGCCCGCCTTGCTGGTGCGTAATATCATTAACCTGCTGCGCCAGGGAAAACAGGTCGAGATTATCGTCGGTGATAAAACAGCCAATGATTTCTATATTGCGCCCGACCAGCCGTTCAAAATTATCGGCGCGCTGCCATACCTGTATGAAATCAATCTGCGCCGTTTCCTTAGCCGGTTGCACTACTACGTTACGACCGGCCAGTTGGTTGTAAGACTGTGGAAGGATGGCGAGAACAGTTATCACCTTAAAGGGATGTGGGTCGATGATGAATGGCAGCTGATTACCGGCAATAACCTCAATCCACGCGCATGGCGGCTCGACCTGGAGAATGCGGTGCTGATCCACGATCCTCATCAGCAGTTAGCAGCGCAGCGTGAAAAAGAGCTGACGCTAATCCGTCAGCACACCACGGTAGTGACGCATTTCCGTGAGCTTGAAAGTATTGCTGATTATCCGGCCAAGGTGCGGAAACTGATTCGTCGTCTGCGCCGGATACGTATCGATCGCCTGATCAGCCGTATTCTTTAATCCCTGCGGCCATGAAGGCATCCATTATGCGAAGCGTGCTGCTTTGCTGTTGTGTAGTGGATGTGCCCATATGGCGGAAGATCAATGGACCGGACGGGATAAAGCAGAACACGTTGTCGCTTCCGCAGTTCTGGCAGGCAAAGCAGGTCTGGCATTCTATTTTCGTTAAGTCCTGGGGCGGGAAAAGAGCTGTATGACAGCCGCCCGAATGGCAGCGGCTGGAGCTGGAAAGATTTCGCCTGGGATGCCGCCGGTGCAGCCAGCGGCATTGCCCTGTGGAATCTGAGTCAGTAGCTGTTTTAAAGCTTAATCCCCTTACCACGCTTGTGCAGCAACAGCGACACCAGAAACGCCACCGCACCCATCGCTGAGACATACCAGAAAAAGGTGGTCTCAATCCCCTGCTTCTTCATCAGCAACGCGACATACTCTGCCGAACCACCGAAGATGGCATTCGCAACAGCGTAGGAGAGCCCGACACCCAGTGCGCGCACCTGCGGCGGAAACATTTCGGCTTTAAGGATTCCGCTGATAGCCGTGTAGAAGCTGGTAATCAGCAATGCCAGCATAATTAACAGGAAAGCCACGCCGGGACTCTGCACATTTTGGAGCAGCGTCAGAACTGGCACGGTACAGATAGCCGCGCCCGCACCAAAGATCATCATGGAGGTGCGACGACCGATTTTATCTGACAATGCACCAATAATCGGCTGAATCAGCATAAAGACCAGCAGCGCACCGGTCATCAGCCCGCTGGCTGTTTTAGGATCCATACCCGATGTATTAACCAGATACTTCTGCATGTAGGTGGTGAAGGTATAAAAACTCAGGGAACCGCCTGCGGTGAAACCCAGCACCATCAGGAAAGGACGGGTATGGTTGCGCAACAATCCAATTACGCTTCCCGCATCGCGGTGTTCGCGGCTGGTCTTGTCTGACGTTTCTTCCAGAGAGCGCCGTAACCATAATGCGACAACCGCGAGCAGTGCGCCGAGGAAGAAGGGGATTCGCCAGCCCCAGCTGCGTAGCTCTGCGTCAGTGAGCAGAAATTGCAGCACCACCACGGTCAGTACCGCCGCTAACTGGCCACCGATCAGCGTGACATACTGAAATGAGGCGTAGAATCCTTTGCGCCCTTCCAGGGCTACTTCGCTCATGTAGGTGGCGCTGGTCCCATATTCCCCACCCACCGATAATCCCTGAAACATACGCGCCAGCAGCAGAATGACGGGAGCCGCCACGCCGATCGTTGCGTAACCCGGCAGGCAGGCAATAACCAGCGACCCGAAACACATCATGCAGACTGAAACCAGCATCGAATTTTTTCGGCCATGTTTGTCGCCGATATAGCCAAACAGCCAGCCACCAATCGGACGCATCAGAAATCCTGCCGCAAAAACGCCAGCCGTCTGTAATAACTGCGTGGTGGTATCGCCCTGCGGGAAGAAGATGTGCGCAAAGTAGAGCGAGAAGAATGAATAGACATAGAAGTCGAACCATTCAACCAGGTTGCCCGATGACGCGCCGACGATAGCCCAGATGCGTTTCCTTGTATCATCCGGCTGAATTTTATTATTTGTTGTTGTCATGCCTTACCTCTGTTCCTTGCTGATCAACAGCGTTTAAAGGATTGAGTAAAGCATTTAAGTCTACTGAAGGTAAAGGCGGGGTAATCTGAGATTAATATTGTGAGCCATATCGCCAATTAGCGAAAAATCAGCGAGTTGCTGGCGATTCTTGAGAGAAGCATGGGGGTTACGAGGGCTGCTGGAAGTGGAACTGCGGTCACTATTTCTACTTAATATCGCAAAATCTTGACGTAAAAAAGCCCCGCACTCGCGTGCGGGGCTTCTTCACTTATTTAATGCCTGGCAGTTCCCTACTCTCGCA